>JBOHJT010000022.1:0-20329 GCA_050728715.1 Methylocella sp.
TCTCTGGACCGGCACGCAGTGGCAACGCGAAAACACGCTGAAGGTCTACGACCTCGCACGCATCGTGTGCCGGGAAGCGGCGGCTGCCTGCGACAATGTCAAGCTGCGCGCCACGCTCGCGTCCGCGGGCACCGTCGCAGCCCTCGAACGGCTCGCCCGCGCGGACCGAAGTCACGCCGCGACGGCCGATATCTGGGACAGCGATCTTTGGTCGCTCAACACGCCAGGCGGACTGGTCGATCTCATGACGGGAACGCTCCTTTCGCACAGGCGCGTCGACGCCAACACCAAGATCGCCACTGCCACGCCACGAGGCGAATGTCCGGCTTGGCAAGATTTTCTGGGCACCGTCACACGCGGTGACGCCGAGCTGCAGGCATACCTTCAGCGGATCGTGGGCTACTGCCTTACCGGCGTCACCAGCGAGCACGCGCTGTTCTTTCTCTACGGTACTGGCGCCAACGGCAAGTCAGTCTTCCTCACCACTATCTCCGGGATTCTTGGGGATTACGCGATCGTCGCGCCCATAGACATGTTCATGGCGACGACCGGCGAGCGGCACCCGACCGACATGGCCGGTTTGCGCGGGGCGCGCCTCGTCGCGGCTACTGAAACCGAGCAGGGACGGCGCTGGGCGGAGAGCAGGCTCAAGGCGCTGACGGGCGGCGACAAGATCACGGCCCGCTTCATGCGCCAGGACTTCTTCGAGTTTGTGCCGCACTTCAAGCTCATCGTCGCTGGCAATCACAAGCCCGACATCCGCAATGTCGACGAGGCGATGCGGCGGCGGCTGCACCTGATCCCGTTCACCGTCACTATCGCTCCGGCCCAGCGCGACAAGCGGCTGCCCGAGAAGCTGCTAGCTGAACGCGACGGCATCCTGGCATGGGCGGTGGATGGGTGCCGCGAATGGCAGCGGGTTGGCCTGCGGCTGCCCACCGCCATCTCCGCGGCGACCAACGAGTATTTCGAGGCAGAGGATGCGCTAGGGCGTTGGCTCGATGAGGCCTGCGAGCGCGCGCTCAATCTCACCGAAACGATCGCGATCCTCTTCGCCGCCTGGAAGGCCTGGGCAGAAGCGAATGGCGAGTTCGTCGGTTCGACCAAGCGCTTCTCCGAAAATCTGTCGAGTCGTGGCTTCGAACCATACCGCGATCGGCGCGCGCGGGGATTTCGAGGGCTACGCCTGCGTGAAGGCAGTGGCGGCACGACCGAGATGGAGTTCAAAGAGCCATGAAGCGACAGGTGAAACCCAACGAGACCAGCGCCGTGACGGATGTGACGGATCACTTCGTTATCACCGTTACGCGCGCGCGTGCGTGCACAGGCGGGAAAACCTATACAAACAATACGTCACATCCGTCACAACGGCGTTCGTTGGTCCGAGTTCTTCGCGTCGTCGCGTTGACAGGAATTGATCCAAGAAAGGGAGATCACTTATGACCGACATTCGATGGACGCCGAGCCTCGTCGAAGAACGCCTGGTCGAAGCCGCCGATGTGCTGAAGCGACTGCCCGAGCAAAAGGCGCAAGGCTATTTCAACACGTGGCCGACGATGAGCTATGAGTTCAGCGATTTAGCAGGACTGACGGCGACGCTCCGCCGTTCCCCACCGTCATCTGACACGATCCGCCGCATGGCGGACGCACTCACATGGACCATCGGTCTTGACCCCGTGGATTCCAAGATCGTCTGGCTGCGTGCTTCGGGCGTGCGCTGGAAGATTGTGTGCGGCACTGTGGGCCTGGCGCGCGCTGCGTGTCACGAACATTGGCTCTACGCGCTGTGTTTGATTGCCGTACGTCTCAGCGGCCGTCGTATGCCCCGCAACTCCTCACGTCGCCGCATCATTGCAGAAGTGCGAGCAGCGAACTGATGCGCAGTAGATAGAAAATAGTCTGGCAGACACTTTTCGCGCGGACAGATCGCACTGAATTCGCTAACTTCGGCCCTGGAGAAGAGGTTCGCGAGTGATCTGGCGTCCATTACTCGCGGCACAAGGGTTTGCATTTGTGGATCTCTGCCGTCAGCGGTTCGACGTGGTCCTGATGAATCCACCGTTCCGAGCGGGATGACTTATGGCGAACGTCAAAAATGGGCAGCTGGTGCCCGCGCCGCAATGGTGGAAGCACCTGAAAAAATTCAAGAATCTTTTTGGAAAAGGCAGCGCCTGCTGAGCGGAAGGAATGTCGCTCGGAGATGATGGAAAGAACCGTTTGGAAACAGTAATGGAAGAATCTGAGAATTCAGGCGGGAGGCCTCAATACGAGCCCACTGAAAAAGCGAAAGGCGTCGTCGAGAGCGCGGTTGCGTTTGGAATTCCCCAAAAGGACATAGCTACCCATCTTGGGATCGATATAAAGACGCTGACGAAACATTTCCGCACTGAGCTCCATGAAGGCGTGTTCAAGGCCCATATGAAGGTCGGGGGAGAAATTTATAGGCTCGCGACGCAAGTGGCGGACGAAAACGTAAGGTTCCGCGCTGCTGCTTATTACGCCGCGCGCCGCATGGGATGGAAAGAAACAACGGCGCAAGAGCTTTCCGGCCAAGACGGGGCTCCGTTCACCATCACGATTTCCGGGCCGTTGGCTGGGCATCCGGCATAAATTCTCTTGCTGCGAGGCGTGTTCTGATGCTTCCCGCCGGGTTTTTCCCTTCCTAACGCGCGCGAGTGGTTGAAATGGATTGGCCAGCCGACAAGATCGAGCGCCGCGCCGTTTCAGCTCTTGTCCCATATGCCAGGAATGCCCGCACGCACAGTGAGGCGCAGATCGCGCAGATCGCCGCCTCGATCCGGGAGTGGGGCTGGACTGTTCCGATCCTCGTCGATGAGTTTGGTGGCATAATTGCGGGTCACGGGCGCGTGCTGGCGGCCAGGAAGCTTGGGATCGTCGACGTCCCGGTGATGGTCGCGACAGGCTGGTCCGAGGCGCAGAAACGCGCCTACGTGATCGCTGACAACAAACTCACGCTCAACGCGGGCTGGGACGACGATCTGCTGAGGGTCGAGGTCGGTGAGCTGAGGGGTCTCGACTTCGACCTCGAGCTGACCGGGTTTAGTCTTGACGAAATCGACACGCTGTTGGCGGACGGATCGGCGGGCCTGACCGACGAGGACGCCGTCCCGGCGCCGCCGATCGAGCCGGTGAGCAAGTCCGGCGATCTATGGGTCCTGGAACCGCACCGGCTGCTTTGCGGCGATGCCACCGTCGCCACCGATGTCGAGCGTCTGCTGGCCGGACCGAAACCGCATCTCATGGTCAGCGATCCGCCCTATGGCGTGGACTATGATCCCGCGTGGCGCAACGAGGCCGGGGTCTCGACCACCAAACGCACCGGCAAGGTGGCCAATGACGACCGCGCCGATTGGCGCGAGGCCTGGGTGCTGTTTCCCGGCGATGTCGCCTATGTCTGGCACGCCGCGATCCATGCGACCACGGTGGCCGAGAGCCTGACCGCCTGGGGCTTCGACATCCGGGCGCAGATCGTCTGGTCGAAGAGCCGCTTCGCCCTCGGGCGCGGCGATTATCATTGGCAGCACGAACCCTGCTGGTATTCTGTCCGCAAGGGCACCAAGAGCCATTGGCAAGGGGCGCGGGACCAGTCGACCCTGTGGTCGATCGCCCCAGCAGGAGCGGAAGACGCAGCCACACCGCACGGCACCCAGAAGCCGGTCGAGGCCATGCGCCGCCCGATCGTCAACAACAGCGAACGCGGCGACTTGGTCTACGAGCCGTTCCGCGGCAGCGGCACCACTCTGATCGCTGCTGAGACGGTTGGGCGGGTGTGCTGCGCGATGGAACTGGACCCGGCCTATTGCGACGTGATCGTCCAGCGTTGGCAACGATTCACGGGCCGGAAGGCCGTGATCAACGACCAATAATGTTTCCTGCTGCCCCCGCGCGAAGAGATTTGTTAACCAATCCTTACTTCATACGATCGGTTATGAAGGGAGCTCCATTGGGGATTTTCTTGCGACGAGAAGGCGCTGACCACGTTCTCAAGTTATGGCGAGGTCGCCGCCGAACGGCAGACCGATATCATCCGCCAACTGGCACAGCCAGTTGATCCCGATCGTCAATTCGAAGAAATTCTGAAGCAGCTTGTGTGAGCCGTAAACCGGACACCGGCGTGAAGACTGTAGGGCACCAGGCCCGCGGCGCACCGAGTCCGGTTGGGGGCGAGGTCATTTGAAACGGCTGAATTTTGAAAGCCCTAAAGCAACCCCTCTCCCGCATGATTTTTGAATACCTCGGTGTCGCGGACATAGCCCCGCAGCGTGTCCATGCTTTTATGCCGGCTCACGTCGGCCATCTTGAACAGCGACGCCCCGCGCGCGGCTGCGCTCGTGAGAAACCCAGCCCTGAGTGAATGACCAGCAAAAGCCCTGGGATCGAGCCCCAAGCGCTCGGCGCGGTATTTCACGATATTGGCAACGCTCCGGTCGGTAAGCCGTGTCGGGCGGACCTTGCCACTCTTCGTGATCGGGCGGAATACAGGGCCGTCCGAAATGCCGGCTACCGTCAGCCACGCGCGGAGCGCGGCCACCGGGCAAGCTATCTTGCCACGCACGACCGCGACGGTTGTGCTCCGGCCTTCCTGGTCCGTCTTCGATCGTCTGATGGTGACGAGCAGGCCGTCCTTGGTCTCGGTGATGTCGGCCACATCGAGAGCAACCAACTCGGAACGGCGGAACGCGCCGCCGAAGCCGAGCAGCAGCAGGGCACGGTCGCGCAAGGCGGTAATGCCACCGTTGCCGGCTGCGGCCATCGCGATCAGGCGGTCGGCGGTCGCGGGGGCTTTCTTGCTCGGCGCGATCCCTATGGCTCGCCGGATGCCTCGCACCGTCGCACGGACCCGCTCGTCATCAGTCGGCACGGGGTGGCCGGCGAGTTTGTGAACATAGCGGATCGAGGCGGCCCGGCGTCCGATCGTCGAGGGCTTTATTCGGCGCATCGCCTCTGAGGCCAGGAGTGCGGCCACCGTCTCGGCGGCGGCCGGCAGAGCGCCTACACCTCGATTGGCGCACCATAATTCAAAAATCTCAAAATCAGATTTGTAGGCCCGGCGCGTCGCCATAGCCTTTTCTGCCCGCGCAAATTCTCCTGCTTGGTTCAGATCGGCCGCCAGTTCCGGCGGAAGCCCCACAGTGCTGGTCGGGATGATTGCCGGTGGCGACGGTGCCAGAACGTAAGTACCGTCATCAGTGGCGACCGTACCGCCTTGCCGTGGGCTCGAGCGATCAGTCATTCCCTCCCCCTTTGTTAAGTTCCAAGAATAACGGTTATCGGAAGTAACGAAGTATCTTGCTATCAAGCAAGCTTATCAAGGGACCAGTACTTCTAGTAGCCTTCCTCGTGGTGCACGGAGGCATGGCGTGGCAAAAAAGCCAAAGACGGGCAGAACCCCGGCGAGCGGAAGGACCGCTGCAGGGCCATCGGAAGCCGAGGATGAGGCTGGGCGCGCAATCCTTGTTAGGGTGAACCGGGAGGGCTGGCGGGCGCTGCGGATGCTTGCGGTCGAAAACGACACGACATTGCAGGCAATCGCCATCGAGGCCCTGAACGACCTGCTCAGGAAATACAGCAAGCCCACCGTGATCGAGAACCCGCGGCTTAAATAACGCACTCACGGGCTTGGGCTGCCTTGGGAAAACTCTCGTGGAATTCCGCAATCCAATCCCGCGCCTCTCGAAGGCCGACACGCCTCACCAATGTGCTGGTCGGATTCGGCGTAGCAGTCGCCACGCAGGTTGCGATCTTCCCGCTCTTCGGGCTGCGCACCACGCTGGCTGAGAACCTTGCGATAACGCCATCTTCAAAGTTGTGTCGATCACCCGGTCGTACTGCCTGTGAAGGATGTTCGAGCGGATTCGGGTCCGTGTGGAAGCAGCAACGCCGCCGAACTTCGACATGTCGGCGGCGCCTTGACGGCCTGTTCAAGCGATCCGGTAGACCCGACCGCGCCTCTCGATCTTCTCTGAGATCACGTCCAGGCCGAGTTTCTTCTTGAGTGCCCCGGCGATGGCGCCCCGGACGGTATGCGCCTGCCAGCCGAATTTTTCACCGATTTCCTCGATGCTGGCGCCTTTGCGGCGCTTCAGCATGGCGACCAGCTGGGCCTGTTTGGTGTCGGCGCGGCCCCTGCGTACCGTTGCGGGCAAGCTGAGGGCAGGCTCGGTGTCGTGGGCATCGGCCGCCGCCGGTGACGGCTCGATGCCGAGGGCGGCGAAGGCGGCGTCGGTGGCAACCAAGGTCACGCCGTGTTTGTCGCCGGTTTCACGCCAGAACGGCTTGCCTCGCTTCGCCTCGACCTCCTCGATCAGTCCCTTTGCGATTAGGCTGCCCACCACCTTGGCGGCGGCCCCGCCCCTGAGGCGATCGGGCAGTGGCAGGACGAGACGATCCGCGCGCCGCCAGGCGGCGGTCAGGATCACATGCTGGGTATCGGAAAGATTGGTCACGATGGTGTCTCCCGCGTGGGTACGCCCCAACATTGGTGGCGCTGCTGCCACCCCAAGCCCCGCCGGGAATCCCGGTCGGGGCGTTGCGGAGGCGTGGGCGGGAGTCAGCCGGCGGATTCGGCCTGGATCTCGAAGTGGGTCACGAAGCCGGTGAGGTAGGGCAGCCCGCAGGGAATGCCCGTGTCGCGTTCAGTCTTGCGGCTGATCCACCAGTCCAGCCAACGAGCCGCCGCCGCTTTGATCGCCGCATCCAGCAGCAGCCCGCGCCCCAGTTCGTCGGCGACCTCGTCAGCGAAATGCCGCCCGTGCCGGCTGTCGAGGAAATCGCGCACCGCCGCGGCGGGGCAGCCCGTGGCGACGGCAATGGCGGACAAAGCCTGATTCCAGGCGTCAGCGGGCTCGGCATGGTACCGAATCGTTCCGAAGAATCCCCAGGCGGGGTTGGCAGTCTGAGGAGTGGTCATGGCTGCCTCCCAAGCTTGATGATGCGTCCATAAAGGCTCAGCTCCCGGCCGTAGTCAAGCGATTAAGTAGATGAATTCATTGTATTTTGTTCCCGTGCGAACGGGCCTGGAGATCTGTCATGGCGGGGCGCAAGCCGTTGCCCACTCACCTCAAGCTGGTCAAGGGGACCGCCCGGCCGCATCGCCTGAACAAGGACGAGCCGAAACCCGCCGTCTCGGTGCCCGAGCCTCCGGCGCATCTCGACGAGTGGGCGAGGGCCAAGTTCGCCGCCATGGCCGAGATGCTGGCCCGGCACGGGATGATGACCGAGCTCGATGCCGGGGCGCTCGCCCGCTACGCGGTGGTGTGGTGCCGCTGGCTCGAGGCCGAGGCTGAGGTCAAGCGCCGTGGCCCTGTGGTCAAGACCGAGGGCGGCAATATTATCCAGAATCCGTTCCTGGCCGTCGTCAACAAGTGCCTCGCCCAGATGGCGCAGATCGAATCCGAGTTTGGCCTGACGCCTTCGAGCCGCTCGCGCATCCGCATGGCCGAACCGGCCGATCTGACCGACCCCTTCGAGGATTATCTCAACCGTGGCAAGGATGTGTAAAGCCAAGACCCCGGCCTGTCCCGCCGAGACTTACGCGCGTGCAGTGGCCGAGGGGCGGGTCGCCGCCGGCCGGCTGGTGAATCTCGCCTGTCGGCGGCACCTCGACGATTTGGTTTCGGCCAAGCGCCGAGGGCTCGTCTGGGATGCCGCTGCCGCTCGCCACGCCATCGCTTTCTTCGGGCATCTCCGCCATTCGTCCGGAGAATGGGCCAATCAGCCCTTCGCACTCCAACCCTGGCAGGGCTTCGTCATCGGCGCGCTCTTCGGCTGGAAGCGCGCGGACGGTTTGCGGCAATTTCGTACCGCCTATGTCGAGGTGGCGCGGAAAAACGGCAAGTCGGTGATGCTGGCCGGTACCGCACTCTATGCCCTCATCGCCGATGGCGAGCCAGGATCGTATGTCTATGCCGCGGCCACGACCCGCGATCAGGCCCGCATCGTCTTCGGCGAGGCCGAGCGCATGGTCGATGCCAGCCCGGCGCTGCGGGCGCGGGTGACGCGAACGGTGAACAACCTTGCCGTGCTGGCGACCTCGTCCTGGTTCCGGCCGCTCTCAGCCGACGCCTCGAAGATGGATGGCCTCAACGTCCATTTCGCCGCCGTCGACGAGGTCCACGAACACCCGAGCCCGGACATCATCCAAAAGCTGAACACTGCGACCGGTGCGCGGCGGCAGCCTCTGATCTTCGAGATCACCACCGCAGGGCACGACCGGCATTCGGTCTGCCGGCAGCACCACGAGTTCTCGGTCAAGGCTTTGGAAGGCACCATCCCGGCCGAAACATCGGACAGCTGGTTCGCGTATATCGCCACCACCGATGCCGGCGACGACTGGATCGATCCGGCGGTCTGGATCAAGGCCAATCCGAGCCTCGGCGTCACCATCAAGGCGGAGGATCTGAAGCGCCAGATCGACGAAGTGCGCGAGATGCCGGCGCAGCAGAACGCGATCCGCCGGTTGCGCCTCAACGAGTGGACCGAGCAGGTCACCCGCTGGATCGACATGGAGGTCTGGGCTGATGCCGCCGCTCCGATCGACGAGCAGGAACTGGCCGGAAGACGCTGCTATGCCGGGCTCGATCTGGCTCGCGTCAACGACTTGTCCTCGCTGGCGCTGGTCTTCCCGCCGGAACGGCTGGGTGAGAAGGCCAAGGTGATCTGGCGGCACTGGTGCCCGGAAAACGACATCCTCCGCCGGTCGCGCCGGGACCGCGCGCCCTACACGGTTTGGCGCGATCAGGGATGGCTCGTGGCCACCGAGGGCAACACGACGGATTTCAAATTCATTGAAGCGGAGATCCTGGAGCTGGCGTCGCGCTTCGACATCACCGAGCTTGCCTTCGACCGGACCTTCGCCGGCGAGATTGTTCGGAACCTTCAGGACCATGGGGTCGGCATTGTCGAGTTCGGCCAGGGGTTCCTCAGCATGGGGCCGGCCTCGGCGGAGTTCATGCGCCTACTCGTCGGACGCGAGATACAGCATGGCGGCAACCCGATCGCGACCTGGTGCGCGTCGAATGTCACCGTCCGCCGGGATCCAGCGGGCAACGAGAAGCCGGACAAGGAACGCTCGACCGAGAAGATCGATGCGATCGTTGCGGCGATCATGGCAGTCGGGCGGATACAGGCCGGTGGCCAAGGGGAGCGGTCCGTCTACGAAGACCGCGATCTACTCGTTATTAATTTCTGAAGGATCGGTGGATGGGCTTCTGGTCCCGACTGACATCGGCCAGGCGGAAGTCGGTTCGGAAACGTTGGCGGGCAGGCAAGCGTCTCCGCCACCGCGCACACCGGCAAGGTTCGCAATGACGACCCCGCCGATTGGCGAGAGGCCTTGGCTTTGTTCCCGAAAGAGGCCGCCTACGCCTGGCGCTCAGGCGTCCGATCGCGGATCGTGGCGGAGACTCGTGAGACATGCGGGTTCAAGATCACGACAAAGGTCATCTGGGCCAAGCCGCGCGGAAAAGTGTTCCCATCATCAATTGACCTCGCCGCATAGTCAGGCACCAATCGCGACAGCGAAGAGCGCCAGAAACCGAATTCAAACCAAAATTGCGATGGCACCGTGACTTGAGCAGATTCGCTATTTTCAATTTCCGACCTCTGCCCGGGGACCGACTCATACATTGTCACTCGTTACGGCTGGCCCTGCCCGCAAAGTGACGGGCGCCCGCCACGCCATGAGCCTGATTTCGGCGATCACGTCGCGTGGCCACATGCGGTTCATGATCAAGGAAAGCGGTGGTTTCAACGCCGCTGTCTTGATCGCGATTTGAAGCGCCTCGTTGCCCGCGCAATGCGCACGATCTTTCTCATCGTCGATCGCGGCCCCGTGCATCGCGCTAAGAAAGCCGCGGCGTTCGTTGAAACTCTCGGCGGAAAATTACGGCTTTATTTTCTGCCTCCCAATTCGCCGGATCGCAATCCCTACGAGTCGGTGTGGAAACATCTGAAACCGGATACCGTCGGCCGCATGGCCATCACCGGTAAGGACGACTTCAATCGCAAGGTTCGATCGTCCATGCGCCAACTGCAAAACGACCCCGAAAAAATCCGCGCGTTCTACCGGAACCCCTCACTCAAATACGCCGCATGAGTGTGACGCTACTTATGGATTGATTAATAACGTATCAATCTGGTCTCACATCGCTTCGGCCGCAGCCGCCTTCCGCAGGGATCCCGGCAATACGACCGGCGACGCATCTCTCCGCGGCTGTCTTTATCAGAGCAGCAGCGAGAGTTGGGGGCGCTCCGTCGCCTGCGCCTGCGTCAAGGACGACAGCGAGATCCCTAGCAGGCGCACCCCTTTTCTCGGTGGCTGGAGCGGTTTGAGTAAGTCGAGGCTCAGACGTTCAAGGTCCGCGAGACTGTCGATCGCGTCGGCGGCGGACTTGCTTCGGGTGATCTGCTGAAAGTCGGCGAACTTCACCTTCAGCGTCAAAGTCCGCCCTCGGATGCCGGTCGCCTGGCAACGCCGCCAGACCTTGGCGATGATTGGCTCCAGCGCTTCGCGCATCGGCCCGAATTCGTGCAGGTCCTGCGCGAAGGTGTTCTCGGCCCCAACCGACTTGCGGATGCGGCCTGCATGGACCGGCCGTTCGTCAACGCCGCGCGCGATCCAGTAATAGTAGGGACCGGACTTGCCGAAGTGCTGCTGAAGGAAAGGCAAGGTCTGCGCCCGCAGATCGAGCCCGGTCTCGATCCCGAGCCGATGCATTTTTGTTGTCGTCGCCGGTCCAACGCCATGGAACTTGGCAACCGGCAACGTCTCAACAAAGGCTGGCCCTATCTTCGGGGTGATGACGAAGAGGCCATCGGGCTTGCGATGATCTGAGGCGAGCTTCGCCAGGAATTTGTTGTAGCTGACCCCTGCCGAGGCCGTCAGTTTCGTTTCGAGTGTTATCTTCGCTCTGATGTCGGCGGCGATCTGTGTCGCTGACGCGATGCCTTTCAGGTTCTCGGTGACATCGAGATAGGCCTCATCGAGCGACAACGGCTCGATGATTGGCGTATAACCGGCGAATATCTCGCGGATCTGGAGCGATAACGCCCTGTAGACGTCGAACCGTGGCGTCACGAAGATCAGGTCTGGGCACCTGCGCTTTGCCGTCACTGACGGCATTGCTGAGCGCACCCCGAACGCCCTGGCCTCATAGCTCGCGGCCGCGACGACGCCCCGCTCGCGAGAGCCGCCGACGGCGACAGGCTTGCCACGCAACTCCGGATTGTCGCGCTGCTCAACGGAGGCGAAAAACGCATCCATGTCGATATGGATGATCTTGCGTTGGCGCACGGGACCAGCCTGGGCATCCCGATCCGGCAATTCGGGCTCGATCGTTTTCCGGTCTCTAACAGTGTCCGGCGGGGGCATGACGTTCAGGCCGCAAGGCCTCCCTCGTCTTTCTTCCCGCCCCGGGCGACGATCATCAAAGCATCATCGGGCAGGGGCCGCTGAAGCTTCAGTGCTTCCGCGGGCGGAGCCATCATCCAAGTGTCGATTTCCGCGCGCGTCGTCAAAATGACGGGCATCGCTTTGGCCTGGATGGCTCCGACCACCTTGTTTGGCTCCGTTGTCAAGAACGCGAAAATGTCGTTCGCCGTCTCGCCTTCCTTCACCTTTCGGACGGAGGTCCAGCGTGTCCAGACGCCCGCAAAGAAAGCAAGCAGCCGCGTCTCGCCGAATGCGAACCAGACTGGAGGGTGTGTGCAGTCCGGCAGCGTGTCGTTCTCGGAGAAGCTGGTGAAAGGCACGACACACCGGCTCTCAACCCCAAGCCAGCGTCTCCAGTGCGGGGATTTCACATTGCGGACATTGGTGACACCCGGATCGGAGTTCTTCCCCTTGAGAGCGAACAACGGTGATGGCATGCCCCAGCGTGCCATCGTTAGCGCTCGGCCGTCGAGTTGATTGCGCACGATCGGAGCCGCGTAATCCGGGAAGATGCCAGGGAGAGGCGGGAGATTCCCCGTCTTGTCGCGCATGGCGCCCGCCAATTCGCGGATCGCCTGTTGGCCTTTCGTTAACGAATACAAGTTGCACAAAGGCCGGCCTCCTCATCGCCACATGCGGCGCATGCGGGCGCCGACATCGACGCGCACGCCTTGGCTTAGCCCCCGCACCCCCGCCGATCCGGAGGTGATCACCGGCCACGCCGTCTTGTTGAAAAGGTTCAACAGCCCGTCCGGAATGAAGCGCGCCCTTGAGGCGCAAACATGCCGGTCCCCCTGCGCGTTCTAGCCATGCGTGAAGAGCGCTGCGGGACGATGAGATGCAAATCGTCCTTGGCGCGCGTCATCGCGACATACAGCAGGCGGCGCTCTTCCGACGGCTCGTCTCTGTTCGGAATTGAGCTTTTCGAGATAGGCGACGGACATGGACCGGGAATCGTTCACGAGATGATTGCTCAAAAGTACCATGTTTCTCGGTCTGTTCGCAACGCACCCCTTAGATCGCCTCAAATGAGGGGGCGTCAAACGCCGCTGCTGTAGTGCCAGAACTTTGATTGGCTGATAGCCGGGGGGTCGCGCTCAAATGTACCCGCACCGTCACGTTCCTGGTTTGCCGGCAGTGACAACGCCGTTTTGTGGGCTTCCAGTTCAAGTTGGAGATCCGCGACCAGAGCGAGGACGTTTGACCTTCCGCGCTGCCGGGATCGAAGGCGAAATTGACGCCATCCAGCAGGGAGGCCCCACTTTCCGGATCGCGGCCCCGTTGAAAGCGCGTGGAAGGGATCGTCTGATATAATTTGCTCGTCGGCTTCCAGCAAAGGCATGGAGTCTTGAAGTCCGTCGCCCGCCCCGCTCCTTCCCGTGAAACGCTCGTCGGCTCCGTCGAGCGGGCGACCTATCACAACGAGGAGAATGGCTTCGCGGTCCTGAAGGTGAAGGCGCGCGGGCAACGCGATCTCGTCGTGGTCGTCGGCCATGCAGCTTCGATATCGGCGGGCGAATTCATTCATGCTGTCGGCGTCTGGTTCACCGATCGCACGCATGGCCTTCAATTCACGGCCGATATGCTCAAGACGACCCCGCCGACGACGGCCGAAGGCATCGAGAAATACCTCGGCTCCGGGATGGTTCGTAGCATCGGTCCCAAGCTCGCCAAATGGATCGTCGGCGTGTTCGGCGAAGCGACCTTCGAATTCATCGAGGCCGGTCCCGAAAAACTGAGGGAGGTTCCCGGCATTGGCGAATTCCGCGCCGGGAAGATCGCCGCGAGCTGGGCCGAGCAGAAGGCTGTTCGCGATATTATGATTTTCCGGCATTCCCACGGCGTCGGAACGTCGCGGGCGGTGCGCATCTTCAAGACCTATAGCCATGACGCGATTCAGGTGGTGACCGAGGATCCATATCGGCTCGCCCGCGACATTACAGGCATCGGCTTTCGGACAGCCGACGCGATCGCCATGAAAATGGGCGTGACCCGCGAGGCGCCGCAGCGCGTTCGGGCCGGGATTTCGTTCGCACTGCAGAGGCGACCGACGAGGGCCATTGCGGGCTTCCCGTCGAGACGCTCGTCGAGCTCGCGGCCAAGCTTATAAATCGCGGAGGCAAAGTGTACCACTGATCCGGCTTGGCGCTGCGGTTTGAAAGCGGCGCAAAAGTGTACCGGTCCCGCTAGGCCGTCTCGATGCCGCCGATCGGCATGGAGGGGCGGGAAGGATGTTCGCAGTGGAACTTTATGCCAAGATCAGACGATCGGTGATGGTTGACGGGCTGAGCCGCAGGGAAGCGGCGAAGCGGTTTGGCGTTCACCGGAACACGATCACAAAGATGCTTCAGTTTTCGATTCCGCCCGGTTACCGGCGACGTGAACGGCCGGCATCCAAGAAGCTTGGGCCGTACATGGCGTGGATCGACGCCATCCTTGAAGGTGACCGCAGCGTTCACAAGAAGCAGCGGCACACCGCGCATCGGATTTTCGAGCGACTGCGGGACGAACGCGGATTTTCCGGCGGATATACGATTGTGCGTGAGTACGTGGCACGGACAACGCTGCGCATCCGTGAGACGTTCGTGCCATTGAACCATCGCCCCGGCCATGCCCAGGCACATTTTGTCTCCGCCGTTGACACCCCTCGAATGAGCGGCCAGTTCTGGAACGGGACAAGACAGCTTAGCTGGATTTTCATTTCGAACGGCCGATCCAACGCGCCGTGCTCTTCGGCGCGGGACTCAAGGAGATCGGCCACGCAGCCGAGGATGTCGCTATTCGCTAAGCGACCGATGAGGAGGACGGAAATCTTCAGCGTGCTGCGTGCCGTCTCGGCGTCACAGATCGGGCGCTACAGCTCCGGCGCGCGAATCGACGGCAAATGAGCGGCGCGAAATGACCTCAAAACGTTGCTGAGGCGTCGCCTTCCACCGCGTCAGCCGTGGAGTGGTCCACACTGTCAGGGGCGCCGGAGAGCCGGGCCTTTGCCGAGGTCGTGCAAAAGCCCAGCAAGCCGCGCAGCATTCGCGGTGCCAAAGGCCGCCGCGAACCGGCTCGGCTGCAACTTGCCGGCCAATACGCGAGCCTTCGAAACCTTCCTCACTGATCTCGAACCAATGCTATCGGAATTCATCGGCGCCCACCCCCGCTGTCTAGCTAACCCCGACCTGCCCGCCGTCCGCTGTGCCATCCGGCAGTTCATGGAGGAGCAGGCGCCGTCCAACTTCTCCAAGGAACGCTGGAAAGCGTCCTATGATCCAGCGCGAAAAGTAACCTATTGTTCCTGGTTCCTGGGCACGCTCGTGTATTTCCTCGACAAACTGGACTTCAGATCTTTAGTCCCGCCCCCCGTCGAACCAGAGGCTCTGGTCTTCATCTCTCTGCATAACCAACTCGGCATTGTCCGGCGCGCGACGCGCCGATGTCACGGGCTTTGGTGTGCCGGAGCATCACGGCAGTGCGGCAACCAACCTCAACAAGCGGGTGATTCGGGAGATGTCGATATAGGACGAATGTCTGATGTCACGGCACGAGATCCATGATACGCGTTTGGCACATTCCCGGTTATCTGGGGAATGCCGGATTGAATGTGGGCATCATAATTTTCATGGCGACAGGAGGGAGTCGTGGCGGACGAACATCAAGCGCGTGCCCAGTCACAACCCACCCTCCCCGGCTCGGCCCCAAACCCGATACAAGGCACGCCACGTTCCGATCCCAAGGCGGAAAAGCCCCTCGACGACTTCGCCGAACGGGCTTCGCAAGATGCTTTCGTCCCCAAGCTGCCCGAGGTGACGCTGCCGAAATCCGGCGGTGCGATCCGCGGTCTCGGCGAGAAATTCTCGGTTGCATCGGCGACCGGCACCGCCAATCTGTCCGTGCCGTTGCCGCTCGGCGCGGCGCGGATGACGCCGCAACTGGCGCTCGCCTACGATTCCGGCGCGGGCAATGGCACGTTCGGTTTCGGCTGGAGCATGGGCACCCCGACCGTACGGCGCAAGACCGACAAGGGACTGCCGCAATACGACGATGTCGGCGAATCCGACGTCTACATCCTTTCCGGCACAGAGGATCTGGTGCCGATTCTCGACGCCAAGGGCGCGCGGACGGTAATCCCCCGCAAAGTCTTCGGCGTGGATTACCAGATCGCCTATTACCGCCCGCGCATCGAGGGGCTGTTCTCCCGAATCGAGCTTTGGCGGGCGACGCAAACCGGCGTGGTGCACTGGCGCACGATCACCCGCGACAACGTCGTCACGATATTCGGTGATAGTACGGACAGCCGTGTCGCCGATCCCGCCGATGCCAGCCGCATCTTCGAATGGCGCATCAGCCGGACCTTCGACGACAAGGGCAACGCGGTCTTCTACGTCTACGGCCAGGAGGACAGCGCCGGGCTCAGTCTGGCCTCGGCGCACGAGGCCAACCGGACGCCGGCTGTGCGCAACACCCAGACCTATCTGCGCAAGGTGCTTTACGGCAACCGCACGCCGTATTTCGTCGATTTCACCGCCGAGGCTGAGCCGGCAGCCCCTGCTGCGGCGGACTGGATGTTCGCGGTCAGTCTCGACTACGGCGACCACGGCAATGACGGTGTTGACCCCAACGGGGTTTGGACCTCTCGACCCGATTCCTTCTCGGTTTATCGGTCCGGTTTCGAAGTCCGCACCTACCGCCGCGTTCAGCGTCTGTTATTCTTCAACAACTTTCCTGGGGAGGCCAGCATCGGCGCCTATGGTCTGGTGCGCTCGGTCGATCTGACCTACTCCGACCAACTCGCCCCGCCCGATCCGCAGGCGCCGGTCTACACCTTCCTGGCCTCACTGGCCCAGACCGGCTACCGCACCGACGCGCAAGGCCGGCACAGCAGGAGCCTGCCGCTGCTCGAATTCGATTACAGCCAACCAAATCTCGACCCCACCATCCGCACCGCCGATCCCGACAGCCTGAGCGATCTGCCGGAAGGCGTGGACGGCGGGCGCTTCCGCTGGCTCGATCTCGACGGCGAGGGGTTGTCGGGCATTCTCTACCCGACGCCGGATGCCTGGTACTACAAGCGCAACCTCAGTGCCGCCAACATCGCCGAACGGGCCGACAAGACCGAGCTGGTCACGCCGAAATTCGGTCCGCTGCGCGAGATCGTCCACGCCCCCGGCCACGGCGACGCCGTCCGCCGCCAGTTCCTGACCCTCGACGGTGACGGCATGGTCGACGTCGCCGCCCTTTCCGGGGTCGAACCGGGCTATTACGCGCGCACCAGTGAGCGCGATTTCGCCCCGTTCAAGCGCTTCGACGCCCTGCCCCAACTCGACTGGAACGATCCCAACATCAAATTCATCGACGTCACCGGCGACGGCCTGGCCGATGTGCTGATCAGCGAAGACGGGCTGTTCACCGTCCACGCCTCGCTGGGCTCCTCCGGCTTCGATGTCGCCCAGTTCGTGCGCACGCCGTGGGACGAAGAGAAGGGGCCGACGATCGTCTTCTCCGACGGCACCGACACCATTTTCATCGCCGACATGTCGGGTGACGGGCTGAACGACATCGTGCGCGTACGCAACGGTGAGTCCGCCTATTGGCCGAACCTGGGCTACGGGCGTTTCGGCACGAAAGTGACGATGGATCGCGCCCCGCGCTTCGATTCCGAGGACGCGTTCGACGCCAGGCGTATTCGCCTCACCGATGTCGACGGATCGGGGTCGGCCGACGTGCTGTATGTCGGACGGGACGGTGTGCGCGTCTGGTTCAACCAATCGGGCAACGCCTTCTCCGCCGCCTCGCTGCTTGCGGTGTTTCCCGCCGCCGACGCCCTGCACAGTGTGCAGACCGTCGATCTGCTCGGCACCGGCACCGCTTTTCTGGTCTGGTCCTCGCCGCTGCCGCGGGACGCTGCCGCCCCGCTGCTCTACGTCGACCTGATGGGCGGGGTGAAGCCGCATCTTCTCACCGCGATACGCAACAATCTCGGCGCGGAAACCCGGGTAACCTACGCGCCTTCGACCCGCTTCTATCTGGAAGACGAAGCAGCCGGACGCCCCTGGGTGAGCCGCCTGCCGTTCCCGGTCTGGACGGTCGAGCGCACCGAGGCCATCGACTGGATCGGCCGCAACCGTCTGGTCTGTCGATACGCCTATCATCACGGTTTCTTCGACGGGCTGGAGCGTGAATTCCGTTGCTTCGGCATGGTCGAGCAATGGGACACCGAGGAGTTCCGCACCGACATTGCGTTCGAAGACGATCCATTCGCCAACTGGAACGCGCTGTCGTTCACCAAGCCGATCCTGACGCGAACCTGGGCGCACACCGGCGCCTTCGTCGATGCCGGCAAGGTCAGCTTGCAATACGAGAGCGAATACTGGCTGGAACCCGCCCTGCGCGGCCCGCCGACGGCAACCGGGTTGGCCGCGATGCGATTGGGCGACAGCACGCTCTCCGACGGGTTGTCGCCATTCGAGATGCGCGAGGCCTTTCGCGCGCTCAAGGGCCGCGTGCTGCGCGTCGAAGTCTTCGATGCCGATGCCAAAGGCCTCCCGCTCGGCAATCCCTATAGCGTCACCGAGAGCAATTTCTCGGTTCAGCTTCTGCAAGGTTTCGGACGGAACCGTCACGCGTCATTCCTCGTGACGCCACGCGAGACCGTCACGCTGCAGTACGAACGCGGCGCGTCCGATCCCCGCGTCGGCCATGAGGCGGTTCTGGAGACTAACGCCTACGGCGACGCGCTGCGGGCGCTGTCGATCGGATATCCGCGACGCAGCGGCCCCTCGCCGGAGCCGGCGCTCGACGCCGCGACGCGCGACCGACTGACATATGACCAATCCCGTCTGCACATGCGCGGCTTCGCGCGGACCGACACCAACCCGATCGACGACATCGTCCTATCTCCGGACGTGTATCGCGCCCCGCGCGTGGCGGGCGCCGATCTCGCCGAAATCACCGGCGTGTCGCCCAAGGACCAGGGCTTCGGTGCGGCCAGCCTGTTCGCCTTCACTGACCTCGACGGCCCGCCGGCCAAGCCGGGCGTCTGGCAGATGGTTTGGTCGGTTGGCCACGACATTGCCTATGAGGCGATCCCGGACGCCGATGTCGACGGATCCGGCACGCCTGCCGCGGTACCGACCCGCCGTTTCATCGCCAAGACACGCACACGCTATCGCAGCGATGATCTGACCACGCTGCTGCCGGTCGGCAAGCTCCCGCCGCGCGCGATGGCGGGCGAGACCTATAAGGCAGCACTGACGCTTGGCCAGATCACTTCGGTGTTCGGCGCGCTGGTGCCGAATTCGGTCTTGCAGGAAGGCGGTTACGTCCAGCTCCCCGGCGAGAGCGAATGGTGGGCGCCCTCCGGCCGCGCCTTCCTGTCGCCCAATGACGGGGACACGCCGACACAAGAATTCGCCTACGCACTTGGCCATTTCTTCCTGCCGATGCGGATGGTCGACCCGTTCGGCGGGATCGCCCGCGTCGGCTACGACGGCAACAATCTGCTGGCGGTCTCCGCCACCGATCCGGTCGGCAACGTCACCAGCAGCGTCAACGACTACCGCGTGCTCGCGCCCAGCACGGTGACCGACGCCAACGGCAATCGTGCCCAGGCCGCGTTCGACGCGCTCGGTCTGGTCGCCGCCACCGCGGTGATGGGCAAGACCACCGAAGCCCTCGGCGACACGCTATCCGGCTTCACCATCGACCTTGACGACGCAACCATCGCCACCTTCTTCGCCGATCCGCTCGCAGGGCCCGCCGCGCTGATCGGCACAGCGAGCACCCGCGTTGTGTGCGACATCGCGGCTTATCAGCGCACCAAGGCGAACCCGCAGCCCTCGCCGCCCGCTGTCGCGGTGATCGCGCGTGAGACCCATAACAGCGGCGTGGCGGGTGCGGCCTCTGCTTATCAGTTCGCGCTGGCCTACAACGACGGCTTCGGCCGGGTCGTGCAGAAGAAGGCGCATGTCGCACCCGGTCCGCTGGTCGATGGCGGTGCCACCGTGTCGCCGCGCTGGCTGGGCTCGGGTTGGACAATCCTGAACAACAAGGGGAACGAGGTTCGCCGCTACGAGCCCTTCTTCACCGTGACGAGCGCGTTTGAATTCGCCGCGCAGTCCGGCGTCAGCGTGCTGACCCTCTACGATCCGATCGGCCGAGCGGTGGCGGTTCTGCATCCCGATTCGACCTGGGAAAAGACGATTTTCGATGCGTGGCGGCAGGAGAGTTGGGACCGCAACGACACCGTGCTGATCGCCGATCCAAGGAGCGATGCCGATGTCGGGGCGTATTTCCAGCAGGCACTGGGTGCGGCGGCCTACACCTCGTGGTACGCGGCGCGGATCGGCGGCACTTTCGGTGCGGACGCCGAGGCCAAATCGGCGGAACAGGACGCGGCGACCAAGGCGGGCAAGCACGCCGCCACACAGAGCGTGGCGCATTTCGATTCGTTGGGCCGCACTTGCCTCCAGATCGTCGACAACGGTGGTGGAATCCGCTTCGCCGCGCGCGCCGCGCTAGACACCGAAAGCAAGCCTCTCGCGGTGTTCGACGCGCTTGGCAGGCGAACGCAGGAGCAGGTGCTGCGTGTGACCTCCGGCGGCGGGCTGTCCTATGTCGCGGGCGCCGATATGGGCGGACGCGCGCTCTACCACATCAACACCGATGCCGGGGGGCGACGCCAATTGAGCGACGTCGCCGGTCAGCTGATCCGCCTATGGGACGATCGCGGCCAGGCCTTCCGCTTCGTCTACGACGCGGCACGGCGGGCGACGCGCCGCTATGTCAGCGTCGGCGGGGCGGTGGAGATCCTGCTCGATTTGACGATCTACGGCGAGGGACAGGCCGCCGCCAATCTGTGCGGCCGGGTGTTCCGCCGCTACGACAGCG
>JBOHJT010000023.1:0-20028 GCA_050728715.1 Methylocella sp.
CCAAAGGCCTCGGCGATCCGGCCAACCGACTTGCCGATCGCGCCAAAGCCGACAATGCCGAGCGTCGAGCCGCGCATGTCGCGAATCGGATGGTCGAAGAAACAGAACTGGTCGCAGGCCCGCCAGCGGCCGGCGCGAACATCATCGCGGTAAGCCATGAGATTGCGGCGAAGCGCGAAGGCCAGCGCGAACACGTGTTCCGGCACCGTATTGAAGGCATAGTTGCGGATGTTCGAGACGGTAATGCCGTGTGTCTTGCAGTAGGCTTTGTCCACGACATCCGTGCCGGTGGCCGCGACCGCGATCAATTTAAGGTTGGGAAGTCGCGCTAGCGCCGCCTCATCCATCGGCACCTTGTTGATGATGGCGATTGTCGCATCGCGAAGGCGAT
Organism: Methylocella sp.; assembly: GCA_050728715.1. Lineage (GTDB taxonomy): Bacteria > Pseudomonadota > Alphaproteobacteria > Rhizobiales > Beijerinckiaceae > Methylocapsa. The sequence goes on from JBOHJT010000023.1 coordinate 392, forward strand.
CGACGATCTCGCTCGTCGACGTCACCGGGTATTCCGTATAGCTATGCGGAAACTTCGGCGTCCGCAGATTGGCCTCGAGGGTCGAACGGTCGAGAAAGACGATCGAGTGTTGCACCGGGTGATCTTTCCGGGGTAGCGGAGCGGCAAGCCGTCACCAAAAAGCTTTGCCGCCCGCGGCTCGGCCGGGCGGTGGCCGCGGCGCCGCGATCGCGCGACGAGGCCCGGCACGCGAAACGCGGCGCCTCAGTCGTTGAGGACGCCTTCCGGGTGCAGCGCGGCGAAATGCTCCTGGTCCGTCGGCTTCTTTTCCTTGGCCATGATGGTCGAGCGGAAATAGTCTTGGGCGGCGGCGACGCCGCTGCCGGCCTTAATCTCGATGCCGACATCGCGCATCGCCATTTCAACCCCGGAAAGAGCGCCAAGAACCATGAGGTCGTTGAGATCGCCGAGATGGCCGATCCGGAACACCTTGCCCGCGACCTGCGACAGACCGGCGCCGAGCGCCAAATTATAGCGGCGGTAAGCGGCGTCGACTACGTCGGCGCCGTTGAAGCCGGGCGGGACGACAACCGCGGTCACCGTATCGGAATACCATTTCGGTTCCTTCGCGCAGGGTTGAAGGCCCCAGGCCTTGACCGCGGCGCGCACGCCGGTCGCCAGAACGTTATGGCGTTCGAACACCCGTTCGAGCTTCTCCTCGAACAGTATCCTGAGCGATTCGCGCAGGCCGTACAGCATCGGCAGTGACGGCGTGTAGGGGAAGTAGCCCGTCGCGTTGGCCTTGATCATGTCGCCGAAATCGAAATAGACCCGCTTGAGGCCAGCGCTCTTATAGGCGGCGAGGGCGCGCGGGCTCGCGCAGACCATGCCGAGGCCCGCCGGCAGCATAAAGCCTTTTTGAGAGCCGGCGACGGCGAGATCGACGCGCCAGTCGTCCATGCGGAAATCGATGCTTGCGATCGAACTCACGCCGTCGACATAGAGGAGCGCCGGATGATTGGCGGCGTCCATCGCCTTTCGCACCGCTCCGATATCGCTCGTCACGCCGGTCGCGGTCTCGTTCTGAACCGCCAGCACGGCCTTGATTTGGTGGTTCTTATCGGCCCGCAGGACGGATTCGATTTTGTCGGGCTTGACGCCCGTGCCCCATTCCTCCTCCAAAACCTGGACGTCGAGGCCGATCCGCTGCGCCAAATCGATCCACAAATGGCTGAACTGGCCGAACCGCGAGGCCAAAACCTTGTCGCCGGGGGAAAGCGTGTTGCAGAGCGAGGCCTCCCAAGCGCCGGTGCCGGACGAGGGAAAAATAAACACCTGCCCGTCGGTGCTCTTGAAGACCTTCTTCAAATCCTGAAACAGGGGCAGCGTGAGCTTCGGAAATTTGGAAGATCTATGGTCTTCCATCGCCACCATCATGGCGCGCGTGACACGCTCGGGGACGTTGGTCGGTCCTGGGACGAAAAGAAAGTGGCGGCCCGCCATGATGAATCCTCCATTTGTTTGCCGGCGTATCCTCTTTTCAAAACCATTAGCAAAACCATTGGCGCAAGCGCAACAGCCGAAATCGCGCAAGAAGTTTTCTTTTTGGACCACCATCGTCAAAACCGGAAACCGGCTTCGGACAAGGAAATGCAACGACGCCAACGCGCTTGGCCTCAACCAAGGACCAGGATGGCGCGGAAATCGTTCACATTGGTAAGGGTTGGCCCGGTCACCACGAGATCCCCAATCGCGGAAAAGTAACCGTAGCCATCGTTGTCGGCGAGCCGGGCCTTGGCCGACACTCCGGCCGCCGCCGCGCGGAAAAGGCTATCGGGACCGATGAGCGCGCCGGCGTTGTCCTCCGTGCCGTCGATTCCGTCGGTGTCCGCGGCGAGGGCATGGATGCCGGGATGGCCGTCCAAGGCGACGCCAAGCGCCAGCAGGAACTCGGCGTTGCGGCCGCCCCGCCCGGTCCCGCGCACGGTGACCGTGGTCTCGCCCCCCGAGATGAGGACGCAGGGCGGGGCCAAGGGCTGGCCGAAGCCATGAACCTGCCGCGCGATCGCCGCGTGCATTAAAGCCACGTCGCGCGCCTCGCCCTCGATCGCGTTGGCGAGAATGAGCGGGGTCACGCCGACCTTGCGCGCGACTTCGGCCGCGGCCTCAAGCGACATTTGCGGGGTCGCGATCATCACATTGGCAACACCCGCGAGGCGCTGATCGCCGGGTTTCAAAGTTTCCGCCCCCGCCGAGCCGAGATGCGCGCGGACGTTCGCCGGCACGGCGATGGCGTATTCTTGCAGGATCGCAAACGCGTCGGCCGAGGTCGTCGGATCGGCGACGGTCGGCCCAGAGGCGATCACGCAAGGATCGTCGCCGGGCACATCCGAGATCATGAGTGTCACCACCCGCGCGGGCGCGGCGGACGCGGCGAGCCTCCCGCCCTTGATCGCCGACAAATGCCGGCGCACGCAGTTCATCTCGGAGATGGTCGCGCCGCTCTTTAAGAGAGCCTTGTTGATGGCCTGCTTGTCGGCGAGCGTCACGCCATCGGCGGGCAGGGCGAGAAGCGCCGAGCCGCCGCCGGAAATCAGGCAAAGCACCAGGTCCTCGGAGGTCAGACCCTTGACCATGGCGAGAATGCGTTTTGCCGCTTCTTGGCCGGCGGCGTCGGGGACCGGGTGGCTAGCTTCGACCACTTCGATGCGTTGGCAGGGCGCGCCGTGGCCATAGCGGGTGACCACCAAGCCTTCGAGCGGACCCGCCCAATGATCCTCGACCGCCTTGGCCATCGCGCCGCCGGCCTTGCCCGCGCCGACGACGATGACGCGGCCTGGCGGCCTTGGAGGAAGATGCGGGGCCAAGCACTTTTCCGGCAAGGCCGCGCCGACCGCCGCCTCGAACATGTCCAACAGCAGCTGACGCGGATCGAAGGTCATTGCGGTTTCCGCTTGCCCTAGGTGGTTGCCGGGGCGGCAACCCCAGCGCCCTCGCCGCCGCCAAGCGCCCGATCGCGCCTTTTATTTTTTGACTTGGCGTTGCCGCTACATAACCGCAGACACCGGGTTTTCAAACTTTTTCTCGCCCGGCGCCGCCGGGCGGCACATCGGGAGGCGATAACCGAACGAAAAGGCCGCGAGTTCTTTCCGATGCGGTCCTTTCGAGGGAGGAAGTTCCCGCGCGAAATTATCCGGTGCATCCGCTTCCCATGATCTCGCGTGGTCCGCGCGATGCCAATGGGAGGGTTGCTAAGGCCGGAATTTGGCAATAAGCCTTGCACGGAATAACTGGCGCTGTGCCCGCCGGCGCAGGCAGGCCACATCGGCGAGCGCCAAGAAAACTAAATCAGGGAACCCGCGTCGTGGATCGGCCCGAGGTTGTGTGGAGGGGTATTTGGATATTCACGAGTATCAGGCCAAGGAGATCTTGGCGAATTTCGGGGTGGCAACGCCGCACGGAGCGGTGGCCTACAGTCCCGATCAAGCCGTCTATTGCGCCACCGAGCTTGGCGGCTGGCATTGGGCGGTGAAGGCTCAGATCCATTCCGGCGCCCGCGGCAAGGCCGGCGGTGTAAAACTCTGCAAGACCTATAACGAAGTGCGCGCGGCGGCGGTGGAGCTTCTCGGCAAAACTCTTGTCACCAATCAGACCGGTCCGGAGGGCAAGGTCGTGCAGCGGGTCTATGTCGAGGTCGCCGAACCCTTCGAGCGCGAGATTTACCTTGGCTTCGTTCTCGACCGGAAGGTCGAGCGGATCCGGGTTATCGCATCGCGCTTCGGCGGCATGGAAATCGAGGAGATCGCCACGGACCATCCGGAGGAAATCCTGCAAGTGGTCGTCGAGCCGGCGGTGGGGCTTCAAGCGTTCGAGGCGCGCGAGCTCGCCTTCGGTCTCGGGCTCAGTTTGAAGCAGGTCAGCCGCGCCGTCGCCAGCATGCTCGGCTGCTACCGCGCGTTTCGCGATCTCGACGCCACCATGGTCGAGATCAATCCGCTGGTCATCACCAAGGACGACCGGGTCCTTGCCCTCGATGCCAAGATGTCGTTCGACGACAATGCCCTGTTCCGGCGCGGCACGGTCGCCGACATGCGCGACCATTCGCAGGAGGACTCGCGCGAGGTCCAGGCCGCCGAGCATAACCTCAACTATGTCGGCCTCGACGGCAATATCGGTTGCATTGTCAATGGCGCCGGGCTCGCCATGGCAACCATGGACATGATCAAATATGCGGGCGGCAGCCCGGCGAACTTCCTCGACATCGGCGGCGGCGCCTCGCCGGAACGGGTTGCCGCGGCGTTTCGTCTCGTGTTGTCCGACAAGAACGTCCAGGCGATTCTGGTCAACGTGTTCGCCGGCATCAATCGTTGCGATTGGGTGGCCGAAGGCGTTGTCCAGGCTTGCCGCGAATTAAAGGTCGATGTTCCGTTGGTGGTGCGTCTTTCGGGCACCAATGTCGAGGCCGGGCGCGATATCATCGCGAAAAGCGGCCTGCCGATCGTCTCGGCCGATACCCTCGCCGATGCCGCCAACTCGGCGGTCGGCGCCGCCCGCGGCGCGCCGCAACGGGAAGTCCGCACGGCCTGACCTCGTGGATTGCCGCACGCGGGAGCGTTCTTGACCGTTAGATTCATAAAAGCACACTTAAGGGCGTGCTTTTTTTCGCATTATCCGCCGGTAAAAAGGTCCGGGACCTTCGACGGAAATTGCTTGAGGAAAGTCAAGGCCGATGAGCATTCTGATCGACGAAACAAGCCGGGTCCTGATTCAAGGCTTCACGGGCGACAAGGGCACGTTCCATGCCAAGGAAATGATCGCCTACGGCACCAAGATCGTTGGGGGTGTCACACCCGGCAAGGGCGGCGCCACCCACCTCGGCCTGCCGGTGTTCAACACCGTGAAGGAAGCGGTTAAGCAGACCGGCGCGACCCATAGCATCGCCTTCGTCGCGCCGGCCTTCTGCGCCGACGCGATCATGGAGGCGGCGGACGCGGGGATCGGGCTCGTATGCTCGATAACCGACGGCATTCCCGCGCAAGACATGATGCGGGTGAAGCGCTATCTCTTGCGCTATCAGCGCGACCATCGGACCTTGCTGGTCGGGCCGAACTGCGCGGGTATCATTAGCCCCGGCAAGGCGATGCTCGGGATCATGCCCGGCCATATCTATATGCGCGGCACGGTCGGTGTCGTTTCCCGCTCGGGCACGCTTGGCTATGAAGCCGCGGCGCAGATGAAAGCCCTTGGGATCGGCGTTTCGACAAGCGTCGGCATTGGCGGCGATCCGATCAATGGCAGCTCGTTCCTGGACCATCTGGTGCTGTTCGAGCGTGATCCGGAAACCACCGCGGTCATGATGATTGGCGAAATCGGTGGCCCCCAGGAAGCCGAGGCGGCGGCGTGGATCAAGAGCCACATGACCAAACCGGTGGTCGGCTACGTCGCGGGCCTCACGGCGCCAAAGGGCCGCCGCATGGGCCATGCCGGCGCGATCATTTCGGCGAGCGGCGACAGCGCCGCCGAAAAGGCGGAAATCATGAAATCCTACGGCCTGACCGTCGCTCCCAGTCCGAGCGAGCTTGGCACGACGATAGCCAAGGTTTTGGCGCATTGAGGACGCCGGCGCGCCGATCGGCAAAATCCCAATTCGACGAAAGCAACCGCTCATTTTCCAGTGCCGCGTCAACATGTTGGGCAAAATCGACGTCCTTTCGTCCCGCCGCCGCGGGGTTACCCATGCCGGAGTTTAGGGCGGGCAGGCCGGGTTTTGAGACCGGCAACGCGCCCGGAAGCATTCAAGCTGTGCTCGACGGCGAGGAAACCGCGGACATTCTGTTCGAGTTGCTGGCCGGCGTTGTGCATCGCCAATATCCGGAGGTCGCGGCGGCGCTGAGGGGGAAATCCGGGCCTGGCAATCTCGCGCCGGATTTGCTCGCCCGAGTCTTCCAGGCCCACGGAATCTGGTTCCAGCTGCTTGCAATCGTCGAGCAGCATACCGCGATGAGGCTGCGCCGCCAAACCGAGCGCGTACGCGGCGAAACGGCGGTAGAGGGCACATTCGCCAATCTTATCGCCGAGGCGGCAAGTCTAGGCGTCGATGCGCAAGAGCTGCGCGGCCGGCTGGCTTCGACTCGGATCCGGCCGGTCATCACCGCGCATCCCACCGAGGCAAAGCGGGTGACCGTTCTCGAAAAGCATCGCCGCATCTACCGGCTGCTGGTCGAGTTGGAACAGCCGCGATGGACCGCGCGGGAACGCGCGCGCATCATCGACACGCTGCGTGACGAGATCGCGCTGTTGTGGATGACCGGCGAGCTGCGCCTGGAGAAGCCGTCGGTCGATCAGGAAGTCGCCTGGGGCCTGCATTTTTTCCACGAGACGCTGTTTGATGGCGTCCCGGATCTCTTGCAGAAGCTCGAAAGTGTGCTCGCTCAATTTTATCCGGGCGAACACCTCGCGCCGACGCCGTTTTTCCAATTTGGCTCATGGATTGGCGGGGACCGCGACGGCAACCCTTTCGTCACCAACGACGTCACGCGCCGCGCGCTCAGCCAAAATGCACTAGCAAGCCTGCGCCATTACGAGCAGCATCTTTCGCTTCTGTTGCAGAGGATGTCGATCGCCGAGCGGTCGCTGCCGCTTTCGCCGGCATTCCGGTCGGCGCTCGCGAATTCCCTCGCCAAGTGCCCCGAAGGCGCGATGATAGCAAAGCGCAATTTTGGCGAGCCTTACCGGCAGTTCCTCTTTTGCATGCTGCGCAAGCTCCAACTCACAATTGCCCGCGCCGAACATGGGCACGCCTGCGAAGGCGCCGGTTATGGCACCGCCGGCGAGCTCATCGCCGATCTCCGGATTCTGGAGGATGCGCTGATTGAAAGCGGCGCCCCCGATCTTAGCGAGGATCTCGTGCGTCCGATACGCAGAGCGGTGGAGATCTTCCGCTTCCGCACGGTCAGGCTCGATCTGCGCGAAAACACGACGCGTCTGACCGAAGCCTTGCAGGCGTTGTGGCGGGCGTCCGCTGGTCAGAACGGCGGAACGCCGCCCGATCCCAGATCGGCGGAGTGGAAAAACTGGATCTTCGCCGAGCTCGCCCGCCCGTTGCCGGCGAAGCGCGCGCGGCCGGACCTGCCGCCCGAGGCGCTGGAGACGCTTGGCATGTTCGAGCTCGCCCGCGACAAGGGCGAGGAGTTCGATCGCGAAGCCTTCGGCGCCTTCATCCTCAGCATGACCCGCTCGGTCGCCGACATCCTCGGCGCCTATCTCCTCGCCAAGGCGGCTGGACTTTTTCTTGACGCCGCGGGCGTCGAGGCCTGCACCCTGCCGATCGTGCCGCTGTTCGAGACGATCGCCGATTTGCGCGCCGCGCCCGCCATCATGCGCGAACTATTGTCGCTGCCGGTCGTCCGGCGCAGCGCCCGCGCGCAAGGAGGGGCGCAGGAAGTCATGCTCGGCTATTCGGATTCCAACAAGGACGGCGGATTTTTGGCCTCCAATTGGGAATTGGCGAAGGCGCAGATGCGGCTCGCCAAAACTGGAAGCGAAAGCGGTATTCCGATCGCGTTTTTCCACGGCCGGGGCGGCTCGGTCAGCCGTGGCGGCGCCCCAACCGCGCAGGCGATCGCGGCGCAGCCCGCGGGCTCGATCGACGGGCGCTTCCGGGTGACCGAACAAGGCGAGGTGGTATCGTTCAAATACGCCAATCGCGGCACCGCGGCCTACCAGATGGAAGTGCTAGGGGCCGCCGTGCTCAAGCACGCTCTTATATCGGAACGAGAGCAGGCGCTGGTGCCGAGGGCCGAGTTCGACGAGGCGATGGAGGCGCTTTCGGGCGCCGCCTATGCGGCGTACGCAGGGTTTATTTCCCACCCCGATCTTTTGACTTATTTCCAGGCGGCAAGTCCGCTCGAGGAAATCTCGCTGCTCAATATCGGGTCGCGGCCGCCGCGCCGTTTTGGCGCGCGCTCGCTTGGCGATCTCAGGGCAATTCCCTTTGTGTTCGCCTGGTCGCAAAACCGCCATGCGGTCACTGGCTGGTATGGGACGGGGAGTGGCATTGCCAGTTTCCTCGATGTGCGCAAAGGCCGCGGCAAGGCGCTGCTGCGGCGCATGTTCACCGAGTCGCGCCTGTTCCGGCTTATCATTGGCGAGGTCGAAAAAACCTTGTGTCTCGTCGATCTGAAAATCGCCCGCGAGTACGCGGGCCTTGTTGCCGACGCGGCCAAGCGCGATGCCATCTTCGCCCTGATCGAGCGAGAGTTCATGCTGACCTGCGACATGGTCCTGCGGATCAGCCAGGAGCGCGAGATCGGCGAACGATTCCCAAGCTACCGCGCCCGTCTCGCGCACCGTCTGCCGACGATCAACCAGGTCAATCGCGACCAGGTCGAGCTGTTGCGGCGCTTCCGTGCTTGCGAAAGCGACGAGGCCATGGAGGCCTATAAGTCGAACCTGTTGCTGTCGATCAATTGCATCGCCAGCGGCCTTGGCGCGACCGGCTGAACCGGGCCTGGGACATGAACGGCCAAGAGAAGCTAGAAGAAGAGAGAGAGGAAAAAGGGCATGAGTTTCACGATCATCGAGCAGGCAACGCCGCGCCTGCATCGCTCCGAACTCGCGGTTCCAGGCTCCAATCCGGGATTGTTCGAAAAGGCCGCTCAGTCGGCCGCGGACATTATTTTCCTGGACGTCGAGGACGCCGTGGCTCCCGACGACAAGGAGCAGGCCCGCAAGAATATCATCGCGGGGCTGAACGACATCGACTGGGGAGCCAAGACCATGATGATCCGCATCAACGGTCTCGACACGCATTTTATGTACCGCGACGTCGTCGATATCGTCGAGGCCTGCCCGCGCCTCGACATGATCCTGATCCCCAAGGTCGGGGTTGCGGCCGACGTTTATGCCGTGGACATGATGGTGACCCAAATCGAGACGGCGAAGAGACGCGAAAAGCGGATCGGCTTCGAGGTTTTGATCGAGACCGCGCTCGGCATGGCCAATGTCGAGGCGATCGCGCAATCGAGCCGGCGGCTCGAGGCGATGTCCTTCGGGGCCGCCGATTATGCCGCCTCGACGCGCGCGCGCACCACGGTGATTGGCGGCGTCAACGCGGATTACGGCGTGCTCACGGACACGGATGCTTCCGGCAACCGTGCTTATTACTGGGCCGATCAGTGGCATGCGGCCCAGACGCGCATGATGGTAGCCTGCCGGGCCTATGGCTTTCGTCCGATCGACGGTCCGTTCGGGGATTTTTCGGACGCGGATGGTTTTGTCGCCGCGGCGAAGCGCGCCGCGGTGCTCGGCTATGAGGGAAAATGGGCGATCCATCCCTCGCAGATCGAACTCGCAAATCGGGTGTTCACGCCGTCGGAAGCCGAGGTAGTCAAGGCCCGCCGCATCGTGAGCGCGATGGCCGACGCCGCCAAGGCGGGAAAAGGGGCAGTGTCGCTCGACGGCCGGCTGATCGATATCGCGAGCGTAAGGATGGCCGAGGCGCTTTTGAAAAAAGCAGCCGCGATCGGCGCCGGGGCCTAACGCGCCGGCGGCGCCCGGAGCAGAGGTCCGGCACATCTTCTGCCCGGAGGTCGTCGTTCTCGAAGGCGCCAGCTCGCGATCAAGATCGGAGTCGCGGGCAAGGCAAAGGTGCCAAACCTTGATGCCGCGCGAATTGCGAGGCCAACGCCCCGGCAACCTTTGAATCATGTCCGATCTTGCGATGCAATCGTACCAAAATGTTTCACGTGAAACATTTTGGTACGATTGGCGCCAAAAATCTTACAAGGCCTCATACATCAAGTGGCCCTTAGGAGCGTGCGATCGCGCGGAAAACCGGTATTTTTGGCAGGGGAAGGGCTAATGATCCAAGTCCTGTTGGGCATGACGGTTGTTAATCAGCTTGAAGCCTGGAACCATTGGCCTGTGCAAGTTCACGCTTTGCGCATTGACAAAAAGGCTTCGCTTACTAACTCTAATAAGGTCAGATCAAAGACCCCGGCGGAAGAGACCGGCTCGCGCGGGCGAGCTGGCGCCGAAGGCGCAACCGCCCCGGAAACGCTCAGGCCCACGGACCGCTCGGGGATGACACTCTGGAAAGCGATTTTCCATTTCTAAATGGAAAATCCACCGAAGGAGGCAACTTCGTTCGGGAACTCTTGCCGAGCGAAGGAAATCTTTCAGGTTTCAGGACAGAGGGGGCAGTGTGGCGTGGCTTTAGCCGCCGCATATGCTGCTGCGTTGTCCGGCCGGGTATTTTGATGTCTGCTAGCCAAGCCGCCGCTTTAAGCGCACCTGTTTGCGATCTTGCTCGCACGCCGCTCCACGATTTGCATCGCGCTCTTGGCGCCCGCATGACCGGTTTTGCCGGATATGCCATGCCGGTGCAATATCCCTCGGGCATCGTGGCCGAGCATCTTCATACGCGGGCGCGGGCAGGGCTCTTCGACGTTTCCCACATGGGCCAGGCGAACCTTGCCGGAGCGCATGCCGCGCGCCGCCTGGAGACGCTGGTGCCGGGCGACATCGCGGCCCTTGCTCCAGGGCGGATGCGCTACACGCAATTGCTCGACGCGCATGGCCATATTCTCGACGATCTGATGGTGACGCGGCTTCCTGACGAAGCCGGGCGCGTGCGGCTCTTCCTCGTCGTAAACGCCGCCACCAAAAGAGCCGACTTCGCCCATCTGGCCGCGGAGCTGCCGGACTGCTCGCTGAGCATTCTTCACGACCGCGCCTTGCTAGCCTTGCAAGGACCGCAGGCCGCCGAAGTTTTGCGCCGGTGCCTTTCGTCCGCAGTGGCCGAAAGCGTTTCGGCGATGCCATTCATGTCGGCCAAAAGCTTGGTTTGGGAGGGCAACGCAATCAATATCTCGCGCTCCGGCTATACCGGCGAGGACGGTTTCGAGATTTCGATTCCGGGGGCGGCCGCCTCGGTTTTTGCGGAAGCACTGCTTGCCGAGGCGGACGTTCGCCCAATCGGCCTCGGCGCGAGGGATTCGCTCCGGCTTGAGGCAGGCCTTTGCCTTTATGGTCATGACATCGATCGCACGACCGGTCCGGTCGAGGCGGGGCTGTTGTGGTCGATTTCCAAACGCCGCCGCGAGGCGGGCGGATTCTTTGGCTATGAGCAAGTGAAGCGGGCGATCGATCATGGTCCAGCGCGCTTGCGCGTTGGTGTTTTGCTCGAAGGCAAGGCGCCGGCACGGGAAGGTTCAGAGATTGTGACGCTTGAGGGCCAAACCATCGGACGGGTTACCTCGGGCGGCTTCGCGCCGAGCCTCGGGCGGCCGGTCGCGATGGGCTATGTCGATGCCGCGCACGCCGCGCCCGGTACACAAGTTTGCTTGATCGTCCGCGGCAAGCCGCTTGCGGCAAAAATCGTGTCGCTGCCTTTTGTGCCGCACCATTACTTTAGGGGGAACTGATGACCACGCGCTACACCGAGAGCCACGAATACGTCCGCGTCGAAGGCGGCACGGGCGTCGTCGGGATCACCGATTACGCGCAATCCCAATTGGGCGATGTTGTTTTTGTCGAGCTGCCGCCAATCGGCCAGAGCTTGTCGAAGGGCGCCGAGGCCGCCACCGTCGAAAGCGTCAAGGCGGCAGCCGAAGTCAACGCGCCAGTGTCGGGCGACGTCGTGGAGGTCAACAGCGCGCTTGCCGATGCGCCTGGACTGGTCAACGAGGATCCTTCCGGCAAGGGCTGGTTTCTCAAAATCAAGCTGAGCGATGCCGCCGAACTCGACAGCCTGATGGACGAGGATGCCTATCGCGAGTTTCTGAAGACCGTTTCTTAGGCTTGTCCGCCGCAAGGTGAATGAGTCGTCATTTAACGCAAGTGCGCGGCTTTATTTTTACGCCACCGAGCGCCGCATTTGAGGTGACTAAGATGCGTTACCTTCCTCTAAACGACGAGGACCGCGCCGATATGCTGGCGCGCATCGGCGTCGCCGGTATCGACGCGCTGTTCGCCGATATCCCGGCGGCCAAGCGGCTCGAACAGGATCTCGATCTGCCGCCGCGCAAGACCGAAATGGAGGTGGAGCGCGTGCTCTCTCGGCTCGCGGCAAAAAATGTGGCGGCGGGCTCGGTGCCGTTTTTTGTTGGAGCAGGAGCTTACAAGCATCATGTTCCAGCAAGCGTCGATCATTTGATCCAGCGCTCCGAGTTTCTCACGAGCTATACGCCTTATCAGCCAGAGATCGCGCAAGGCACATTGCAAGCCATTTTCGAGTTCCAGACCCAGGTCGCGGGTTTGACCGCGATGGATGTCGCCAACGCCTCGATGTATGACGGATCGACCGCGACAGTCGAGGCCGTGGCGATGGCGCGCCGAATCACCAAACGCCGCAAGGCCATATTATCGGGCGGTCTCCATCCGCATTATGCCGAGTCCGTGCGCACCTATTCGGCGATGAGCGGGGACGCCGTCGCGGTGCTTCCGCCCGACGTTTTCGCGGCCGAGGATTTCAGCGCCCGCATCGACGAGGAAACCTCCTGCGTCGTGGTGCAAAACCCGGATTTTTTCGGCAATCTCCGCGATCTTTCCGAGGTGGCGGCGATCTGCCATGCGACGGGCGCGCTTTTGATCGCGGTGTTCACCGAGGCTGTCTCGCTCGGTCTCGTCAAGCCGCCGGGAGCGATGGGCGCAGATATTGTCGCGGGCGAAGGGCAGTCCATCGGCAATCGCTTGAATTTCGGCGGCCCCTATGTCGGGCTCTTCGCCGCCAAGGCCAAATATTTGCGCCAGATGCCGGGGCGACTTTGCGGCGAAACGGTGGATGCCTCGGGACGGCGCGGCTTCGTTTTGACCCTTTCGACGCGCGAGCAGCATATCAGGCGCAACAAGGCAACCTCGAACATCTGCACCAATTCCGGCCTCGCCAGTCTTGCCTTCACGATTCATCTGACCCTCCTTGGCGATGCGGGCCTGCGTCGTCTCGCCCGCATCAATCACGCCAATGCGGTCGCTCTCGCCGGCCGGCTCGCGGCCGTGAAAGGCGCCAAAGTGCTGAACGAGACATTTTTCAACGAATTCACGATCAAGATCGCGGGCGACGCCGCGGAGGTGGTCCAACGCATGGCGGAAGGAGGCGTGCTCGGAGGGGTCCCGGTCTCGCGGCTTTTGCCGGACAAGGGATTGGACGATCTCATCCTCGCCGCCTCGACGGAATTCAACACGGATGCCGATCGCGCGGCTTACGCGAAAACCTTGCAAGGCGCCCTGTCATGCTGATGCGGCAAAAGTTCGACCCGCAAGCGGCCGAGACCGAGGCGCCGGTTGCGAAAACCTTCACCGGCAATCGCGGCCTCGAAATCGAGGAAGGGCTGATCTTCGAAACTGGGCGTCCGGAGAATACCGGCGTCGATCTCGACGAGCCCGCGCCGTTCAAAACCCGGCTCGGCTCGCTCGAACGCCAAGAACCGGCCGGTCTTCCGGGCTTGAGCGAGCCAGAGACGATGCGCCATTACGTGCGGTTGTCGCGGCTGAACTACGCGATCGACGCCGGGATTTATCCGCTCGGCTCTTGCACGATGAAGCATAATCCCCGCCTCAACGAGGCGATGGCGCGCCTGCCGGGCTTTGCCGACATTCATCCCTTGCAACCGCAATCCACCGTGCAAGGCGCGCTTGAACTTATCGCCGAGCTCGCCCGCTGGCTGATGGTCTTGACCGGGATGGACGCCGTCGCCATGCCGCCGAGAGCGGGCGCGCATGGCGAGGCCTGCGGCATGATGGCGATCAAGGCCGCGATCGCGGCGAAGGGAGAGGATGAAGCCCGCAAAATCGTTCTCGTGCCGGAGTCGGCGCATGGCACCAATCCGGCCTCGGCGGCGGGCGCTGGATTCGAGGTGCGTACTGTCCCCGCGCGCCCTGACGGCACGCTTGACCCGGCCGAAGTCAAGCGCAGGCTCGGGCCGGATGCCGCCGCGATCATGCTGACCAATCCCAACACCTGCGGTCTGTTCGAGAAGGATGTGGCTGAAATTGCCGCTTTGGTGCGCGAAGCCGGGGCCTATTTCTACTGCGACGGCGCGAATTTCAACGCGATCATGGGCAAGGCGCGTCCGGGCGATCTCGGCGTCGACGCGATGCATATCAATCTCCACAAGACCTTCTCGACTCCGCATGGCGGCGGCGGACCCGGCGCTGGCCCGGTCGTCCTCTCGTCGCGGCTTGCACCTTTCGCGCCGGTGCCGTTCCTGCGCCGGGGGGAGGGCGGCTTTCGTCTCGTCGAGCATCTTAGCGAGGCGCCCGGCGCATTTGGCCGGATCGCGGCCTTCCATGGCCAGATGGGCATGTTCGTGCGCGCCTTTGCCTATATGCTCTCGCATGGCGCCGGCGGCTTGCGGCAGGCCGCCGAGGACGCCGTGCTGAATGCGAATTATATCCGCGCGAGCCTCAAGGATCTCATGTCCGGGCCATTCGGCGACAGGCCTTGCATGCATGAGGTTTTGTTCGACGAGGCATGGCTGAGGCCCACTGGCCTCACAACTCTCGATTTCGCCAAGGCGATGATCGACGAGGGCTTTCACCCGATGACGATTTATTTCCCTCTCGTGGTGCACGGCGCGATGCTGATCGAGCCGACCGAATCGGAATCGAAAGCCTCGCTCGATCTTTTCATCGCCGCCTTGCGCGATCTCGCGCTGGCCGCAAAGCGCGGGGACACCGGGCGATTCGCCGGCGCGCCTCATTATGCGCCCCGCGAGCGCCTCGACGAAACCCGCGCGGCGCGAAACCCCATTCTGAAATGGACCAAGCCAGGGGCGTAAAGGGCGGGATTTTTGGACGCCACGGCGTCCCGGTCGGCCAGATCGCCCGCGATCCTGGCTATGCGCGTCAGCCATAGTGCTGCCACACCCCCATATGCGGTCGGTCAGGCGCAAAAAAACACGGGCGGCTGAACCGCGACCGTCGTGTGATCATTGAACAAGCTGGATGGCCACAAACCAGAAACGCCACTTCGCGCGCGTCAGCACATCCGTGTTACGCAAAAGCGAATTGGAACGCTCAGCAACCATACCATGGGTATTAGTCGGGAATTTGCGAGACGTAAGGATCACGTTATTGAACTGTGACATACGAGCCTACGAGACGCACGACTACGACCGCACGCTGGACATATGCGTGTCCGCATTTACCCCCATTCACAGTCTATTCGAAAAGGAGTTGGGAAGTGAGGTCTTCGAACGCCGCTACGGCGACTGGAAAGAGCAATACGCTGATTATCTCGGACAGATTTCCACTTCCGATCCGGCGGTGAAGGTCTACGTCGTCGAGGACGCCGGCGCTCTGGTCGCATTCTTTTTCACGATCATGGACTTCGAAAGGAAGATCGGACAGATCGGGCTGAATGCCGTCGATCCTGCCCGTCAGGGACAGGGCATCGGTAAAACGATGTACGAGTTCGCTCTCAAGGACCTCAAGAAGCGGGGG
The DNA here is from genome assembly GCA_050728715.1 of Methylocella sp. Lineage (GTDB taxonomy): Bacteria > Pseudomonadota > Alphaproteobacteria > Rhizobiales > Beijerinckiaceae > Methylocapsa. The sequence goes on from JBOHJT010000023.1 coordinate 15,815, forward strand.
GCCGAGATCGCCTATGTCGGGACGGGCGGCGATGCCGCGCACGCACCGGCGCGAGCTGCTTACCAAGCTGTCGGCCTCGACAAGGTCACTCCCTCGATACACTTTTTTAGAAAGCTGTAGTGCACGTCCTCAGCGGCCTGCCGCAAGCCGCCGGCGCCACACGCGCCAAAAATGGACGAAGCCACTGCGGTGAGCGGCGGGAGCTTGGATTGTTCACATAAAGACTTGCTTATATCTTTATTGCTTTGTATACGCTGGCCTGATATAGACCCAAATCCTCATTCCGGAGCGCCAAGTTCCCATGACCCATTCGTCGCATGACTACGCCATTGCCAACATCGGGCTCGCCGCCTGGGGCCGCAAGGAAATTGCGATTGCGGAAACCGAAATGCCGGGCTTGATGGCGGTTCGCGCGGAGTATGGCGGGAGCCAGCCGCTCACGGGCGCGCGGATCGCCGGATCGCTGCATATGACGATCCAAACCGCCGCGCTGATCGAGACCTTGAAGGCGCTCGGCGCGGATGTCCGCTGGGCCTCTTGCAACATTTATTCGACCCAGGATCATGCCGCCGCCGCGATCGCCGCGACCGGCACGCCGGTCTTCGCCGTCAAGGGCGAAAGCCTTGTCGATTATTGGGAATACACCCATAAAATCCTTGAATGGAGCGACGGCGGCACGCCGAACCTCATTTTGGACGACGGTGGCGATGCCACGATGCTCATTCATCTCGGCATGCGCGCCGAGGCGGGCGACACGGCTTTTCTCGAAAAAGCGAGCAACGAGGAAGAAGAGGTTCTTTTCGCGACGATCAAGCGGCGGCTCGCCTACATTCCCGGCTGGTACGCCAAATGCGGCCATGCCATAAAGGGCGTCAGCGAGGAGACGACGACCGGCGTCCACAGGCTCTATTTGATGGAGCGCGACGGCAAGCTTCTTTGGCCCGCGATCAACGTCAACGATTCGGTCACCAAGTCGAAGTTCGACAACCTTTACGGGTGCCGGGAATCGCTTGTCGACGGCATCCGCCGCGGCACCGATGTGATGATGGCCGGCAAGGTCGCGATGATCGCGGGCTTCGGCGATGTCGGAAAGGGCTCGGCTGCCTCACTGCGCAACGCCGGTTGCCGCGTGATGGTTTCCGAGGTCGATCCGATCTGTGCCTTGCAGGCGGCGATGGAGGGATATGAGGTCACAACGATGGAGGATGCGGCGCCCCGCGCGGATATTTTCGTGACCTGCACCGGCGATGTCGACGTCATCACGGTCGACCACATGCGCGCGATGAAGGATCGCGCCATCGTCTGCAATATCGGTCATTTCGATTCCGAGATCCAAGTCGCGGGCTTGCGCAATTTCATTTGGCACAATGTCAAACCGCAGGTCGACGAGATAGAATTTCCGGACGGCAAGCGGATCATCCTTCTGTCGGAGGGGCGGCTCGTCAATCTCGGCAATGCGACGGGACACCCTTCCTTCGTGATGTCGGCTTCGTTTACCAATCAGACCTTGGCGCAAATCGAACTTTGGACCAAGCAAGGCCAATACGATCGCAAGGTCTACACCTTGCCAAAGCATCTCGATGAAAAAGTAGCTAGCCTCCACCTCGGCAAGATCGGGGTCAAGCTGACCAAGCTCACCCCCGCCCAGGCGGCCTATCTCGGAGTGCCGCAGGCCGGCCCGTTCAAGCCAGATCATTACCGCTATTAATATTAGCGCGAGCTGGTTGATTGCCGCAAAGGATAGCTCACCGATGGCGCAAAAATATTTTGGAACGGACGGCATTAGGGGCATCGCCAATGCCGCGATCACGCCTGAACTCGCCATGAAAATCGCGCAGGCGACCGGCATTATTTTTCAACGCGGCGAGCATCGCCATCGGGCGGTGATTGGCAAGGACACAAGGCTTTCCGGCTATATGATCGAAAATGCCTTGGTCGCGGGATTCACCTCGGTCGGCATCGACGTCCTGTTGCTAGGGCCGATGCCAACGCCCGCCATTGCCATGCTCACCCGTTCGATGCGGGCGGATGTCGGTGTCATGATTTCGGCGTCGCATAATCCTTACGAAGACAATGGGATCAAGTTGTTCGGCCCGGACGGATTTAAATTGCCGGATGCGATCGACGCGAAAATAGAGGCGATGCTCGATCAGCCGTCCTCGCTCAAATTATCGAAGCCCGCTGACATCGGCCGCGCCATGCGAGTCGAAGGCGATCGCGCACGCTACATCGAATTCGCCAAGCGTACCCTGACACGAAGTCTTACGCTCGATGGTTTGCGCATCGTCGTCGATTGCGCCAATGGCGCCGCCTACAAAGTCGCTCCCGAAGCCTTGTGGGAATTAGGCGCCGACGTCGTGTCGATCGGCGTCGAGCCGGATGGTTTCAACATCAATCGGGATGTCGGTTCCACCGCACCAGAAGCGCTTGTCAAGAAAGTCCGGGAAGTGCGGGCGGATATCGGTATCGCGCTCGACGGGGACGCCGACCGCGTGGTTATCGTCGACGAGGCCGGGAAACTTGTCGATGGCGACCAATTGATGGCCGCGATCGCGCAATGCTGGAAGGAAGACGGAAGGTTGTCGCGGCCAGGCATTGTCGCGACGCTCATGTCGAACCTCGGCCTCGAACGCTATCTCGAAGGGCACGGGCTGTCCATCGCGCGCACCGCCGTCGGCGATCGCTATGTGCTCGACCACATGCGGCAGGAAGGGTTTAATCTCGGCGGCGAGCAATCCGGCCATATTATCCTCCTGGATCATTGCACGACCGGCGACGGACTCGTTGCCGCCTTGCAAGTCCTGGCAATTGTCAAGCGGCAAGATAAGCCGGTGAGCCAAGTCTGCCACCGGTTTGATCCGGTGCCGCAAGTATTGCGGAATGTGCGATTTAAGGCCGGACAGCCTTTGGCGGAAGCGGCTGTCATGCGCGCCATCGAGGGTGGCCGCGAGAAGCTCGGCAAAAGCGGCCGCCTCGTCGTGCGCGCCTCCGGCACCGAACCAGTCATCAGGGTCATGGGCGAAGGCGACAAGCTCGACCTTGTCGCGAGCGTCGTCGATGACATTTGCGCGGCGCTCACGGCCTTGGCCGAGGCGGCTTGACCGGAAACAGACGGCCGGCTCAGCGCCCGGCGCGATGGCGAGGTGATGGCCTGAACATCGCGCGGCAACCTGGGCTGAGCTTGGATTTCTGGCGCGCCAGGCAACTGGTTATCCGCGCCTCATCGGGAATTTCATCAGGGCAGAGACGGTAAGCGTCATCCTCACATGCAGTCTGCTGCTGTGACCGCAGATCGGATTGGCTGAGAGCGGGGCTTGTCAAGAACAGTGAGGGGATTACCAGTGCGAGCGCGGGTTTCATTTGCATTGCGATAGTCCCTTACCTTTGAAGGATGCGGCTGACGGCGATGTCTTGCATTGTACACGATCTGGTTTATTCTAGCTTAAGTACATCCGATCACGTTCAAAACGATTGTTTCGAAAGATCTTTATCACAGGGTTCATGCTCTAGGCGGGACATCCTGCCTTATTTATGTGCCGAGGAGACGGCGTTCGAAGGAGCCTGGTCTCCGACTCCGGGTCGTTCGGGGTCTATCCCAGGCTGGGATTGACGCAACGCGGCGGAGCGCCGGAAAAAGTCGATGATCACCTTGGTGAGGCGATTGGTGGCCAGGCTCGCATGGCTTGCCTGGCGCACGACATACTCGAAGCCAGGCAGCGGTGGCAATTGCGCCTCGGACCCAAGCGGCCGGAGTGAAGGTGTCAGGCTGCTTTCCGCGAAGACCGAGACCGCGAGCCCCGGATCGACGGCTGCCAATATACCCGTCACGCCTGTGCTTTGCAGCACAAGTTTCCATGTCCGGCCTGCCTCATCGAGCCGCGTGAGGGCCAAACTCCGCCAAGCGCAATTGGGCGGAAACAGGGCCAGCGGCACCGGGGCCGCCGAATCCAGCTTGATCGTTTTGCTCGCCGCCCAAACGCGTCTTTCCCGGAACAGAACGCTCCCTTCACCCTCGCCGAGTTCACGATTGACAATCGCAATATCCAGCTGACCCTTGTCAAACTGCATTGCGATGTCGGGGCCGAGCCGTATTTGGATTTCTAACCGCACATCGGGATAAAGGCTTGCGAATTGGGCAAGCAGTGAAGCGAGGATGGACGGATGAAAATATTCCGGCGCGCCGAGCTGGACCGGTCCGCGAGGCCGCAAGCGGC
>JBOHJT010000024.1:0-19609 GCA_050728715.1 Methylocella sp.
ATGACCGCAGTCAACCGAGTCGTTCGAAGCAAGAAAGTGCTTGCCATCCGAGGCCGTCCACATAGGTACGATTGGGGCCAAGAACCTTACAACGCCGAAGACTGCGCTCCGCTTCAATCTCGTAAGATCGACCGATTTTCGGTGCAATTCGAAAAGCGCGGCGCCGCCTTGATGGCCCCGGTCGGAGGGACAAGGCATAGCTATGGCTTGACGCAGTCCGCCGTTACATAAGCCTCATAATCCTTGATGAAGGAAGGCAAGCCGGGACCTTGTACGGGGTCACCATTGGCCTCTGCCGTAGCAACTTGAGCGTTGAGGGAAAGAAGGTAAACGAGTGGGTCTTCTGCGGCGGTCATGCCGTAGGCCTTGCGCACAGCGTCATCAAGGTCGGCGTGGGCGGCCTTCAACGGATGGTCGCCCGGCAACTCCAGTGACCGATAAAGTTCTCGAAGAGAGAGATTGTGCTTTGTTCGAAGCTCGTTGCGCTTTTTGCGCAGAGCAACCGCAGCGGTGGCCACGGCTTTGATAGCCGTGGCGGTCGGTTCCTGTGGCCACGGAAACGTGTCAAAGACGGTGTTAGAGGTATATCTAGGGTCAGATTTCACTGTTGAGCAGCGATTTACAAACCAAACCCAATGTATTCCTGATTGAAGAATCCCGAAGGAGTAATCGTCCGAATAGGGAAAAACTTGCATGGCGTCATTGGGGCGGATGCACACGTCAACAAATTCGAAGATTGGTCGCTTCGTGACGCGTCCACACACTACATATCTGGGCAGTTGCGCAAGCGCAGAAATTAAGTCTTCACGCGGATATGAGAGAAGCCACCACTTTTTCAGAAAATTCGCGTGGTGATGGTTCACCTTTGCGTCCGGGTTCTCCTTCAATGCAGGTTTATTTCGTTCTTTCTCCTTTGCTGCTGCCTTTTCGCGATGCGGGAGCACCTGAGATTTTACGCGTCGAAATACCACATCGTACCGCTGTGCATCGATCACATCCTTCCCTTGAAAGTCGAGAACGTACCGAGAGGGCTTGGAAGTTTTCTTGCCTATTAGGTCATTGGCGATCAAAAAGGGAAAAAGCACGTCAGCATAGTTCGGATTCTTAGCGATCAAGATCTTGGCGTCGTTAGGCGACATTAGGAAAGCCTTGTGGCCATGTGTCTGGCCTTGGAAACACCAACCTTGCTTGGCATTCACCTTGATGCGTTGCGCTCGCGTTACATCGAATTCAAATGAGAGTGCCGGGCCTATGGTACTGAAATCCTGATGCCGCCACCCCGCGCTCTGATCGTTTCCATCTTGAATATACAGCCGCTTCTTCCGCTTCTCAGTTCCCTTGATCCAATTTACGATTGAGACATGAACGACAGCTTCACCCGGCCAAATCATGCTTGAAACGGCCTCGGTAATCGTACCCCCGCTAGCGGTTATGTAATCGAGCGCGGCTTCTCGGCTATAGTTCTGGCGAATCGTATTCGTACCAACAAGGCCGGCTCTCTGATCCGGCCTCAAATAGTCGTGCGCACGACGGAACCAATACACGCAGTAGTCGGCACGACCATCAATATCGGGATACCGCTCGTGGAGCCGGTTGATGTAGCTCCGATCCATTTCAGCCTGTCGCTTGTTCTTACTCTGATAAGGCGGATTTCCGATGATCACGTCAGCATCAGGCCATTTCGTGAAGAGTGCGTCATCGCAACGAATATTTTGATCCAGATTGTCAAGCGGCAACGCATCTGAACCGCCCAATGCCATCTGCTCCTGCGTGATTTTGAGGGTGTCCGCAGCTTCGTCAAAAGCGAGCTTCTTTGCGAGCATCAAAGTCACTTTCGTGAGCTCGACTCCGAAAACGTCTATATCCAGTCCGAAGAAGTGCTTCGGGGTGATGATTGTGAGGGTCGTGGCCCGCTTCGAAAATTCTTTCGTACTGAGTAGGTCTTGCAGGCGCGTCATGATGCGGAGATCGAGCCGCGACATCTCACGGAAGGCGACATAAAGAAAATTTCCGCTCCCACAGGCGGGATCAAGTACGCGGAAATTCATAAGTTCGCGGCGGATTTCCAAAAGCTCGGTCGCATTCTTGGCTGCGTCAATGCGTTCACGCCACGGGCGAACGATAGTCGGCCCCACGATGCGTTGAATGTCAGATTCGGATGTGAAGTGCCCTCCAAGGGCATGACGCTCGTCTTCGTCCATGCTGTGTTGAAACAGCGTGCCGAAGATCGCCGCATTGACCTTCGACCAGTCCTTGGTCGCCGCGCCGTCCTTTCCTCCCATCAACTCCAATTCGAAGCGGTTCAGCTCGATTGGTTCAATTTTCGAGAAGAGTCCCCCATTGAAATAGCGAATTCCCTTGAAGCGGCCGCCAGTCGCAGGCGTCGGGCTGTTCATTTGCCGGAATAGGCCACCGAAAAGATCGTAAGGATTCTGCTTGTTGTCCAAGCAGTCATCGACAATGTTTTTAATGGTTCCCGATGGAAGAAGGTCAATATCCTCAGCAAACATCGACACTACGGTCTGGAGCACAAACCGCTGCGATTGAGGGCGTGGGATTGGCTTTGCTGGACGCTTCGTGAGCTTTCGAAACAGCTCCGCCATCTGATCGGCGGCTTTACGTGAGACGGCTTCGCGATCATTATTGAATTGGGGCTTGCGCTCGTCAGGAAAAAGAAAATTTAGGGCTGTGTATCGTTTCGGAAGTTCAACAAGCGCGAGCGTATCGACGGGCTCGTCTAGCTGTTTGTCGAAATCGTAAATCCAGAATTCGCGGAAGTTGCAAAGCACTACATAACGCGGGCGGTTCGGAACCGCGTTGATCCAATATTCGAAGGCTTGGAGGTAGTGAAGGTGGAGCTTTTCGCCCGCCTTTTTCATTTCGATGAGCAGGCGAGGCTTCCAGATCAAATCCGCGAAGCTGGTTCCTTTAGCCTTACCCTTCTTGATTCGGTATTCGAGAGTCGCTCCGGCCTCCTTGTAACCCTGGTGTCCAAACGCTCGAAATAGTCTATCGCAAAAAACCTGTGCCTCACCTTTCTCGTCGCCTTCTAAAGTCGTTGCATATTCGACGAAGTGAGCAAGATCATCATGGGTCTTGGACATATCCCGCTCTCAAACGAGCAACGGCTTCTTCGGTTGCCCCGTAGAAACCGCCGATTCCGTAGCGCCGACGATCTTGTTGCCCGTGATCAGCGAAGGCAACAGCGCAATTCAATGCCACTCCCTGATGTCGACGAAATGGCCGGCGATCGCCGCCGCCGCCGCCATCGCGGGCGAGACGAGATGGGTGCGGCCCCTGAAACCTTGGCGGCCCTCAAAATTGCGGTTCGAGGTCGAGGCGCAGCGCTCGCCCGGCGCGAGCCGGTCCGGATTCATCGCGAGGCACATCGAGCAGCCCGGCTCGCGCCACTCGAACCCGGCGGCCAGAAAAATCGCGTCGAGACCCTCGGCTTCCGCCTGTTGCTTGACGAGGCCCGAACCCGGCACGACCATGCCGTTGACGCAGCCAGCGATGTGCTTGCCCGCGACGATTTTGGCGGCGGCGCGGAGATCCTCGATTCGTCCATTGGTGCAGGAGCCGATAAATACCCGGTCGATCTTAATATCCGTGATTTTTTCGCCGCCCTTCAAGCCCATGTAATCTAGCGCACGGGCGATCGAAGCTTTCTTTGTCTCGCTCAAGGCCGCTTCGAGGCGCGGCACGGCACCGGTGATCACCGCGACATCCTGCGGACTCGTCCCCCAAGTGACAAGCGGCGGCAATTGGCTGGCATCGAGGCGGACTTCCTTGTTGAACAAGGCGCCCGGATCGGAATGCAAGCTCTTCCAATAGCGCATCGCGGCGTCCCAGGCCGCGCCCTTCGGCGCCTTGGGCCTTCCTTCGAGATAAGCGAAGGTCTTGGCATCGGGCGCGATCATGCCGGCGCGGGCGCCTGCCTCGATCGTCATGTTGCAGACGGTCATCCGCCCTTCCATCGACAACGCGCGGATCGCTTCGCCCGTATATTCGATGACATGCCCGGTGCCCCCAGCCGTGCCGGTCTCGCCGATGATCCCGAGCGCAATGTCCTTGGCGCTCACCCCATCGCCGAGCGCGCCGTCGACCGTGACCCGCATGTTCTTGGCCTTGGCCTGGATCAAGGTCTGGGTGACGAGAACATGCTCGACCTCGGAAGTGCCGATGCCATGCGCGAGCGCGCCGAAGGCGCCATGCGTCGAGGCGTGGCTATCGCCGCAGACGATCGTCGCGCCGGGCAGGGTAAAGCCCTGCTCGGGGCCAATAATATGGACAATGCCCTGGCGAAGATCCCGCTCGTCGAAATATTCGATGCCGAACTCCCGGGCATTCGCGGCGAGCTGCTCGACTTGAATGCGGCTTTCAGGATCGTCGATTCCGTTCGAGCGATCGGTTGTCGGAACATTGTGATCGACCACCGCGAGGGTTTTTTGCGGCGCCCGGACGCGGCGGCCGGTCAGCCGCAGCCCTTCAAAAGCCTGGGGGCTCGTTACCTCATGGACCAAATGGCGATCGATATAAATGAGGCTCGCGCCGTCGGCTTCGTCATCGACGAGATGGTCATCCCAGATTTTATCGTAAAGCGTGCGCGGCTTGGCCATTGAAATTCCCTGTGCCATTCCCCGGTGCCTTTCGCTGCCGCCGGAGGCGGCTCTTGCCATAAAACCAATTGGAGTGGCAGTTCTTACTCGCAAGATCCGGCCAGGGGAAGTACCCTCGCGGCATCGACGATTTTGCACGCGGAGGAACCCATGCGCCCGCCGGTTGCGCCCTATCTGACCGTTTCCCCCGCGATGGCGGCGATCGCCTTTTACACCACGGTTTTCGGCGCGCGGCAAAAAGCGTTCATGCCCGCCCTCGACGGCATGCGGATCATGCATTGCGAGCTCGACATCAACGGCGGCTCGGTCATGCTCGCCGACGCCTTTCCCGAATTCGGCCACACGCGAATGCCGCTCCCTGGCGAGCTTGCGACCGCCTCGGTCAGCTTGGAATATGCCGAAGCCAAGACAGTCGACGAAATTTTCGCGAAGGCAACCGGTCTCGGCGCAAAAGCCGAGACGAGCCCTACCAATTCCTTTTGGGGAACCAGGGTCGCGACATTTCGCGATCCCTTCGGCCATCGCTGGATCTTGAACGCGCCGCTGGCTTGAATCGGCGCAACGCTATTCTATCAACAATGGGCATTCAATGCACGGATGCCGCTGCTGGAATCCACGCGATGAAAACCGGCAAGGACCTCCCCAAGCCCGCGTTAGATTGAAACATTCGCGGCCTCTCGGATCGCCATTCAAAAAGCTGTCACGGGCTGTCCGCGACGACGAATTTTTGCATGAATGGACCAATATCCTTCCGCGGCGGCCGTGCCGCCCTGGCACAGTTCATTTCGATATGGGCGGGGGTGAGCATCGAAGCGAGAACCACGCCTTCCGGATTGGCCGCGAAAGCATTATCCAAAATCATTTCGCTCGCCATGAATGGAGGACCGTATCCGAGCTGGGAGGCGAGGGCCCCGAGACGGCCGCCGTCGCCAACCAGGAGGTGCGACAAGCGTTCGTGGGCGCCGAACACGCTGTGCGTGACGAAAAAAATCGATGCGCCACCGGCGAGGGCGCCTTTCACGCCCGCTGCTGTCCGCACGAATGGATCATCTCGAAGCTGCGCGATTTGATATAGCTCCGAAGCGCGCGCTCCGGCGACGATCGCCGCCGGAGTTCCGGCGACCGCGACGCAGCGCACGTAGCCTTTCTCGATCATCCGCCGCAATTCGCGCAAGATGGCTTCGCTGGCGCAATCCTGAGGCCCCGGCTCGTGGAGAGCCAGCACGTCGATGTAATCGGTTCGCAGGCGCCGTAAGCTTTCAACGACCGAACTTTCGATCTGTTCCGCGTGCAGCCGGTCGCGGTTCCCGATCCGCTTGGCCCTGGCCATCCCGCTGCGCAATTGCGGAAACGCCCGTGCCATGGCGCGCGCCGCAGGCCTTATAAAGCGCATCGCCGGCGAGACAACCGGGCGGGGAATACCGAATTTGGTACAGATTGCGACGCGATCCCGGCGGCCGGCCAAGAATTTTCCCAATATTCCCTCCGCCTCTCCATCGCCGTAGGGAGGCGCGACGTCGTACCAGGTCACGCCACGATCGAACGCAAGACCGATCGCGCGCAATCCTTGCGCCTCGGAAACCCGCGATCCAAGCGAGGCAGAACCAAAGCCCACGGCCGAGACTTCGCGGCCAAGGCCAGGGCAGACGACAGTTCTCATAGGGCCATCTCCCGCGGTTTCAGACGGCGGCCGCCAGTGCCCGCATTTCGAAGACTAACGCGCCGGCGATAGAATCGGCAAGGCACCACGCCAGGGCCCCCGTCAAGAAACCGGATTTGCTTTGAGTCTACGAAGCAAGCACGCTGGCCGGCACAATATAGTATTGTGCGCCGTCATTTGCACCGCATTTTGCGGCAAGGAGCGAGGCCGCCTAATAGCCTACGACGATTGGTAAACAGCTCCCGCCTGGGGGTCCCTCGAACGCCAGCTGTTGCGCCCGCGTCCGCTGGATGAGGCTCAATTTCGTGGCGACGGCGTCGCGTATGCGGACCCAACGCTCCCGCTCCCGACCTGCCCCAGCGACAGCGCGGTCAAGCAGGGCATAGGCGATAACGTAGTCTTGTGGAACGCCTTGGCCGTTGTCGTACATGAGCCCAAGCATGTACTGCGCCGCTGGCAAATCCTGCTGACTGGCGCAACGGTACCATCCCGCCGCCGCCATATAATTTTGCGGTACGCCCTTGCCATTGGCGAACATGTAGCCGAGATAGGTTTGCGCCCTTGGGTCGCCGAGCGGGGCGAGGTCCGCGAAGATGCGGGCCGCCCTTACGTAATCGTGGGCCGCGAACGCCCGGGTCCCGTCGCGCAACCGGTCCGCGGCGGCGGGGCTCGAAAAAATAGCCATGCAAACAAGCACGCCGGGCATGGCCCAATGGCGCCAGGGGCGCGGCTCTCGCGCCTCCCGGCCGCGGACGGAGCTGACCAATTGGCCGCGGCCTCGCGCGACGGTAAGGGTCCCCATGGCCGTGCTCCCTTAGAATTCGAAAAATATTGCGTTGAGCAGCCAGCAAAACCAAATTGCCGGCGCGAAAAAAAGCCCGAAAGGCAATTTCGCGGTCGCGCGGATAGGACGGCGCAGGACAAGCTGGCTCGCTAGGTAAAAGATCAGCGCCGCGAGCGCCGCGATTTCGATCGCGACGGGAATAAGCGTCCAGTCGAGCCAGGCGCCAGCGACCGCCGCGAGCTTGACGTCGCCAAGGCCAATTCCATGGCGCCGGCGCAGCCGCAAGTAGATTTCCCGCAGAGCGAAAAATGCAGCGGCCAGAGCGACTCCACGCAACGCGGCGACCGCGATGTTTTCCGGCACGCTGTCCAAACCCTCGTACGCCGCATTCGCCAAGGCGAGTCCGAATGCGGCGATGGTCAGCTTGTCGGGGATAATGAACGCGCGGGCATCCGCCACCGCGATCGCAAGCATCAGAACCCCCAGAGCGCCTCCAAGGAGGCCCGATATGCGGGGCGCGGCAACAAGGCTCGCGATCGCGATGGAGCAAGCCAGGGCGGCGAATGCGGCGTATGCGATCAGCTCTCGCCGCCACGCCGTCCCTCGCCCCGTCAATGCCACGTCAATCTCGTCTCCGGTCAAGGCCGTTTTCAATTTGGCGCGATCACGAAGCCTGGTCCCGCTCATTGAACCAGCCCAAGCGGGTAAGGGGTCACGGCGCCCGGCGGCCGCGCCGTACCGATTTTGTCGCCCCTTATCTTGGCGCGGAGCTCCTCGGCGACGACCGAGGCATCGACGCTGTCGCGAATGACTTGCGGCCTTATGAAGATGATGAGCTCCTTGCGATCGACCGTACTGTTGTTGGCGTTGGCGAAGGCTTCGCCGAGAATAGGTATTTGATCGAGAACCGGAATTCCGTTTCGCGTCTTGTCCTGCTCCTCCTGGATGAGGCCGGCGAGCAGGACAGTCTGGCCGTCTGGAACCATGATCGAGCTCTTGACGTGGCGGTCCGTGAACGACGGCGTGAGATTAACGCCTACGCAATTCTTGCACGCGCTGATCTCCTGGTCGATCTCGAGATTGACATTGCCGTTGGCATGGACGTGTGGCCGAAAGCTCAAAACAATGCCCGTATTCTGGTAAGAGATGCTGCTGGCGACGGAGGGGATACCAATACCAGTATTAGCCAGCGTGCCTGTCGTTATCGGCACCGTGTCGCCCACTTGAAGGGCCGCCACCTGACCGTCGAGCACCACGAGCGACGGATTTGCGAGGGTCTTGGTAGTGGTATATTGATTCAAGGCACTGATGATGACATGCGGGAGGGATCTGTTGCCAATAATTAGATTGAAGCCTCCATTCGTGGTCGGGGGCGCCGTCCCCAACGGCGTGTTGATCGCCTGGAGGCCAAGCGCGTTGCCAGGGACGTTGAGGCTTCCCAGAAAGAACTGAACGCCGTAACTGAGATTGTTGTTGAGATCGACTTCGGCAACGGTGACATCGATGGCGACCTGCAATTGGGGACGATCGATCTGATTGAGCGCCCGTTCGATGATCCGGTAGTTTTCCGCGTTGGCATAGATCACGACCGAATTGTTCGCGACATCCGGCAGGATCCGGACCCCTGGCAGAAGAGCGCGCTCTTTGCCTGCGCCGCCGCCGAAACCTCCCGCGAAGCCAGCCGTCTCGGACTCCGCGGCGCGCGACTCGGGCGTCCCCGCGCCCCCGCCGCCGCCCAATCCCCCGCCGCCCGCGCCCCCGCCCAATCCCCCGCCGCCACCCAATCCCCCGCCGCCGCCCAGTCCCCCGCCGCCGCCCAGTCCCCCGCCGCCGCCCAGTCCCCCGCCGCCGCCCAATCCCCCGCCGCCGCCCAGTCCCCCGTACGGCGATTGCTGTTGCCCTCCAAGCCCTTGAGTTTGGCCTTGCCCCGGAAGGCCTCCGCCTCCGCCTCCGCCTGCACCCGCGCCCCCAAACCCGGCGTTCAAAGTCGTCGCCCCCCCGCCTGGCGCGATTTGGTTGGTGGGCGATTCGAGCGTGCTTGGAGTGCCGATGAACAAAGCGGTGAGCAGCTTCGCGATCTTGACGCAGTCGCCGTAGCGGACCTTATAGACCTTGACGCCGGTGCTCGCCACGGCCGAATTATCGAGGCGGCTGATCCATTTCGCGGCGGCGCGCAGCAATTCGGGCTTGCGCGCCACCACGAGGACGGCGTTCATGCGGCTGACGGGTTGCAGCTTGACCAAATGTTGGCTGAGGCCATCTTCCCCGGAATCGAGGATCTTGTCGAGCTCGGCGATCAATGGCTCGGGCTGCGTATTATGGACCGGGAATATACCGACCGATTGGCCGCGCATCCAGTCCTCGTCGAAACTGAGGATGGTGTCGACGGCCGCCCGGCGCTCATTCCCATTGCCGACGACCATAAGCAGATTGTTCGTTGGGTCGGCCCGGATCGAGCCGGGTTTTGTCGCGAAGCTTTCCAAGAGTTTCGTGATCGTTTGCACCGAGACATGCTGCAAGGGAACCACCGAGATGCCATAACCAGGCCCCGGACTGCGGCCCTCCCCCGCGCGATCGATGCCGCCGCTGCCGACGGCGTCGTCCGCCGGAACGATATGGTAGCCCCCGGCATCGTGCACCAATACCGCATTGCTCGTGTGCAAGGCGCTCTCCAGGACGAACAACACCTGGGATTTCGAAACCGGACGTCCCGAGGAAAGGCTGATGGTGCCTTGCACGCGCGGGTCGATCGAATAACCCACCCCGAGAATGTCGCCCAAAATGACTTTCGCCACGGCGCTCACGGGACTATCCTCGAAGTTCAAATTGACGCCGTCGCCAGCGGCCGTGCTCGCGCCCTCGCCAGGGCCGGCGTCAGGCGAGGCAGCCGCCGGGCCCGTAGCTTGCCGGCCCGGGCTCCCGTAATATAGCTGCGGCCTATTCGGCCCCGATCCCGTGTCGGAGGTGCCAGAGGATCGAGGAAACCGCGGCTGCAAGTCGGCGGCGCGAATCCGGTCCACCGCGTCCGGCGGCTCATTGGCTCCCACCGGAGGGGGAGTCGTGCAAGCGGCAAGCATCGCGCCCGCGAACACAAACAGCGCCGCCCTGCTCGCTAGGCGGCGGAAACCGCAGACCCGGACCCGGACCCTTAGCGAAAACAGACACATCGATCTCAGTCCGACCGCACGCAACAAACAACGCAAGAATTTGGCACCGGACTGTACCTTAAGACGGGCAGTGCCTTAAGAAAATCAATCCCCTCAACTACTTGGACCAAATGGAGGAGAGTTACGCGATATTTGGTAACGGCGAGGAAAAATGGTTGCGTCGTACAGAGGCGCGAACCCCCACGTCTTCATCGTAGCAGCTGTATCTCGTGTCCCAGGATAATGTCATCAAAATGGCTCGAAAATGGCTCGGCAAGTTAAAGTTTTGTTATGCGCCCGCCCGCGGCTTGAGGCCGGTTTGTTTCAATACCGGCTTTGGATGCCACATTGGCGATGAGTTTTGGCAACTCACTTTGCCGGCCGGGACGCTGCCATCAGTCAGGCGGCGAGCTGGTTCCGCTCGGCGGACCAGTCTCCGGTGAAGCGATTAAGGGGCAAGGAAATTGCAGTGCTTCCCGCGTACTCCGCCGGTGAGAGAGACGGCGGGATTGCGTTGGATGGCGGCGGGAGCTGGGGTTCCGCCGGTCATGGCGACGGGCTGGAAACCGTCGAACTCGTAACGGAACTCCTGGCGGGATTCCCGTTCGAGGAATTCCGCCAGTTTCGTGGGTTTGCTGAACGTCACGTTCATGGCGGAAAGTTTGCCACATCGGCCGGCCGGTAGCGGGCGGCCAGCCGGGAACCGCAGGCTTCGCTAGAAACTTTACTCCGGCGTGATGGTGATCCGTCCCTTCATATTGGGATGGAAGCGGCAATAATACTCGACGATTCCGGCCTTTGACAGAACCAAGCTTGCTGACTTATTCGCCTCGATCATGACATCAAAGCCGCCGCGCACGGTCGCCGTATGCGCGACGATGTCCCTATTGATCCACGTGACGGTGTCGCCGGCCTTTGCTTTGAGTTCCACCGGCGAGAAGACAAGATTGTCGATTGTAACATAAATCGTTTTCGCGTGCGCCGGAACGGAATTTATCCCCCATATCATCGCGATGAATACGAAGAGATACCGTCCCGGCGACACGGGAGTCTCCTTACTTCAACGCGGCAGCGACCTCTTCGGCCTGCTGCTGATGTCCCTGGAAGATCTTAAGGCCGGTTTGCAACAGGCTCTTGAGTTCAGGATTGCTGGCGGACGGAATGAGCGTAGTCTCAAGCGCGCCATTCACGGTCTTGTGATATGCGATCTCATTGGCAATGTAAGCCTTGTCGAACTCCGCGCCATTGAGCTTCGACAGTTCAGAACGTTTCTCCGTCGCTTGCTTGGTTAAGGCGCGGCTGGTGTCATTGTCTTCCGGCGTGACGTTTAGTTTCTTCACGAGGGCGAGCGCTTTGTCATTCACCGCCGTATGGTCGCGCACCATATCCTCGGCGAAAGCACGTACATCTTTGTTCGTCGATTTCGATAAGGCCTGCTTGGCAGCATCTATATCGAGTTGCCCCGCCGTGTAGGCGATGTGGGCAATCTGTGGATCAGTGAGCTTGGCCGCAGCTTGCGCGACGCCCGCGCCGCTTAGCATGTAGAATGCGGCAATCGCCGCGCTCAATCGGACTAGCATGAGATACTCCTGACTTTTGCCACCGGACGCTCGAATGGCGCCCGAGAGTTAGTGTTGACGCTAGTTAGACGATCGGCGAACGGAAATGTTCCCGGAAATTATTCGAGAATGGCGAGCCGTTGCAGCACGGCGTTTGTCATGCGCTCGCAACGCGTGCCAGCGAACGGAAACGCGTCCATGAGCACGGGGCCAATTTGCCTGTCCAGCTCATTGCGCACGAGCCGCCGCGCGCGATGCAGCCGCGTTTTCACTGTATCCGGCTGAAGACCGAGAAGGTTCGCGGTGTCCTCGGTGCTCATGCCCTCGATCACCCGCGTCATGAATACAATCCGAAATATCTCGGGGAGATTGTCGGTCGCTCTTTCGACAAGCTGCAGAATTTCCCGTTGCGCCATTGTTCGTTCCGGATTGTCGGATGTCACCGTTTGAGGGAATTTGATGATCTGAGCCTCGGTTCGTTGCGCTTCGAAGGTTTCCAGGTCCACAGTCGGGCGTTCATGCCGCAACCGCCCCAAAGCTTCGTTCAAGGTGATGCGGGAAAGCCATGTAGCAAGACCAGAATCGCCGCGAAAGCCGCCGAGATGGGTAAAGGCTTTGACATACGCTTCCTGGACCACATCTTCGGCTTCGCTGTCATTCCGCAGAACGCCGCGGGCGATCCGGTACAGCCGGCGATTGTGCCGTTCCATGATGGTGCGAAACGCCGTGTCGTCACGGGCGAGCGCACGCCGAACGAGTTCGGCATCGCCGGTCCGGCCAGCAACATGCGGCGCAGGCGCTGATCTCATGCCTCATCCCCTTGCCGCCGAATTAGAAGCATTTCAATCGAAAAGGTTCCCGGCTGCCAGCACGCGGTTCCCGGTTGGGACGGCGAGCGCCAAATTGTCATAGAGATCGATCCATTCGCCCCCGGCGAGCTTTTGGAAGAGCACGCGGCCGCGCCCGGCGCGCTTCCAGATCGGGAGCGGGCATTCGAGGATTTCACGCACGCGGGTCTGCTTGGCCGAAAACGAGGGATCTTTGTCCTTGTCGCGGATGCGATCATGAATGACAATAGCGCCATGAACACACTACTTCCAAGTCCAGCATCGCAAGAGATCACCCGGTCCCGCCGGATCGGGTTCTTGATCTACCCGAATTGTGAAATCTGCGATGTGTGTGGACCATTGGACGTGTTCCACTTCGCGGACTTTTGGTTGCCACGGTTCGGGAGAACCGACGAACCCGGCTACCAGCTTGTTATCCTGGCCGCGTCCCCGGGAGCGGTCCGGACGCATAGCGGAATCGAGATCGTCGCGAGTCAGAGTTGCTATGACACAAAGGACGGTCTGGATACTTTGATCGTGTCGGGTGGTATAGACGCGGAGCAGGCCTGCAAGGATAACCCGGCCCTCGTCGAGTGGGTGAGTGCGATCGCGCCGCGGGTGCGGCGGGTGGCGTCGATTTGTACCGGCGCGTTTATCTTGGCGGCCGCTGGGCTCTTGCATTACCGGCGCGCGGCGACGCACTGGTTGTATTCAGAGCGCCTCGCGTCAGCATACCCGTCGACTAAAGTCGATTCCAACCTCATCTTCGCTCGCGACGGGAATATCTATTCTTCGGGCGGGATTACCGCGGGGATCGATCTCGCCCTGGCCTTGGTCGAAGAAGATCACGGCCAGGAAATTACGCTTGCTGTAGCACGGACAATGGTGGTTTTTCCCCGGCGCCCGGGAGGGCAATCCCAATTCAGTGCTTATAAGAAAATTGAAGCGAACCAGCCAGACATCCGCGAACTGCAGCGCTGGATACTGGGGCACCCGGGGGAGGATCTCGGCGTAGAGGCCTTAGCGGATCGCATGGCCATGAGCCCGCGCAATTTCGCCCGGCTGTTTCGCAGCGAGACCGGAGAGACGCCGGCACGGTTTACCGAACGGGCGCGGTCCGAGGCGGCCCGCTGTCAACTCGAACAAACCGTCTTGCCGGTCGAGACCATCGCCGAGGAATGCGGTTTCGGCAATGCCGAACGCATGCGGCGCGCCTTTCAGCGTCTTTTCGCTGTCAGCCCGCACGACTACCGGGCGCGGTTCCGATCAACTCTGCTCAACTGAATTCTAAAATAGAGCCTGCGGCGGCGCACCCCCTGAACAGTGGGCGCGGAGGAAGCGGTTTTGCGCTTTTCCTTTCGCGACTTCGCCAACGGTTCGCGAAAATACCGGTTCCGGTTCATGTCACCAGGCGGAAAATTAGGGAGAAAACCCATGCGAATTCTCTTTTTGACCTCGGCCCACAACAGCCTCAGCCAGCGTCTGTGGATCGAACTCGGCGAGCGCGGCCACGAAATCCGCGTCTGCGTCGCGGCGACGGCCGAGACAATGATCGTCGCTGTCTCTCGCGAAGCGCCGGAACTGATCATCGCGCCGATGCTGAAGATCGCCATTCCGGAGGAGGTCTGGTCGCGCCATCTCTGCTTGATCGTGCATCCCGGCATCAAGGCCGACCGGGGCCCCTCCTCGCTCGACTGGGCCATCGCTAACGGCGAGAAGAGCTGGGGCGTGGCGATCGTGGAGGCGGCAGATGAGTTCGATGCGGGCCCGGTCTGGGCCTCGCACGAGTTTGCCCTCGAGGCCGATCCCCCCGCGAAGAGCAGCCTCTATCGCGGTCAGGTTACCGAGGCCGCGGTGCGCGGCGTTCTCGAGGCGATCGCCCGAATCGAATCGG
Source organism: Methylocella sp. (assembly GCA_050728715.1). GTDB lineage: Bacteria > Pseudomonadota > Alphaproteobacteria > Rhizobiales > Beijerinckiaceae > Methylocapsa. The sequence continues at coordinate 14,490 of JBOHJT010000024.1, forward strand.
GGGAGTTTGGGTCCGGCTCCTGGCAGCCCGAGAAGCTGTCCGATGTGTCGCCCCAACCCAAGGGTCGCCCACCTTGCGCGGCTGTCTGCGCCCGCCGATGCGGCAGGCGGACCGTGCCATCGACTGGACGCGGGACAAAACGGTTTTGATCGTGCGGAAGATCCGCGCGGCGGACAGCGCTCCCGGCGTCCTCTGTAGGCTGCTCGGCAGAACTTGCTTCCTCTATGGGGCGCATGAGGAGGAGCGCCTAAACGGCCCACCCGGCCAGGTTCTGGCCCGGCGCGACGGCGCGATCTGCATCGGCACGATCGATGGCGCTGTCTGGATCTCCCATCTGAAGGCCAAGGCCGAGGCCCAGGAAGTCATCAGCCTCGCCCAATCGTGTATCGACGATGCCCATCTATGCCCGGCCACTGGAATCAAGCGGCCGGCGACGCAAGTCTTGGGACCGCTGCTTGCCGGCGTGCCCGAGGCGCCGCTGCCCCTTGACGCGCCGGCCGATCATCGCACCTTCCGCGAGATCGTCTATTCCGAGGAGGACCAGATTGGCTATCTCTCGTTCGATTTCTACAATGGGGCGATGAGCAGATCCCAGTGCTATCGGCTCCGCCACGCGTTCCTGCACGCCCGCTCGCGCCCGACTCGGGTGATCGTGCTGCTGGGCGGCGCCGATTTCTGGTCGAACGGCATCGATCTCAATGCGATTGAGGCCTGCGCCGATCCGGCCATGGAATCTTGGCGGAACATCAATGCAATCGACGATCTGATCTTCGAGATCCTCAATACCATGTCGCATTTTGTCGTCGCCGGGTTGCGCGGCAATGCCGGAGCTGGCGGCGCGATGCTGGCGCTCGCGGCGGACCACGTCTATGCGCGGTCAGGCGTCGTCCTCAATCCACATTACAGGAGCATGGGCGATCTCTACGGATCGGAATATTGGACCTATACGCTGCCGCGGCGGGTGGGACAGAGGCAGGCGCTGGAGCTGACCCTATCGTGCAAGCCCATCGGCACGCGGGCGGCGCGGGAGATGGGTTTTCTCGACGACGCTTTTGGCGAGGATAGCGGGGCGTTCGAGGCCGGGCTTAGGGAGCGGGCGAGGCGTCTCGCCAGGGATCCGGAGTTCCGCCTGATGCTTCGGAAGAAGCACGAGAGGCGTCTCGACGAGGAATCCGTCAAGCCCCTGGCAGCCTATCGCGCCGAGGAGCTCGAACGGATGAGGGTCAATTTCTTCGGGCCCTGCCTCGCCTATCACGAGGCCCGCCTGCGCTTCGTCTTCAAGGGAAAACCGCCGCCGCAGGGCAGCCGGGCACCGGTTCGGGCAGCAGCCGAGGCGGCCTCCGGGGTTCTCTCGCGAAGAGCGGCCCTGGCTAGCTTTAACGCCGGCCCGCTTGCTTCCTGGGAGAGGCCACTCGCGTTGAATGGCGCGGCGGACCTGAGATCGGCACCCCATTTCAGGGGATGCGCCGGGGCCGATACTGTTGCAGTTTAGGTTACCTAAAGATGGCCTAAAGGAATGAAGAAGGATGTTATTTAGCATTCAATGTTCTTTATTGCGGCGCATAGGACATTCGTCCGATGCGCTTCGGCACATACGATGTAATGGAAACGTTACTGATATTGCAACATAGGCAATTCGCGGGAGGGAGAAATGGCAGACAGGAATAAATCCCCGCGGTTTTCACCGTCCAATAACATCATCGCGGCGATTACGATTTCATTAGCTGGTCCGGCGCAGGCACAAGAGATTTCGGCGTCCTTGAATGACACCAAGCCCGCCGAAGTCAGAATCGTTGCCACGGAATTCAGATTTTCTCCGGCAACGGTTTTGGCCGCCGCCGGACGGGCGGTCACCCTGGTTCTCGACAACAGCGGAGCTGAAACGGAGCACGGTCTATTCTTGCCGGCCTTCGGTTTTCGCTTGCAAGCAAAGGCCGGCGAGATCGCCCGCAAGAATACCGTGTTCGAGAAGCCTGGAGAATATGAATTCATTTGCGATCTGCCGGGGCACCGCGACGCGGGAATGGCGGGCAAACTGATCGTCTTTGACCGTTGAGCGACCCTCCGGGTCCGGGCGGTACTCGTCCGGAAGAATTGGCCGGAAAAATTAACGTGCGCCGATGGCCAAGCCAGTGGCGCGTTTCAGGGGGAGACCGAGCATGCCGCACAAGTACTCAAGGAAAAGCCTTCGCGAACGGCTAATGCCGCTCGCACGAGTGGCCGCGCTGCCCGCCGCTTTGTGCGCGCCTTTGTATGCCGCCTGCGCCCAGGCGCAGGCGGCATCTAGCGCCGCGGAGGATGAGCAAACCGCCTCGTTGGGACTTAATTCAAGAAGGGGAAGAGCAATTCCGCAAGATCATGACCGTGAGTTCTATTGTAAATGGCTGGCTGCAATCATGCGAACCACCATCTTTTCTGCCTTTTTGGGCATTCTGCCTTGGGCATCTAGCGCCCAGGCGGAAGAGCAAAACGCTGCCGCCGCGGATGAAAGCGTTCTGCCGGCGCTCCCCGAGAATCTCGACCGCGTGCCTTCTCCCCGGGTTGCGCCGCCCCTCAACCGGAAGAAGCCGAGGCTTGTTCGTGTCACGCTCGAAGCCAAGCCGGTCACCGGGCTCCTCGCCGACGGGGTCGGTTACAAATATTGGACGTATAACGGAACCGTGCCGGGCCCGATGATCCGCGTCCGCCAGGGAGATACCGTCGAGCTCACACTGCACAACGCGCTCGACAGCCCGGTCAGCCATAGCATCGATTCGCACGCGGTCCTCGGACCCGGCGGCGGCGGCAAGGTGACCCAGACCCCGCCCGGCGCGACGAGCGTTTTCCAATTCAAGGCCATGAGGCCCGGTGTCTTTATCTATCACTGCGCGACGCCGATGATCCCCTTTCATCTTTCGCACGGAATGTACGGTCTCGTGGTCGTCGAGCCGCCCGGAGGCTGGCCGAAGGTAGACAAGGAATTCTATGTGATGCAGGGCGATATTTATCTAAAAGGAGATCGAACCCAAAGCGGCGTCCATGAGGCCGCCGTCGACAAGATGGAGAAGGAGACACCCGATTTCGTGGTGTTCAATGGGAGCGCCGGGTCGCTTAGCAAGGAGCGCGCGCTGAAAGCCAAGGTCGGCGAGACCGTGCGTATCTTCTTTGGGAATGCCGGACCCAATCTCGTGTCGAGCTTTCACGTCATCGGCGAGATTTTTGACAAGGTTCATCCGGAAGGGGCGACCGAGACGCTCAGCAATGTGCAGTCCACCTTGGTCCCGGCCGGCGGAGCGACGATGGTCGAATTCAAGACGCAGGTTCCGGGGACTTATATTCTCGTCGACCACAGCCTGGGCCGGCTGCAGAAGGGCGCGGCCGGATTTCTCGATGTGGAGGGACCGCCCAACCCAAAGATATTTCAGAGCATCCGACAGGGCAGCCAAGACGGCGGCGGTCATTGATCGAGCGGGAGGCGCGTCACCCCAGGACGGGCGCTCGTCTCTCCACGCGTCTGCCGCCGTCCCAAGGCTTTGGTGACAACGCGCCGCCGCCGAAGTTCGGGGGCGCGCTAGAGATATTGAAATGAAAAGTTCCCGCGCGTCTGCTGGCGGACGCGCGGGAACCGCAGAAATTGCTTCGTTAACTCAATTGAATTTAAGGCATAATTTTCCAGCACCTCAAAACCACCTGTCGCGACGGCGGCCAGGAATTTACGGCAAGCCGCTCCGCGTGTCGAAATAAGTTGCGACTGGTTGTACTGCCCAATCGCGCCTGCATAGTGGCGGAGAAAGGGCCGGCGCGCATCCCCCAAGTGGGGGTTGACGTTATTTTTTTTTCGATGCGGCCGAACTCCTGGCTTGCAAACCCACGCGAATTCAAGCCCAAATCCAGCGAAATACAAGCCGCGATCCGTCCGTGGGCCGGTGCTCGCATTTCATGACACGGCATTGCGTCTTGTGACCTTGAGGCGGCAAGACCGTTGCGGCACGATCCGCAGCTCGCCGGACGCGCCGGCGGCCGTAGGCAGCTTAAAGATCTTGTCGGCGATGCGGGCGGGTCCGCGATCGGCGACCGAAAAGGTTTGGCACTGGGGCCGGGCAATCGATCGCTTCACAAACGCGATCTACACCGCCGCGTTGAGGCCGCCTTTTTGCGTGGGTGCGAACCTCATATGGCCGCGCGCTGACTGGTAGGCAGTGCGATAGTCGGCAGGCACCCGCAAATTGCCATCCGTGTCGACCAAAGCGTCTGAGTTCTGGTCGTTGGTCGCCGCGGTCACGCCCGCCTGCCAATAGAAGGCCAATAAAACCAGCGACATCAACCGTGCGGCGTTGATGATTTTCATAGCTGTTGGTCGTTTCTACATGTAAGTTTCTCCATAAGAAGCTTCTCCATGTGAGACCATGTCGCGCGGAATTTGGAGAATCAATTGTCGAGCAGGCGGTAGAACTGCGTCCAGACCTCATCCTTCTTCGCGTTGGCGATATGGCAAAACGCGCATTCCTCCTTTGCCTTCACCTTGGCGGTTGGAGCCTTAGGCTCGGAATGATTGAAATTGAAGTATTCCCCCGTGTTGGCAAAGCGCTTGGAGTCCTTGACGGTCACATCCGCGCCATTGAGCGCGCCAGGGAAATAACCTTGCCCCGAAGGCTCTTTTCGCGAGCCATCGGGATTTTCGCCGGGCAGCGTCAGCTGCAATTCCTTGAACAGGATTGTGCCTTCGGGAAATACATTCGTTTTCTTGTATATCTCGTAGGATCCTGGTTCGATGTAGACATTGTGATATTCAGGGAAGCCGGCCTTGCCATCGTTGAGCGCATTGGGGGTCAGCGGCGATCCGACAAAAATCCATTCGTGGAAGTTCGTGGGCAAAATCAACTCACCGGACGCGGTGTACGCAGGCAGATATCGCGGTCTGGTAAAAGCCTTCTCTAATTGGGGTCGGTTTCATCAAGCGGCTTCTGCTTCTGCTCCGGTTTTTCGCCGCCGTTGGGATGTTCGTTCCCATGGGTCGCTCGCTTCTCTTCGCGATCGGCGCGATGGCCGCCGCATGATGGGGTCAGGGGAGCAAGGCGTCCCAGTCTGTTGCCCGACCTTTCGGGCGTCCGCCCTCCGGCTCAGGACTCTTAAACGAGATC
>JBOHJT010000025.1:0-19583 GCA_050728715.1 Methylocella sp.
GGGAAGACCCCGCTCCTGCGCCCGCTTGATCTCCGTGTCCCAATAAGCGCCTTTTACGAGCCGCAGCATCAAACGGCGATCATAGCGGCGCGCCGCCGCGGCAAGGTAATCGATCACCGCCAAGGCGCGCTTCTGGTAGGCCTGCACCGCGAGACCGAACCCGCCCCACCCCGCGAGCGAGGGATCGGCCAGCAACAGATCGACGATGTCGAGCGAAAGCTCAAGCCGGTCGGCTTCCTCGGCATCGATGGTGAAGTTCAAATCGTGCCGTTTGGCCGCGCGTGCGAGTTCGGCAACCCGCGGCGTAAGCTCGGCGAGCACGCGCGGACGCGACAAAGGCTCGTAGCGCGGATGCAGCGCCGAGAGCTTGACCGAAATGCCCGGCCGCTCCGGCAAGGATACTGGCCCCGCCGACTCGCCGATTGCTTCAATCGCTTTCGCGTAAGCAGCAAAATAGCGCTGTGCGCCGGTTTGCGTCCGCGCGCCTTCGCCCAGCATATCGAAAGAATAACGCCCATCCTTCGTGCCAGCGCGCGCCAAGGCGTCCTCGATCGTTTGACCGAAGACGAAATGCGACCCCATGAGCTGCACGGCCCGCCGCGCGGCGGCGCGCAGGGCGCCCATGCCGATCCGGCGCGCCAGCGCGGCGACCACCCCTTCCGCCGTTTTGTCCTTGCCGATGACGCGCGCGGTGACCCCAAGCGCCCAAGCGGCGGCCGCGACGAGGAGCGCCTCCCTGTCCCCGGCGTGGCGGCTCCAATGCGCCGAGGCGAGCTTATCTTCGATGAGCCGGTCGGCGGTGAGATCGTCGGGTACTCGCAGCAGCGATTCGGCGAGGACCATCAGGGCGAGACCCTCCTCCGACGACAAGGAATATTCGCGCAAGAGATCTTCGACCCCGCCGATGCGGATCGATTTCGCCCGCACCGCGTCTATGAGACGCAAGGCGCGGCGGTCGATCCGAGCCTCGGCCTCGGCGTCCAAGCCAGCATGCGCAAGGAGATGGGCAGCAAGCGGCTCGTCTTCCTCCGCGTAGGGGGCAGAAAAAGCCGGATGCGTGGAGTCCGGAGTCATGCGAGGTATTTTTTGCAAGCACTGCTAACGGAACCTAACATATGGGGCGAGCGTGGCGCGCTTGCCGGCCCGCCGCCAACCCGGCCAAAGACGCCGTCAACGCCAGACATTCAAGCGGCACGCCTCGTTGAACCGGCGCAGGGTAAAATTTCAACCGGCGAGCCCGAGCACATCGGCCATCGCATAAAGGCCGGGCTTTTGGTTCTTGCCCCAGAGCGCGGCCTGCACCGCTCCGCGCGCGAAAATGCTGCGGTCTTCCGCGACATGGGCGAGTTCGAGCCGCTCTCCGGGCCCCGCGAAAATCACTTTGTGATCCCCGATCACCGTCCCGCCGCGCAGCGACGCAAAGCCGATATCGCCGGTCCGCCGCAAGCCGGTGTGACCGTCGCGCGCGCGAACCGAATGCTGCTCGAGTTTGACGCCACGTCCATTCGCCGCCGCTTCGCCGAGGAGAAGCGCGGTGCCGGATGGCGCGTCGGCCTTCATGCGGTGATGCATTTCGACGATCTCGATGTCGCATTCGGGCCCGAGCGTGCGGGCGGCCCTTTCGACGAGAGCGGCGAGGAGATTGACGCCGAGGCTCATGTTGCCCGAGCGCACGATGACGGCGTGGCGCGCGGCGGCCTCCAGCCTCGCAAGATGGTCCGCGTCCAAACCCGTCGTGCCGATCACGTGAACGATTCGCGCCTGCGCGGCGAGCGCCGCGAGTTCGACAGTCGAATGCGGCGAGGTGAAATCGAGAATTCCGTCCGCGGCCGCCACGGTTGTGAGAGCGTCGCCGCTGATCGTGACGCCCATTTGGCCACATCCGGCGAGCAGCCCCGCGTCCTGGCCGATCGCAATCGATCCCGGCTGTTCGATCGCGCCCGCGAGGTGGGCGCCCGGCGTTTGCCGAATGATCTCGACGAGGACGCGGCCCATGCGGCCGGCCGCTCCGGCAACGACGAGCCGCATATCACTCATGGCTGATCTCCCGCGATCCTGCTCCCATCCTGTCTATAATCCGCGGCGGCCGCAAGGAAAAGCGCGGGCAAAAGCGGCCGCGCCGATTTTATTGCCAAATCGTGCCTTCAGCACCAACCTCCGTCATCGCGCCGTCATGGCGAGCTTCTATGCTCGTTTCGATCATGGCATGAGAATTTACCACCTGCCATGGTCGCGCGCCGGGCCGGAGGTACGCCCGGCGTTTTGCGGTTCGGGACATGGCGCGGGTGATCTCCGCAATGATCGCCGCCGCCTCGCGCGGATTTCTCGCTTGCGGCACCGGCCGGCCAACGGCGAGATAATCCGCCCCGGCGGCCATCGCGGCGGCGGGCGTCCGCGGTCATCACAGATGGCGCGACCGATCGAAGCCGGACGCCTTGCCCGAGCTGGTCACGGCGGAGTCCGCCCACAGTCCCCTCCGCGAGGATTGGCCAGATCTCGTCTCGATTCGAAGCCTGGCTTTGGCGGCGGCGATCTCTTTCTTCAAGTCGAGATGGATCTTTTCGGTCCCGAGCTTGAGTCTGTCGAAGAATTCCTGCGCCGGGTTTGGCCGCCTTTGCGCCACGCTATTGGCTGCCTGCGCCTGACGCCGGTAAATCCAGACGCGCGCGGGCGGCAGGTTCAACCAGACCGGCGGGGAAGCTTCGACGTGAAAATCGAGCGCCGATGCTTTGTCACGGGGCACCGGCGAGACGCGGCCATAAGTGAATTGGACGAAGCATCCGTCCGGGCTCATGCAATCGAAGGCATCGGCGAGGAGCGCAAGCCTTTGCGTCTCGGGTTTCAATAACAGCGGCAGGCTCGATACGATCGCGGCCGGCGGCCGGCGGAGCCGGCCTCCCAAGGTCCGCGACAATTGATACGCATCCCCTTGGATGACATGGACGCCGGGAAAGCGCCGCCTAAGGAGCTTGCAGAAGCCGGGGTCGAATTCCACGAGAAAAAGCCGCCGTGGCGCGATGCCGCGCTTCAAAAGCGCTTCCGTGATCGCGCCGGTGCCAGGGCCCAGCTCGACAACAGGTCCCGCTTTTCGCGGATCGACGTAACGAGCCATCATGCGCGCCAGAAAGCGCCCCGATGGGGAGACCGCGCCGGCAACCGCTGGATTGTCCAGCCACGACCTGAAGAAGCGCGCCTCGTCGGCAATCCGCTCCTCGATCGGCGTGTTGGGCTTTGGTGAGCTGCGCCGGTTCGCGCGCGCGGGTTGGCTACGCAAAAAAGTTCCTCCCTTATGATGCGGGGATATTTCCGCCGCAAAATCGCCAGCGAAGGGCGAGGCGTCACAAAACATAAATAAAGGAAACGAGCAAGGGTTGCGCGCGCCAAGGGTTCACGGCCCGCTCAAATTCTCGAAGAAATCTTTCATCCTGGCAAAAAAGCCAGCGGATTCCGGATGCGTTTTTGTCGAGGACAGAGCTTCGAACTCGGCGAGGAGTTCGCGTTGCCGCTTGGTCAGACTTTGCGGCGTTTCAACCGTCACCTCGATATAAAGATCGCCCGTGTCGCGCGATCTCAGCACCGGCATGCCCTTGTTTTTCAATTTGAATTGTTTGCCGGATTGAGCGCCTTCCGGAATTTTGACCTTGGCTTCGCCGCCATCGAGCGTATGGACGCTGACTTCCGCGCCGAGCGCCGCCTGGACCATCGAGATCGGAACGCGGCAGAACAGATCGGCACCGTCGCGCTGAAAAAAAGGATGCGGCTTCGTCGACACGAAGATGTAAAGATCGCCCGCCGGACCGCCCTTCGCCCCTGCCTCGCCTTCGCCGCCGAGACGGATCCGCGTCCCGTCCTCGACGCCAGGCGGAATATTGACGGAAAGGCGGCGTTCGCGGGTGACGCGGCCCGAGCCGCCGCAGGCCTGGCATGGATCGTCGATGATTTCGCCGCCCCCATGGCAATGCGGACAGGTCCGTTCGATCGCGAAGAAGCCTTGCTGCGCACGCACCCGCCCCTGGCCGCCGCAGGTGGGACAAAGCCTCGGTTTCGCGCCGGCCTTGGCACCAGATCCCGCGCAAGCCTCGCAGGCGACCGAAGCCGGCAGGCTAATCGACGCCGTTTTGCCGTGAAACGCTTGTTCGAGCGAAATTTCCAGGTTGTAGCGGAGATCCGACCCGCGCGCTGGCCCCTTGCGCCCGCCGCCGCGCCGCCCGCCGATCACATCGCCGAAAAGGTCGTCGAAAATATCCGCCATCGATGCGGCGAACCCATCGCCTCCAGTTCCGAAACCGCCATGTTCGAAGGCGGCATGACCGTAGCGATCGTAAGCCGCCCGTTTCTGCGAATCCGACAACGCTTGATAGGCTTCGTTCAGTTCCTTGAATTGAAATTCGGCTTCCTTGTTGCCGGGGTTGCGGTCGGGATGACATTGCATCGCCGCCTTGCGGAAAGCAGATTTCATCTCGGCGTCCGTGCAGCTTTTGGAAACGCCGAGAATTTCGTAATAGTCCCGTCTCATCATCGCGCTTCGCGTTCCAATCAGTACGCCCGCCGGAGCTTCTCATTTTGTGTTCCGGGCGCCGCCTATCCCCTCAGCTAAAATTCATGTAGCCCGGCGCATTCCAACCGCGTCTTGCTGCCAGCACCGCGCCATTCAGACAAACTTCCGCTTTCCGCACCATAAATGGCGCGGACGGCAAGATCGAGGCACTACCGGAATCACCCCCCGCGCCGAAGGAAAAACCCCCGGTCCACGCTAGAGCATGATCCGCGAAAGTGAAAATCCGATTTCGTTGGAAACGCCACCCGAAAATAAACAACTGGAAGGGTGACCCGCTTTGCGCCAAATCGAATCCCCCTCGAAGGGCCTAAAATGCACCTGGCATAAGTGTCACGATTCTCACGGACCTCCCTGCTCGGTTACGCGGATTTCTTCTTGTCGTCGGGGCCGACTTCCTTGAAGTCCGCATCGATGACATCGTCCTTCGTCTCGGCATGCGCGCCCTCCGCGCCCGGCCCCGCGCCTTGGGCCTTATACATCGCTTCCCCGAGCTTCATCGACGCTTGCACAAGGTCATTCGTCCTGGCATTGATCGCCGCGGTGTCCTCGCCTTCAAGAGCCGACTTCAAGGCGCCAATCGCGGCCTCGATCGCGCTCTTGTCGGATTCGGCGACCTTGGTCCCGAATTCCGCCAGGGATTTCTGGGTGGTATGTATCATCGCCTCGCCATGATTCTTGGCATCGACGAGCTCACGGCGTCTCTTATCCTCGGAAGCATGCGACTCGGCGTCCTTTACCATTCTATCGATATCGCTTTCACTGAGGCCGCCGGAAGCCTGGATCCGGATCTGCTGCTCCTTGTTGGTTGCCTTGTCCTTCGCCGATACGTTGACAATGCCATTGGCGTCGATATCGAAAGTGACATCGATCTGCGGCACGCCGCGCGGCGCGCTCGGGATCCCGACGAGATCGAACTGGCCAAGCAGCTTATTGTCCGCCGCCATTTCCCGTTCGCCCTGAAAGACGCGGATCGTAACCGCCGTCTGATTGTCTTCCGCGGTCGAAAATACCTGGCTCTTTTTGGTCGGAATAGTCGTGTTGCGTTCGATCAGCCGGGTGAAAACGCCGCCGAGAGTCTCGATGCCGAGGGACAGAGGCGTCACGTCGAGCAAAAGCACGTCCTTCACATCGCCCTGGAGGACGCCCGCCTGAACCGCCGCGCCGATCGCGACGACTTCGTCGGGATTGACCCCTTTATGCAGCTCCTTGCCGAAGAAGCTTTTGACCACGTCTTGCACCTTGGGCATGCGAGTCATGCCGCCGACGAGAACGACTTCATTGATCTCGCCCGCGCTAAGCCCCGCGTCCTTCAAGGCCTTGCGGCACGGCTCGACGGTTTTTTGGATCAGATCGTCGACAAGCGCCTCGAACTTCGCCCTTGTGAGTTTCAAGGCGAGATGTTTCGGTCCCGTGGCATCGGCGGTGATATAGGGCAAGTTGATCTCGGTTTGGGTCGCGGACGACAGTTCGATCTTGGCTTTTTCGGCTGCTTCCTTAAGGCGCTGGAGCGCGAGCTTGTCCTTTTTCAGGTCGATCCCGTTGTCCTTCCGGAACTCGTCGGCAAGATACTCGACAAGGCGGACATCGAAATCCTCGCCGCCCAGGAAGGTGTCGCCGTTGGTCGATTTCACCTCGAATACGCCATCGCCGATTTCGAGGATGGAGATGTCGAATGTGCCGCCGCCGAGATCATAGACCGCGATGACCCCCGAGCCCTTCTTGTCGAGGCCATAGGCGAGCGCCGCCGCGGTCGGCTCGTTGATGATCCGGAGAACTTCGAGGCCCGCGATCTTGCCCGCGTCCTTGGTTGCCTGCCTCTGGGCATCGTTGAAATAGGCGGGAACGGTAATGACCGCCTGGCGCACCTCCTGGCCGAGATAGGCTTCGGCGGTCTCCTTCATCTTTTGCAAGATAAAGGCGGAAATCTGCGAGGGGGAATATTGCTTGCCATCCGCCGCGACCCAGGCATCCCCGTTGGAGGCGCGTATGATCTTATAGGGGACGAGGCCCATGTCCTTCTTGGTCATCGGGTCGTCGAAAGTCCGGCCGATAAGCCGCTTGATCGCAAAAAACGTCCGTTCGGGATTGGTGACGCCCTGACGCTTGGCCGGCTGGCCGACGAGACGCTCGCCGTCGTCCGTGAATGCGACGATGGAGGGCGTGGTCCGGGCCCCCTCGGCGTTCTCGATAACCTTCGGCGTCGTACCCTCCATGATCGCCACGCAAGAATTGGTGGTGCCGAGGTCGATTCCGATTACTTTTGCCATGATTGCTCTTCCTTTCGATCCGCAAGACCACCGGATCCCGAGGCGATCCGGCAAATGGGCGGACGGACTTCCGCCCGGTCCCCGATTAAGTTCAAATTGGTATGGCGGCGCATGAACGCAAGATGTGCCGGATATAAGTGGACGATCGAGGCGGGCAAGACGAAGGTTCGAGGGAAGCGGTGGCGCGCGCCAGAATTTTTCCCGCCCCATGCGGCCGGCAAGGGCGCGGCCATTGTCAAGCCGTGCCAACGTGCCAAGCCGCGGCCCAAAATGCTATCGTGCCGCGGCATTTCATCCGGGCGGGATTCCAGTTGAGACATTTTCCTTCGGTTGTGCTTCTTGCGGCTCTCTTGACCCCGGCGTTGGCGCGAGCGCAACTCATGCTTCCAGGCGCCCTCCAGGCATCGCCTTCCACGGCCGGCAAGACGACGGCGCAAGGTCCCGCCGGGGCCGCGCCAGGGCAACCGAAACGGGGACTCAAGCCGCCCTCGGAGGAGACGATTTTCGGCCGCGAGCTATCGCGCGACGGATTTGCCGGGATCATCGCCTTCCAGCGCGGGTCCGGCAAAGGTCTTGAGATCACCCGGCTTTCGATCGCCGGAGAAGAAATTTCCCGTCCCGGCGAACAATGCCAGGTCGAAGTGGTCGCGGGCACGCCGATCCAAACAAGATTCGCCGGGCGGCCGAATGGCGTCTCTCGCTATGAAGTCGAGCTCGAAACTTGCCCGTTTTCGCTCGATGTGCTGGAGGGAGCCGTCCTCGTCACCCGCACGCCCCAGACATGCGATTTCCGGGCGGCGGATTGCCGGGTCGATCCGGCCGGGCTTTGGGGCCCCCCGGGAAACGCTATCGGTCCCGATCAGACGAAGCAGTTGGAGCGCGAGCGGGGGCGCGTGGAATCGGAGATGCGCGTAAAGTTCCGCGCGTTGCTAACGAGCGCCGGCAAGGACAAAGAGGCAATCAAGCAAATCGCCGCCGAACAAGCGGGGTTCTCGTCGGAGCGCGAAGTGATCTGCCGCAATTATGTTCGCGAGGATATTCACGGATTTTGCGCGCTGCGGATCACCCAGGCCCGTGCGCTCGCCTTGCAGGCGGCGTTCGAGGATCGCGCGAAGGCGAGGGCGAAACCGGCGATGGCGAAAAAGAAACCCGCGTCAAATTTCAAGTAAAATTCGAAGGCCAATCCCAAGCCGGAACCCGGCCCCGCGCCACCATCGAAAGCTAAGTCCGGGCAGCCGCGCCGTTTCACATTGGATAACGCCCGGAATCGATTAAATTTGGAGCTGAAGTTGCGCGGTTCCCGCAATGCGAACGCCGGAACGGATTTCGCTATCGTTTTGGTTAAAATCCGGCTTCAATAGGCATGGCCGAAATAGGCATGGCCGAGCGCACTCAGCGCCGAGGAGAAAAACGTGGGAGCCACCTTCGTACCCGCGCGGGCATTGATGGTTAAGGCGCTGGCCGCTTTGGCGCTTGCGGCGCCGGCCGCCGCTCAGACGGGAGTCGATGCCAACCCGCCCGCCGTCCCTTCGGGCACCTCGTCTCCCTCGGAACTCACGGCGCGTTTCGTGGCCAGTGCGATCCCTAACGCGAATTTCATAGCCGCCGCAAGCCGCATGGCAAGCGCGCGTTCACGCAGCGGCAAGCTCCGCGATCTCGCGGGGGAACTCGGCAAGGATCAAGCTATTGTCGCCAATTCCTTGGCGGGCTGGGTCAATGTGAACGGTCCGGTCGTCACTCGCCGTTCGCCCTATACCGGACGGATAGGGAGCGGCACCGCCAAATTGAACGCCCCGCAGCTGCTGCCGTCCCAGGTGAGTGATTTGCGGCGGCTCTCGGCCTCGCGCGGCCGCGGCTTCGATTCACTCTACGTCTCCGTCACAAAGGAGGCTTTGGCCCAGCTCCAAACACTCTATCGCGAGTTTGCCGCGCAATCTGGCACGGATCCCGGCTTGCAAGCCATTGCCGTTCGTGAGCTGCCGAAGATCGAGCAAAGAATTTCGGCGCTCGGCGCTCTGTGACGGGCGGCCTCCGGGCGGTTCGCGCAAACCGCCGGCCGCTTCAAACCGTCACGCGGCCCGGCCCTGGCCGCCGGCCGGGATTTGCCTGACCTGATAGGGCCTCCCAATCACGTCCAGAGACTGAATCGGCAAACCTTCCCGTTGGCCAATCGGCGCCGCCCTGCTTAGGCGCGGACTGCCGTGGTGCCGCGGCCGTGCGGTAGAGAAAAGGCGGCGTCGCGGCCGCCGACACTCGCCAGCGCGCTCGTTAGATCGTTCAGCCGATGAGCGACGAGGTGGACGACCTCGCCCTCGCGCTGGATGCGGCCGTGGACCGCCATCATCCTGGCCGAAAGGATCACGCGGCGCTGCCTTTCATAGAGTTTTGGCCAGATCACGAGATTGGCGATCCCAGTCTCGTCCTCGATGGTGATGAACATGACGCCTTTGGCCGAGCCCGGCATTTGCCGCACGAGCACCAGGCCGGCAGTCCGAAGCGAGCGGCCGTCGCGCGCCTGCATCGCCTCGGCGCATGTGACGATGCGCTGGCGGCGCAGGTCCTCGCGTAGGAAGGAAACGGGATGGCTGCGCAGGGTCAGCCCAACATGGCCGTAGTCCTCGACCACCTCGCCGCCAGCGGTCATCGGCCTGAGTGCCACGGCCGGCTCATGGATTTCCGGTACGGTCCTTGCTTCGCGAAGTGAAGCAGCCGCGAAGAGCGGCAGCGGCTCGTCGCGCAGCGCCTTGATCGCCCACAGCGCCTCGCGCCGCGCGAGTTTCAGCGACGGCCGGAAGGCGTCTGCCTCGGCGAGCCGCACGAGCGATGCGGCCGGGGCGCCGGCCCGGCGCCGGAGATCGTCGACGCAGGCGAAGGGCAGGTCCGCCCGCGCGGCGACGATGGCGGCGGCATCGGCATTGGCAAGGCCATGCACCATGCGCAGGCCGAGCCGGACGGCGAAGCGGCCTTCCCCGCCGGTTGGTTCCAGCGTGCAGTCCCAGCGTGAGGCATTCACGCAGACCGGCCGGACCTCGACACCATGGTCGTGGGCGTCGCGCACGATCTGGGCGGGGGCGTAAAAGCCCATCGGTTGCGCATTGAGGAGCGCCGCGCAGAAGACGTCCGGATGGTGGCATTTGAGCCAAGACGAGGCATAGGCGATCAGCGCGAACGAGGCCGCGTGGCTTTCGGGGAAGCCATAGCTGCCAAAACCTTCGAGTTGTTTAAAAGTCTTCTCGGCGTAATCGCGCTCGTAGCCTTTGGCGACCATGCCGGTAACCAGCTTGTCGCGGAATTTCGAGACGCCGCCCGTATGTTTGAAGGTCGCCATGCTCCTTCTGAGCTGGTCTGCTTCGCTTGGCGTGAAGCCCGCGCATGCGATGGCGACCCGCATCGCCTGTTCCTGGAACAAAGGCACGCCCAAGGTCTTGCCGAGCACTTTTTCCAGCTCGGGCTTGGGATAAACCACCTCCTCCTTGCCTTCGCGCCGGCGCAGATAGGGATGCACCATGTCGCCTTGGATCGGACCCGGCCGGACGATCGCGACTTCAATAACGAGATCATAGAAGGTGCGCGGCTTGATCCGCGGCAGCATCGCCATCTGCGCGCGGCTCTCGATCTGGAAGACGCCAAGCGTGTCGGCCCTGCGGATCATCGCATAGATTTTTGGATCCTCGGCGGGAATGGTGGCGAGATCGAGCGTGATCCCCTTATGCTCGGCAAGCAGGTCAAAACCGCGTTTCATGCAGGAAAGCATGCCGAGCGCGAGGCAATCGACCTTCATGAATCGAAGCGCGTCGATGTCGTCCTTGTCCCATTCGATGACCTGACGGTCTTGCATGGCGGCTGGCTCGATTGGCACGAGCTCGTCAAGCCGGTCATGAGTGAGCACGAAGCCGCCCGGATGCTGGGAGAGGTGACGCGGTGCGCCGATCAGCTCGCGGGCGAGATCCATGGCGAGACGCAGGCGCCGGTCGCCAAGATTGAGATTCAGATCCTTGGCGTGCTTTTCCTCAACGCCTTGCTCGGACCATCCCCAGACTTGCGAGGACAGCATCTTGATGAGGTCTTCGGGCAGGCCCAGTGCCTTGCCGACATCGCGCAACGCGCCCTTGGCGCGGTAACAAATCACCGTCGCGCAAAGCGCGGCGTGATCGCGGCCATAGGTGTCGAACACCCACTGCATGACGATCTCGCGCCGCTCGTGCTCGAAATCGACATCGATGTCCGGCGGCTCGCGCCGCTCCTCCGAGACGAAGCGCTCGAACAGGAGGTCGTTGCGCTCCGGATCAATCGAGGTGATGCCGAGCACATAGCAGACGGCGCTGTTGGCGGCCGAGCCGCGGCCCTGACAAAGAATATCCTGGCCGCGGGCAAAACGGACGATTGCATTCACCGTCAGGAAATAGGGTGCGTAGCCGAGCTTCTCGATGAGGCGCAGCTCGTGTGTGAGGATCGTCGTCACTTTATCTGGCACGCCCTCGGGATAACGCTCGGCGGCGCCTTCCCGAGTGAGCCTTTCGAGCGCCTGCTGCGGCGTGAGGCCGGGCATGGTCGCCTCAAGGGGATATTGATAGGCGAGCTCGTCGAGCGAAAAGCGGCAGCGCTCGGCGATTGTGATGGTGCGCGCCAAGGCCTCGGGATAATGGCCAAATAGCCGGGCCATCTCTCCGGGCGGCTTCAGATAGCGATCGGCATGGCGCTCGCGGCGAAACCCGGCCTCGTCGATGGTGCAATTGTGCCGGACGCAGGTCACCACATCCTGCAGGATGCGCCGCGCCGGGACATGAAACAGCACATCATTGGTGACGACGGTTGGCACACGCGCCAGCGCCGCCATGTTCGACAATTCGCGGAGCCGCAGCGCATCGTTCGGCCGCCGGCGCAAGGTCAGCGCCAGATAGGCGCGGTCGCCGAAAGCTTCAGTGAGCCGGCGAAGGCGCAACGCGCAACTATCGTCCGCCTCATCAGGGACGAGGACCGCGATCAGGCCCTCACCATAAGCTGCGACATCGGACCAATCGAGACAACATTGCGCCTTGCCGCCGCGCTTCTTGCCGAGCGAAAGCAACCGGCAGAGCCGCGCGTAAGCGGGCCGGTCGGCCGGATAAACGAGGACCGACATGCCGTCGGTGAGATCAAGGCGGCAGCCGACGATCGGGCGCACGCCCGTCGTCTTGGCGGCCTCATGGGCGCGAACAATCCCGGCGAGGCTGTTGCGGTCGACGATCGCGAGCGCCTCGATGCCGAGCCTTGCGGCCTCGGCGAACAGCTCCGCGCAGGAGCTCGCTCCGCGAAGAAAGCTGAAATGCGAGGTGCATTGCAACTCGGCATAGCGCGCCGCGCTCATCCGAAAATCCCGTGCAAAAACCAATGGTGCGGGCCGGTTGTGGCGTCCTCACCTCGTCGCCCCGCTCTCAACGCGTCTCTTCGTGCCGCTGCGCGGCAGCGACGCGTCTCGAAACGCGCGGCGTCCTCGCCGTCGCCGGCGCGGTAGATCCAAAAACGCTCGCCCGCCTCATCCTCGATGCGGAAATAGTCGCGCACCGCGGAGAGCTCGGCGTCCCGCTTCCACCATTCGCCGAAGACCCGCTCGGGACCGTCGGCGCGTTTGACGCGGCGGCGGATGCCGCGCCAGGTGAAACTGACGGGCGGATGGTCGGGCAGCAACGCGACCGTCTCGATCGGCTCCGGTGCCGGCAACAGGCGCGAGGGACGCGGCCAATGGTCCGGCCATGCCTCGCCGGTATTTGGCGCCGCCGGCGCAATCCGCTGAACCGAGCGTTCCGGCACGTCGCTGGCGACCGGAGCGAAGCGATAGAGCCGTTTTTCCCCGACTCTATTGGCGAGCGTGTCGATGAGGCCGGAGACGTCCGCCTCCGGTTCCCCGGCTAGCGAGGAGATCGTCTGTTTTTGCGCGAGCGGCTCGGCGAGCGTGGCGGCAAGGCGCATGATCTCGATGCCAAAACCCGGATCGACGGCCTCGATCTTGCCGCGAAGGAGCCGGGTCAGACGTGTTGCGTCGCGCACCGGCAGCGCTGTCCCGATCCGGAGCGCCTCGATGCGGTTGTCGACCCGGTGGAAGAGAAGATCGAGGCGCCGCGCGCCGAGGCCTTTGGCCTCCAGCATCTCGCAAAGCTGGGCCACCAGCTTGCCCGTGGCGCGAGCGATTGTCTCCGGCGCGCCGATCGGCTCGGTGAAGACGCGGCGGGCCTCGATGAGGCTTGGCGGGCGAACCGGGTCAATCGGCTCGCTTAAGGATCCCATGGCCTGATCGAGGCGGCGGCCAAGCTCGGGACCGAAGCGCAAGGCGAGCGGCGCGCGGGGTTTTGCCGCCAATTCGCCAATGCGCTCAAAGCCGAGGACGGACAAGTCCTCCACCATATTTTTGGGCAAGCGCAGGGCGCCGATCGGCAAATCGAGGATGGCCATCCCGCTTTCCCCAACGGGGACGACGAAGGCGGGCCGCGCCACATAGCGGGCAAAGGCATGGGCGGCGCCCCAGCTGCCGGCGATCGCCGCCCGCGCGGCGACGCCCGATGCGGCGAGCCGCGCGACCATCCCCTTCAGCATGGCGTCTTCCCCGCCATGAAGATGGGCGGCGCCCGTCGTGTCGATCACCAGCCCGTCCGGCGCATCGGCCGCGACGACCGGCGCATAACGCCGCAAGGCCCAGAGAGCGAGCTGGCCGAGGGCCGCGGCATCAGCGGCAGGTTCCGCCTCCCTGACGATGAGTTCCGGCACCAGTGCCTGCGCCTTGGCCGCGGGCATGCCGGCGCGCAAGCCCGCGCGTTGCGCGGCCGCGTCCATGGCCAGGACCACCCGCCGCCTTCCTTCCCGCCCAATCAGGACGAGCGGCGCCTCAGCCGGCGGCGCGGCGGCGCCCAATTTCCTTCTCACCCGGTCCGTGGACCAGGTTGGAAGGAAGAGCGAGACGACCCTTGGCATCGCAGGCCTCCACTTCGAAATCGGCGCTTTCCCCGGCGCGGCACCGGATCAATTCGAGCTGCCATCGGGCGCGTCCAACGCCGGGAACAGGCAACGGAGTTGCGGGGAGCACGGTGACGCGCCAGCGGGTGAGGGACGCCGCCGGCTGCCCGAAGTCGGCCGTCTCCGTCTGCCGCCGCCAGCGGCGGATGGCGATGCCGATGGTGCCGGAGCTTTCGGCCGCAAGTTGAAGGCGGCGGGAGGCCGTCATGGAGAGCCGGGCGACCTCGGCGACAACGGCGCCGGGCCCGCCATGCCGCAAACCCTCCTCGAAGCAGACGAGGACCGACGTCTCATCGCCAGCTTCGACATAGATCACGCGATCGGGCACGAGCCCGGCTTGCGCGAGGGCCGGGGCGAAAAGGTCCGGGCGCGTGATGCACCACAGGACCTTTCCCCGCACGCGCGCGGCAATTCCCGCCGCAAAGAGAGCCGCGGCCGCGCCGTCGATCGCGCCATTGCCGCCGCCGGCCACCTCATGCAGCGCGCCAAGCGCCAATCCGCCTCCCGGGAGATGCCGGTCGATCGCCTTGATGCCGAAGGGCAGCACCATCCGCCTACGGCCGGAAGCGCCTTCAAGGCGCCGGATGCGCGCGCGAAGCTCCTCGATACCGGGACGGGTAATGGGCGTGCTCATGTCCTTGGCAACATGCTCGGGCGATGGTATGTTCCCTATTTGTTCTCATTATGCCGAGAGAGTCAATCACTGATAACGAGAGCGGCCGCGGGCAAACAGCGCCCTTGCGCTCACGCTGGCTGTGCGTCACAGTTCACAAGCGATTGGCGATTGCGCGGAATCGGGCGATGCGGAGGACCGGCATTTGTGCAATCTGTATTCGCTGACGAAGGGCCAGCAGGCGATCCGCGAATTCACTGGCGCCATGCGCGACCGGACGGGCAACATGCCGCCGCTGCCCGGCATCTTTCCGGATTATTCCGCGCCGATTGTCCGCAACCAGCCCGAGGGCCGCGAGCTGACGATGGCGCGGTGGGGCATGCCGTCGCCCGTCTTTGCGCTGAAGGGCAAGAAATCCGATCCAGGCGTCACCAACGTCCGCAACGTCAAATCCCCGCATTGGCGGCGCTGGCTTTCGATCGAGAACCGCTGCGTGGTGCCCTGGACGAGTTTTTCCGAGAACGAGGTGCTGCCGGACGGCTCCCGTCCGCCGGTTTGGTTCGCCTTCGACGACTCCCGGCCGTTAGCTTTTTTTGCCGGGATCTGGACGCGCTGGATCTCCGTGCGGAAAGTGAAGGAAGGCGAGACGACCAACGACATCTTCGCGTTTCTGACGACCGAGCCGAACAAAGAGGTCGCGGCGATCCACCCGAAAGCGATGCCGGTCATTCTGACGACGCGAGAGCAAATCGGCCTCTGGATGACGGCGCCGGCCGAGGAAGCGCTGAAGCTGCAACGGCCGCTTCCCGACGATGCGCTCAAGGTCGTCGCGAGGGGAGGGAAGAAAGATGAGGGAGGCCTCGTGGCCTGATCGTCATGGGCGCGGCGGACGCCAATAGAGGCCGGACAATGGCCTGTGGTTTTTCATGCTCTCCCCATCGGAGGAAAATCTTTCACTTTAGAGACTACGGTGACCGGATAATGAAATTGCCGGGCGGGAGGGTGGCAGCGAAGAAAAAATCCTTCCGAAAACGAAAATGGCGGCGAGAGTGAGGACATAGGCCAGACCCTGAAATGCAGTGGGCTGATCACTATAGCCTACAAGTGTATGCAATACCCGCCCGAGAATACTCTTCTCGGAAAGGGTTGCGGACGTGTTCCACAGAGTGGCGCTCATAATCGTGACGACATTGGCCTGTTCCAGATAGTGCACGCATTGCGCTGCCATGCCGGCTGCCAAGAACGCGATCAACGTGTTGGTCACGCCGAAGAGATACCGAGGCGGAATGGTTAGCAGGCCCCGATAGGTTAAAAAGCTCAAGCTGCAACCTAAAACAAGCCCCGTCGCCCCGCCGCCGAAAAGGCTCCAGCCCGAGTCTCTGGCCGACAGCATAATACCGTACAGGAACAACACGATCTCGGAACCTTCGCGGAGAACCGCGATACCAACCACGAAGGCGAGGGCGCTGAGGGACCGCGTGCCCATGCTAATCGCCTGACCGACGGCGCGCACACGGGAAGCCATCTCGCGGCCCTTTCGCGTCATCCAGATGCTATGCCAGGCGAGCATGACGACGGCGATGCCGAGAATGAAAGCGTTGAACAGCTCCTGCCCGGCACCGCCAACCGCGTCCGAAATGGCGCCCACGAAGGTCGCCAAAAGAGCCGCTCCACCAATCCCCACTCCAATGCCTACCCATATCCACCGGGCGCGACCCAACACGCCATGCGTGGCGGCGAGCACGATGCCGACGATTAATCCTGCTTCGATGACTTCCCTAAAGACGATAATGAGGGCGCCGACCATTGTGTTTCCTATTCGGCTATGAGGGTGCCCTGGGCGGTTGCCTGATTGAAATCGCCGTAGAAACGATACCGTCCCGGCACTAGCGGGCGCAGCTGGATGGTGATCTCGGAATTGCCGGCAACGACCTTCTCGACCCGAAGCGTCCTGCTTTCAAACTCTTCGGGAGTCGCATCAAGGTTGCGTACGACCAATGTAATCGGCGTGTTGGCCGACGCCTTCAGTTCAGTGGGTTGGAACCGATGGTCTTTAATGCTCGTATGGAGCGTGATCGCCTCGCCTGCGGTTGCCGGCATTTGGGCAAGCCGAGTGAGGACTGCCAAGAGGACCGTGACCTGAACGAGGGCACCGCTTTGTCGAAGCCGCATTGGATTATCCGCCTCAGGTTTGAACCTTGGAATTCGAACTCGACCGGAAGTTTGGCCTTGTTCCGCGAGAAATTGGTGAGATCGAGAGGGCTCGGTTCGCCCAGCGCATGACCTCCGATCTCTGTGGAGAATGCAGCCGCCAGCAAGATCTCCTTTACTGTATGCATATGACAGAAATCAAGAATTATGTTTTGGAATCAAACCAATTCTAATCTGGTGTTGGAAATGTAACGGTATATCTGGACACTCTCGCCAAGTAGTCAGATCAAGCTCATCTAATCAAGAAACGAGAGTGGCTGATTGGGATTAGACAAGAATCGTACATTATCATGGGCTATGCTCGATCATTGTCATTCTTTCCATTTGGCGGATGCACCAAAAAAGTGCCTTTTTGCTGCCTCAATGCCACAAATCTAATCCTTGGGGACGGTTGGCTGACCAAGAAATTTCTGGATAATGGGCGAGACATCATGCGGCGAGCATATGGCTTTTCGAACATTCCGTGGCTTGGCGCGGCGCTTTGGCTATCGGGAATGGCTCAAGGCTTGGCGCAGACCGCAACTCCTCCCGCGCCCGGCGCGGCGATCGAGCTGCCGGAAGTGGAGGTGGTGGCGACCTCGCCCTTGCCGAGTGGCGGCGAAAATCGCGACAACATTCCGGCCATGGTGCAAAACGTTCCCGCCGAAGATTTCGCTCGCACCAATTCCCAAAATATCACCGACACATTGCAGCAGCAAATCCCCGGCGCCGTGTCGATCGACGTCAACGGCAATGAGTTCGCGCAAGATCTGCGCTATCGCGGCTTCGTCGCCTCGCCACGGCAGGGTGTTCCGCAAGGCCTCGCCGTCTATCAAAACGGCATTCGCGTCAACGAGGCTTTTGGCGACACCGTCAACTGGGACCTCATCCCCCCGCAAGCCATCTACAATGCCGAAATATTTCCGAACAATCCGGTCTTCGGCCTCAACGCCCTCGGCGGCGCGGTCAGCCTGCAAATGAAAAACGGCTTTCTCTGGCAGGGCTTTGATACGCAAATCATGGGCGGCTCCTTCGGCCGCGTCAGCGGGCTCTTCGAATATGGCAAGCAGATCGACGATTACAGTCTCTACGTCACGGGCGACGCGACGCGCGACGGCGGCTGGCGGTTTTTCTCGCCTTCCACCTTGTTCCGCCTCTACGGCGATCTAGGCTATCGGACGCCTGGCAACGAGCTCCATTTCACCGCCTCGGGCGCCCGCAATTCGCTCGGCGTCATCGGCCCAACGCCGGTCCTTCTTCTTGAACAAAACGAAAGCGCCGTCTTCACCAATCCGCAGACGACGCTGAACGAGGCGGGCTCCGTCGCCTTCAGCGGCAAGTTCGACATCAATCCGCAATGGTCGATCGCGAGCAATTTCTACTTACGCACTTTCGAGCAGCGCCACACCGACGCCAATGACGCGGACCTTATCGATTGTGGCCGCAACCTTTGCCTCAACCCCGCCGAATTCCCTAACGACACCAAACCAAGCGACTTCGTCATTTTGGATCAGAACGGCAAGCCGGTACCATTCTCCTCCGGCGCCGTGTACGGCACCATCGACCACACCTCCATCCATGCGACGACCTTCGGCACGGCGCTGCAAGCCACCGATAACGGCAAGTTCTTCGAGCATGAGAATTATTTCACGTTCGGCGCCAGCGTGGACCGCAGCCTGCTCAGTTTCAGCGCCAACAGCCAGCTCGGCGACATCTTCCCCGATTTAGTCATCGGTGACGGACCCTTTCCGGGATCGGGGTCAATCATCGCCACCCAGGGAAGAATCGGCTATGTGCCGACTTATCTTACCGGCGACACGACTTATTATGGCGTCTACACTCTCGACACATTCAGCATTACGCCGGAGCTTGCCTTGACCGCGGGCGCGCGTCTCAATATCGCTCAGATCGTCACGGAGGATGCCACGGGGCAGGCGCCGGAACTCAACATCAACGACACTTTTACACGAATCAATCCAGTCGTGGGCCTGACCTATAAAATCTTGCCAACGGTCACCGCCTACGGCGGATATTCCGAGGCGAACCGCGCGCCGACGCCGCTCGAAATCGATTGCGCCAGCAAGAACCAGCCTTGCCTTCTTGAAAATCAGCTTGTCTCCGATCCGCCACTCAAGCAAGTCGTGGCGCACACTTTCGAGGCGGGAATGCGTGGGGCGCAGGCCATGTTTGATACAGGCCGCGTCGATTGGAAGGCCGGCTTCTTCCGCGCAAACAGCACGAACGACATCGTTTCGGAAGCGAGCACGCTCACCGGACGCGGCTTTTTCGCCAATGTGCCGTCAACCCTGCGTCAGGGCGTAGAGGCCGAGGCGGACTTTCACTATGGCGATCTCTCGGCCTATGTGAACTACGCCTTCGTCGACGCGACCTACCAATTCTCGGGTCCCTTGGCGTCTCCAAACAATCCTTTCAATGTGGATGGAAATGTCTTCGTGACGCCGGGCGATCACATCCCGGGCATTCCGCGCCATCAGGTGAAGTTTGGCGGCGACATTGCGTTAACGCCCAAATTCAAACTCGGCGCCGACGTGCTGGTCGCGGGCGCCCAATATTTTGTCGGCGACGACGCCAACGAAAACCCGAAGCTACCACTCTATTGGGTCGCGAACCTCCACGCGTACTATCAGCTGGACGAGCACGTTCAGTTTTTTGGGCTCATCAACAATATCTTCAACAACCGGAACGCGACCTATGGCGCGTTTTTCAACACCGGCACCGATGCGCAGCTAGCGTCGCCGATCCCCTTCACACACGATCCGCGCACGATCACGCCCCTGCCGCCAATCTCCTTCTACGGCGGCGTGAAGGTTATTTTCTAGCGCTTTATCGAAGGGGCAAGGGCTGTCCTTACAGGGTTCATCGCCGCCAGTGGTACGACGATGTCCCGGCGCAGGCCTTTCCTTCGCAAGTCGCATGCGCTAGTTCTTGGAGGTTGCCGGAAGGGCAA
>JBOHJT010000026.1:0-19529 GCA_050728715.1 Methylocella sp.
GAAATCCGCCGCCGACGGCGCCAGCGTACCAATGCACGTCTTGCAGGCAGCCATCGCGGTCGCTGGCCGGAGCAACACCGAGATTGGCCTGCATGCGGGCGCGCCAAGCCTCGGGCAGATCCTTGATCCGAAGATTGCCTTCGAGCAATTCCAGCTCCAGATCGAAGCGCATCACAATATGGAGGTTATAGGTGACCTCGTCGGCATCCGTGCGGATCAAGGAGCGTTGCACCTTGTTGATCGCGCGGTAAAAGGCCTCGAACCCCGTCTGCCGGAACTGGTCTGGAAAACGATCCCGCAGAACCGGGTAAAAATGCTCCCAGAACCCGCGGCCGCGACCGACAACATTTTCCCAAAGCCGCGACTGGCTCTCGTGCACGCCCGCCGAAGTTCCCGTTCCAAGCGGCGTGCCCTCAAGCGCGGCGGCGACGCCCTGTTCGTAGAGCGCATGACCGGACTCGTGCATGGTCGAGAACAGCGCGTCGCCAAAATGCTTCTCGTCGACGCGAGTGGTAATCCGGACGTCTCCCAGGGAGAATTTTGTGCAAAAAGGATGATGCGTCTTGTCGAGCCGGCCGCGACCGGTGTCGTAGCCGAATTGCTCGACCACCGAAAGGCTGAAATCTAGCTGCGCTCGCTCGTTGAAAGAACCATGCAGGCAGTCGTCGCCGGGGATGGGCTGACCGGAAATGGCGCGCACAAGTGGTATCAATTCGCGCCTGAGCCCGGCAAAGAGCGAGCGGACCGAAGCTGCCGTCATGCCTTCCTCGGCGGCATCGATCAGAGGGTCGGCGACATGTTTGTAGGGCGCGAAATAGCCAGCGTATTCGCGGCTGAGTTCGACCGCCTTTTCGAGGAACGGAAGCATGGCCGCAAAGTCGTCCGCCGGCCTCGCCCGCCTCCAGGCGTCGTAAGAGGTGGAGGCAAGCGCGCTGGCCCGGGCGACATAAGCGCTTGGTAGCTTGATGGCCTTCTCGAAGTCGCGGCGGGCGATCCGTATCAGGCTCGCCTCATCGGAATCATAAGGCAGGCCATCGGCATATGGCGCAAGTGCGTCGAGCAGTCTGCCCAGTGCCGGATCGACGGATTTTTCATGCGCAAGCCTGCTGAGCGTTGCGCCCTGGCGCGCCCGCGCGTGAGCTCCGCCCCTCGGCATATAGGTGGCCTGATCCCAGCCGAGCACAGCCCGCGCCGCCGCAAGATCGCTGATCTCGAGCAGGCGGCGCTTCAGCTCGGCAAGCTTGGCCACGGCCGGCAGGCGGTTGCGCGGTTGCTTGGCGGTTGCCGCTCGCGCCCTTGCGGCGCCCGCCCTGGCCTTGGTCTTGCCGGTCTCGTTCATGTCCGAGGATCGTTGTTGCCGGGCGTGGAATCTCTCAATCCGGCCGGTGCGAACAAGGCATCAAGGGACAACGGCATCATGTGGCATTCCCCAAACAGCTATCGGTCCTGGCGTCATCATACCCTTGTTTGACTCACCTGCAAGGCATCGAACTCCGCGCCACATGTTGGTGCCGGATTTGGCGTAAATATTTGTTCAGGTTTCATGAAATCGTTTGCAAACACTCGCACGCTGTCGCTTTGGGATTGTGGCGTTGAGACATTGTTGTCCCGTTGTCGCCCCACAATCGCTACTCTATAACAGGGAGATGGTTCGCCGGTTCGGCGGGCAATTTGGTCCGCTTCTCACGAGCCTCGAATTCTAACCAAGGAAGCAAGCCATGACCAAAATCCCCTACGAAATCCCCGCCGAAATCCGTGACTTGACCGCGAAGAGCGTCGAGGAAGCCCGGAAAGCCTTCGAAAGTTTCATCGCGGCGGCGCACAAGGCGACCGCGCAGGCGGAAGGCACCGCAACCGCGCTGCAATCGAGCGCCAAGGAGGCCAGCGCGAAGGCGCTCAGCTTCACCGAGGCGCATGTGAAGGCAGCGTTCGATCACGCCCAGAAGCTCGTTCAAGCGAAGAACCCGCAGGAAATCCTCGCCCATCAGTCCGAATATGTGAAGAAGCAGCTCGCCGCGATGGAGGAGCATGCGAAGGAGATAGGTGCCGGGGTCCTAAAGAAAGTAACGCCGGACAAGTAATCCACCCTCCATCTGACCGTAAAGCGTTGCGTCCAGGGGTTTGGGCCAAAAAATCATTCGATCATGATCCTTGGCGCGGCGCGGGCGCGGCCCTTTTCGAGCGTCGCCTTTACCTGCGCGGCGATGGCCCGATAGACCTTGGCGTGTTCGCCATCCGGATCGACGGCGGCGACCGGACGCCCCGAATCGGATTGTTCGCGGATGCCGGTATCGAGCGGCACTTCGCCGAGGAAGGGCACGCCGTATTTTTCGGCCTCGACGCGCGCGCCGCCATGCGCGAAAATATCCGAGCGGCCGCCGCAATGCGGGCAAATAAAATAGCTCATGTTTTCGACGATGCCCAAGACCGGCACCGCGACCTTCCGGAACATGACGATGCCGCGGCGCGCGTCGACGAGGGCGAGATCCTGAGGGGTGGACACGATAACCGCGCCGGCCAGGGGCACGTTTTGCGCCAAGCTCAGCTGTGCGTCGCCGGTGCCGGGCGGCATATCGACAACCAGGCAATTGAGTTCGCCCCACAAGACGTCGCGCAGCAATTGCTGGATCGCCGACACCACCATCGGCCCGCGCCAGATCATCGCCTCTTCTTCATCGACAAGAAAGCCGATGGACATGGCCTTGACGCCGTAAGCGATGAGCGGCCGGATGGAACGGCCCTCGGACTCAGGCTTTCCTTTGAGGCCTAGAAGGCGCGGAACCGACGGACCGTATATATCGGCATCGAGAATGCCCACTCGCCAGCCGAGCGAGGCAAGCCCAAGCGCGAGATTGACACAGGTTGTGGACTTGCCAACCCCGCCCTTGCCGGAGGCGACGGCGATGATGTTGGAAATCCCAGGGATCGCAATTCCGTGCGGCGCCACCGGTTTCGGGCGCGCCGGCGCCTGCTTTTCAGAGGTCAGGCTGACGAGCGCGTTGGCGACGCCCGCTAATTTCTTGACCGCGGCCTCGGCGGCGGCACGCATCGGCTCGAGCGCCGCCGATTGGCGCGGATCGATCGCGATCGACAAATAGACCTTTCCGTCCTTGATCGAGAGACCGGAGAGCGCGCCCGACCCCGGCAGCGGCGTCTTGCCATCGGGACCCGGAACCGAGTTAAGCGCCTTGAGAACGTCTTGATCGCTGACCATTCTTAAGGTACGCTCCATTAGCCGCATCGCGCGCAATTATATAGGCCTTCCCAGTGGTCTGTTCAATCCCGCGATCGGTCGATATCGTATTCCCAGAGCAAGCTCCGCGCCAATATGTCCAGACCCAATTCATGTTCACGCGGACTAGAATTGCGGACATGCCGGCGCGTTTTGTTACCTGGATTGCGCAGGCGCGACACGCCAATCCGCGGTTCGCGGAACCGACGGCCGGACTGCCGCGGTCCGCTGGGGCCGGGGCGCTTGTCCAGGCGGCCGCCAACTCCCCTTATTAGCCAAGGTTGTTATCATGGGCGTTTGGCAGCTTGACGAACGGCAGCATGCGCAGGAGGACCGTGTCTTTATCGGCAAAATGGTGTTTTAGCGCGGCCGCGACATGCAAACCAATCGCCGCGATCAGGAGCTTCGATACGACTTCATGGACGAATTTCGCCCGCGCCTCCAGCAGCGCATTCGGCCCAGTTAGATTGGGCACGACGTAGCCGCCGGGAAGGTGCGCCGGAAGCGGTAGCGGCGACGCCGAGACCATGAGCCAGCCCGATGCGATCATCGCCGCGATGAGGACATAAAAGCCGCGGTGCAGTGCCCGCGCGAGCCGCCGTTCCCAGGGCCTTGTGCCCGCCGGGGGCGCAGGCGGGGGATTTGCGATCCGCCATAGGCCGCGCACCAGCATTACCGCCAGGACGAGGAAGCCGGTCGTCTTATGCAGCTGGTAGGCTTCGAATTTTGTGCCGGCGCCGAGACTGCCGTGCACCATGGTTAGACCAAGGCCAAGCATCGCAAAGACAAAAGCCGCGGCGCTCCAATGCAGGGTCTTGGCCACGCCGCCCCAGCTCTCGCGCGTGTTGCGCAGCATCATGGCTCGGCGGAGGCTTCCGTGGTAACGGTCAGATGGATCGCATCGCTGATCAGCGGATAACCCGAGTTCATGCCGAAATCCAGACGATTGATTACGCCCGTCGCCTTGAAGCCGACCCGCTGATTGGTCCCCGCAAGTTTGCGGGCGACCTCTACGTCCAGGCTGATGGGCCTCGTCACGCCGAGCATGGTCAGGTCGCCGGATACCCGCGCATGCCGCTCATCGCGTTTTTCGACGCTTGTCGAGATAAAACGCATGCCCGGAAAATTCGTGACGTTGAGAAAGGCCTCGCTGCGCAAATAATCATTGAGGCTCGCGGAGTTTGTGTCCACGGATTTTGCCGCGACGCTAAAGTCTACCCGGCTCCGGGATGGCCTATCAAAGTCTATATCGATGCGGCCCTCGAATGATTTGAACTCGCCAGCGGTTCTCGGCCAGCCTATCGCATCGACCCAAAAGCGCACATGCGTTTGGGACGGGTCGATTTTCCACGACGATCGCGCCTGCGCCGCGACCGTTGCGGCAATGACCGCTAGCCCGAGCAACGCGCGTCCGAAACTCGCACCTTTGCGCATGACCCAGCAACTCCTGCGTCGCGGAATGAAAAAATCCCAGGCGGCTAGTAGGCGCCCGTTTTAGTTGGGTCAGGCTCGCTCCCCTGCGGTCGGGGCGCATGCCCTGCCTGCCACTCGCCAGAAAGCAAGGCCCGCGCCTATCCATCCCTTGAAAAGCTGGACAGAGACTTGTCTTATTGCCGTAACCCGGGATCGTATATAAGCGCCCCGCCAGCATAGCAACCATTACATCGGTCACCGCAACCAAACGGTTTTCCCAATGCGATTCAAGGAGTAGGCTATTGTCCTTAAGCGTTCACAAAGGCCGCGTGCCAGCCGCCTTGCTGTTGGCGCTCTGCTTCGCGGCTTGCTTGATTCTGAACCTTGTTTGGCCGCTTGGCGACCTCGCCGCGGACACTTCCCGAGGCGGATGGCGAACGGTTAGGATCGCGAGCGAAGGCGCGCGCCCTCCCTACAACTATCTCGAGCACAACGAACTCGCCGGTTTCGAAATCGACCTCGCGCGCAATTTATGTGCCCGCATGAAGGTGTCCTGCAGCTTCATCGCGCAGGATTGGGACGGGCTTATTCCCGGCCTTCTTGGGCATCGCTACGACGCGATCATGGCGGCGATGGAAATCACCAGCGAAGACCGCAAAATAATCGCGTTCACCAAGCCTTACATCCGCATGCCTTCCTCTTTCATGACCGCAAAGCAGGGAGCCACTCTGGATACTGGTCCGGCGGGCCTCGCTGGCAAGGCGATTGGCGTCGAGTCGGGTAGCACCCAGGAGGCCTATCTCGAGGACGTCTACAAACAATCGGAAATCCGCCCCTATGCGACGCTCGAGGAAGCCATCCTCGAC
Organism: Methylocella sp.; assembly: GCA_050728715.1. Lineage (GTDB taxonomy): Bacteria > Pseudomonadota > Alphaproteobacteria > Rhizobiales > Beijerinckiaceae > Methylocapsa. The sequence goes on from JBOHJT010000026.1 coordinate 5,512, forward strand.
CTCGCCGAAGGGCGGCTCGACGCCGTCGTCGGCGACAAGGACGCCATCGCCGAATACATGAAAACCCGCAAGGAAGCGCAATGCTGCGTCCTTAGCGCGGACGTGCCGCGCGATCCGGCGTATTTCGGCGATGGGATCGGCATCGGTCTTCGCAAGGAGGACAAGGCGCTGAAGGCCATGTTCGAGAAGGCCCTGGACTCTTGCGTGGCCGATGGCGCATTTGCCAGGATCAGAGCCAAATATTTCGCCTTCAAGATCGATTAGCCGCGATCCTCCGTAGTTGGGAATCTCGCGGAAAGGAGCTCATGGCAAAAGTCGCGTTCCTCGGCCTCGGCGTCATGGGCTATCCCATCGCCGGGCACCTCAAGACGAAGGGCCATGACGTCGCGGTTTACAATCGCACGGCCGCGAAGGCAGAGAAATGGGTTGCGCAGTTTGGCGGCCGCCGCGCGCGGACCCCCAGCGAGGCCGCGAGGGGCCAGGAATTTGTCTTTGCCTGCGTCGGAAACGACGCCGATCTGCGCGCCGTGACGACCGGCGCGGAGGGCGCCTTCGAGAGCCTCGAAAAATCGGCGGTCTTCGTCGATCACACAACCGCTTCGGCGGCCGTCGCGCGCGAGCTCAACGCGATTGCGAAGGCCCAAGGATTTGGCTTCGTCGATGCCCCGGTATCCGGCGGCCAGGCCGGCGCCGAGGCAGGCGCGCTCAGCGTCATGTGCGGCGGCTCGCCGGACGATTACGCGCGGGCCGAAGCGATCATCTTTGCTTACGCGAGAGCCTGCCGGCTGATGGGACCTCCGGGGGCGGGCCAGCTTACCAAAATGGTCAATCAGATCTGCATTGCTGGGCTCGTTCAGGCTCTGGCCGAAGGCCTCCATTTCGCGAAGCGCGCGGGACTCGATCCCGATGCCGCCGTCGAAATCATCGGCAAGGGCGCGGCGCAATCCTGGCACATGGACACCCGCCACAAGACCATGAGCGCGGGGACGTTCGACTTCGGCTTCGCGGTCGATTGGATGCGCAAGGATCTTGCGCTCTGCTTGGAGGAAGCGCGCCGTAATGGCGCAACCCTTCCCGTCGCGGCCCTGGTCGATCAATTCTACGCCGAGATTCAAACGATGGGCGGCGCGCGGTGGGATTTATCGAGCCTCATCGCCCGCCTGGAGCGCTCCTGAGCGGCACAGGTCCAAGGATTGCAAGACCGGCGCCCGCATTGGCTCGATCGTACCAAAATGTTTCACGTGAAACATTTTGGTACGATTGACGCTCCGGGCAAACATACTTGCCCAACGCGCGGCGAGGTATGAAGCGGAGATTTGGATCAAGCGCACGATCCGATAAGAATTATCCTTTAGCCTGAGCGTTTCCTTTAAAACGCTTTCTCGCCGCGGGACTCGTTCAAAATCCCGCGGCGCCCGGAAATGGCCTGGCCACATGACCGGCTTGCCCCAAAATGCCTCTTGACATAATCAATAAGTTCGTTGACTATCAACATATCGATTGAATAATGGCCGCGTTCGCATGGGCAATCCCTCGCATCTGCGTGTCATTGGGCAGACGCCATCGTCCGATGACGAACAGCACACATTGAACTTGGTGTTTGCCGCGCTCTCCGACCCGGTGCGACGCCAAATTCTCGACCGGCTCGATGGGCACGATCTGCTCGTCTCAGAGATCGCCGCTCATTTCGATATTTCGTTGCAGGCAGTCTCACGCCACATCCAGGTCCTGGTGCGCGCCGGGATGGTAACACAGGAGCGTACGGGCCGCATTAGCCGCTGCCGGTTCGACGTGGGGCCGATCTACGGTGCGGTCGTCTGGCTCAATCGTTACAGCAAATACTGGCAGGCTCAGTTCGATCTGCTGGCGGTCTCGCTGGAGGAGATCGAGCGGGAGAACTCCGCGAAGGCGCGGAGGTCAAGTCGAAGCAAGCCGCCGGGGTCAAGGCCGGCTCGCGGACGGAAGCAGGCCGTCAAGTCACGATTGGAGAAATGAACATGACCAATCATCAAGTCGTAACGCCGGAAGGGTGGGGAGAGGCGCGCAAGCAACTTCTCGCCAAGGAGAAAGAATTCACGAGGCTGCGCGATCAGCTGAGCCAGATGCGCCGGGATCTGCCTTGGGTCCGCGTCACCAAGCATTATGTATTCGAGGGCTCCGAAGGGAAGCAGACACTTGGGCAGCTATTCAGCGGCCGCAGTCAGCTCATCGTCTACCATTTCATGTTCGGTCCAGATTGGGAGGCCGGCTGCAAAAGCTGCTCGTTTTGGGCCGACAATTTTAACGGCATTGTGCCGCATCTGAATCAACGCGGCGTGACATTCGCCGCCATCGCGCGCGCGCCGTTGCCGAAGCTGCAGGTCTTCGCGACGCGTCTGGGGTGGAGCTTCAAGTGGCTGTCGTCCTCCGGCAGCGATTTCAATTACGACTACAACGTGTCGTTCACGCCGGAAGAGCTTGGCGGCGGCAGAGCCATTTACAACTACGCGGCGAACAAGCTGAGCATGCCGGAACTGCCGGGTATTAGCGTGTTCTTCAAAGACGCCGAGGGGCAGGTCTTTCACACCTATTCCTGCTACGCGCGCGGCCTCGACATGCTGAACACCGCCTATCACTACCTCGACCTCGTGCCCAAGGGGCGCGACGAGGCGGGCCTGCCCCATGCGATGGCCTGGGTTCGCCTTCGCGACGAATATGGCAGTTGATTACAAATGCGGGAGCATTAGCGATGAACTACAATGAGGCCGCCGGGAAGCTGGCCGAATATCGGAGTCAAATTGCCAGTATTCGTGAGAAAATGCGTAACACTCAAGCATCGATCGAGCCCGAGGAAGTCAAGAACTATGAATTTGCGACGCCACAAGGCAAGGCCCGGCTTTCTACTCTCTTTGGCGACAAGGACACGCTATTCGTCATCCACAATATGGGCACCACCTGCGCGCATTGCACGATGTGGGCCGATGGCTTCAATGGTGTGTTCGAGCACTTGCGCGACCGCGCGGCTTTCGTGGTGTCGTCACCCGACACGCCCGAGCGACAGCAGAGTTTCGCGGCTAGTCGTGGCTGGAAGTTTCCCATGGTCTCGAACCAAGGCACGACGTTTGCGGAAGAAATGGGCTATCGCCCGAATGGCCGCGCGATGCCGGGCGTTTCGGTCTTCAAGCGCAAGGGCGACAAGATCATGCGGGTGGCGGATACCACCTTCTCACCTGGTGACGATTTCTGCGGTGTCTGGCACCTCTTGGATCTCATTCCGGAAGGCGCAGCCGGTTGGCAACCGAAATTCAGCTACGCGAGCTGAGCGAACACAATGAGCGGCAACTACACTGGCCGCTGTGTCTGTAGAGCCGCGCACTATGGCCGCGGGACTTGTTCAAAAACCCACGACGCCCAGAAACGGGGGGACCAAATGACAGGCTGGCCGGAAGGCCGCGGATCATTCACGGCAATGACCGGGGGCCGCGGGCGCCCGCCCGTGGCGTGCTGTTTGCCCCGCGCTTGTTACGGGAGCTTGTGAAGATCCACGTCGCTCTTTGAGAGCTTTTTCTCCATCTTCCTTTCCTCGTGGCGAACGATGTACGTGACAGCGATCACGCCGGCGACAACACCGCCGAGCCCGATAACCCCAAGCGGGCCGCTGACGCGACGAATCGAATCGCCAAACACAAAGGCGCCTATTCCGAACACAAGCGCCCAAACAATGCCTCCGGCCGCATTGAAGAACAAAAATGGTGGCCATCGATATTTGTTCGCTCCCGCGAGCAGCGCCGCGAGAACGCGCAGGAAGGCAAAAAAACGGCCGAAAAAAACGATCTTCCCGCCGTGCTTTTCGAAGAAATATTGCCCGAGTTTGAGCCGTTCTTCCGGGAGGTGAATAAATTTGCCGTAGCGCAGAAGGAATTTCGTGCCCCAGGTCCGGCCGACCCAGAAACCGATATTGTCGCCGGTGATCGCGCCCGCCGCCGCGCAGGCGATGACAAGGGAGAGGTTAAGCTCGCCGGTGGCACCGGCATAGATAGAGGCCAGAACTAGAACGGTTTCGCCAGGCAGAGGAACGCCCGAGCTCTCCAGCATGACGATGAAGAAGACGACCCAATAGCCGTGCTGCGCGACGAGCGGTCGAATGTGGGTTAGAAACACGAAGACTCCGCTCCATTTCGCGCCGGTACGTTTGGCGCAAACGCGCGAACATCCGATACGCAATTGAAGCGGGCTAGGCAAGCCTGTTAATCGAACTACGCTCCCCAACCGGCGGCCAATTCCTGAGTGATGGATGAAACTAAATTTGAAAAGCCGCTGCAAGCGAGCAGCGGCGGAAGATCGCATGTTGCGCCAATGCGGGCCCGCGACGCTGCTAGGCTGGCGTCTTCGTTCACGTCCGGGTCGCGCCCTCGATTGCCGCCGAGGTCAGACCGGCGGCAGAGAAATGTTTCGTCTCTCATAGGCACTTTTGTCCCCACGTCCAAGCTTAACGGCAACGCACTTCACATGACATAGGAATGCGCACAGAATTCTAGCGTCCGGCGGATGAATATAAATTTAAAGTAGGTTGTTTTGTATTCACGATATCGTTCATTAATGAATACTATCGCGCCATAACAATATACTTTGAGTAAGTTGCATGCATTATTTAATTGCTCGTCTCGCCGTGCGGGTGGCGTCAATGGCGTTCTCCTTGGCCGAGTGGCATTTGTGTCTGGAGATAAGCCAGTCGTAAGGTCGATGACTGATAGGACTACTATTGTATATTCTTCCGCAGCTTGCTCGAATACAATAAGCGTTACGCTAGTAGGTACAAGGAAACCTACCTAGCAGCGTATGCTTTGGTCAATCCTCCTCCGGCGTGCAGAGAGGTATCGCCGGGCGCATGGACAGTAACCGTTGACCCAAAGTACGGAAAAGTAACACTCTGCACGGCGACCGGCGATTTCAAACCCGGTGAGTGCCTAGAAAACATTTACTTTTGCTGCAATCTATTATGAGTCGACGGCTCATAACGATAAAACCATAAATACTATGATAAGCGATCCATTTAATGGGACGTGGAAAGCTGCTGACTCTACCTTACCCGTTACGTTTGACATTACGGTGCCAGCGGTCCGCCCCGATCACAAGACGCACGGTTTCGTCGAGTGGGGCCCGGTGCATCTAACAGATGGCTGCTGGAGACCGAAGCTCCACCCGCCCGCCGATGATCCCCACTTTGATTTTTCCGGGGAATCCCTGCAAGAGATGGATTCCCCTGGCAGCTATTCGTGGGTCAAAGTTTTCGAAATTGGACAAGGTCACCGACAAGGGCGCGTAGACCGTGGCGTCCGGTAACGTTTGGTCCTTTGATAACGTTGGCTTTTACCACGGGGCAGCAACATATTATCGTTTACCACACGTTGTTAAAAATGTTACATTTGCCTTCGTGCATGGCGTCCGCCTGCTTCGTCTCGTGCCACGGAAAGTGATGGGTTTTTTTGGAACGAGGGAGCCGGTATTGGATATGGTCATCACGGTTGAGCCAAAGGAGCGAACGAGGTTTGCGCTGATCGAAGAGGTCTGTTAGAGAGCTGTCCGGAAACATCAGGCGGGATTACAAAGTTTTCGGAGCATGAGGCGGATAGAAGCGAGTCGCAGGAAAGCCAGCGCCATGAGACCAAGGATCGGCGGCCATAACACAACCGATCCCATTCAGCCCTCAACCGGCACTTCCCCTGGCAAAGGCCGAACAGCCTTCTTGGCAACGACAGCTAGGGCGGCCGTTTCCTAAGTGTCCGTCTCGAAACATGTTGAATCAATAGAATCATTTGTGATTCAAGGGAAGCGGGCTTGATTCGGGAGGACCGCCGATGTGGACGACGAAAAACCGCGGGCGTTACGACCGCAGCAAATCGCGATACCCGAGCGATTTGACCGACGATGAGCGGGCGCATGTCGAACCGATGATCTTGCCCGCCAAGCGCGGCGGCAACAAGCGGCGCGTCGATATGCGCGCCGTCGTGAACGGCGTGATGTATATTTTGAGCACGGGATGTCAGTGGCGGGCGATTCCGAAAGACCTGCCGTCGCGCAGCACGCTGTTCGACTATCTCGACTTGTGGAGCTACGACGGCACGCTGGATCGCATCCATCACGCGCTTTACGTCAAATGCCGCGAGTAGGCGGAACGGGAAGCCAGCCCCGCCGCCTGAAACCTTGACAGCCATCCTTCGACAACTCTCCGCGCTTCAAGGGCATTTGATGCGCTTCGCTCAGCGACTGTCTCGTGAGTCAAGGGTGATCCGCTGATGAAAGTGTTGTCCGGGCCGGCCGGCCGCGTCTGGGCCAAGCGCTTCCGCGCTCCCGCTTTCGCGGCTTGCGGCCTTGACTCGCCCGGCCGGCGCGGACCGAGGCTTTCCATCAGATCTAAGCTTTGGCGTGAGCCAGCTCCTGTGCGACCGCACGCCACGGTTTCCTGTCGCGCGGCGCGTGCATTGAAACGCGCGGCGCCCGGCCGCGGGGCCCTCCCCTACCCCCAGGTGGATAAGCCCAATCCTGGCCCCGGAGGGGCCGGAATTGGACGCGAAATGGGGGTCGGAATTGGGCGCAATTTGAGACCGCGACCGCCGTCGCCATATACAATAATCTAAAAGGCGGCTTTTGCCTGAGAGCGGCGTGCTTTTTCCCGGATTTGGGTCTGAAGGGCCACGTTCCTCGCCCTCATGCCGGGGAGCTGGGTGAGTCATTCAATGGTAGTGCGCCTCAAGTTCCAGAGGCCGGGATCGGCGCGAAAGGCCGCCGCCATCGAGCCATTTTCGGGTGCTCTCCTCGGCGCGTTGAATGAGACGGCGCGACGCCGAGAAATCGTATGGCGACACGTCGAGCGGACAGAGGGTCGGCACGATGCAAACATCGATCTCGTCTGGGAGTCGCTCGAGATCGTGAATCAGCCGCCACGCGATCAACAGGGTAATCGCGTGCAAGGCCCATGCGATCGCCCCTTTTGGAGGCTCGTCCAAGTCGCAAGCATGTCCAGTTGGAAGCACGATAATCCGTGACGCTCCGAGGTCCGCCGCCACCCGAATAGGAGTGTTCCTGGCTATTGCGCCGTCCATCAGCGTCTGGCCGTCGATTCGAACCGGTGGGAAGATGCCCGGTATCGCGGCGCTCGCGAGGATGGCGTCGCTCGCCGGTCCCTTCGAGAGAACAATCGCCATCCCCTGGATGCCGGTCGCGATGACGTGAACGGGAAGCGTCGCGTCCTCCAAGCGCGCGTAAGCCAAGTTGGTCTCGATCAGACGTCGCAGGCCGCCGGAATCGACGACACTATCTGGATGCCTGAGCAGACCGAATGCACTTTTGAATGTCACCGGAAAGAGCTCTCGGCGGCGCAGGCCAGACCAGATTTCCGCGAGCCTTTCCACGCCTTCCGCGTCCGGGGCTCCGGCGAAATAGGCGGCATTCATCGCGCCGACCGACGCGCCAACCACGAAATCCGGTTGCACTCCTTCGGATACCAGAACACGCAACATGCCGACCTGGATCGCCCCGAGGCTTCCGCCGCCGGCAAACGCGAATGCCGTCTTTTGTCCAGTCCGCGTCATAACAGCCCGATTCGAATCGTGAGGTCCGCGGACGGAAATCAGGCAACGGCGGCTTCGTCAACGGGCTGGCACCGGCTTGGCACGCGCCGCTTCACAAGATTGCCTTGCGGGGGCTCTGCAATTCCATTGACGCCCAAACTTTCCCATGATATCCCAAAGTGTCCCGCGTAGAGTTCAAGGCGCCGGGGGTACGCGGCGCACGAGCGGCGCTTATTCGCGGGGCGCAGGTGGGGTTGGGAGTGGACGATTCTGGCGGATTTCTCTCGAATTACACAAGCAGGCTCGATTCCAAGGGACGGGTCTCAATTCCGGCGCCGTTCCGCGCGGTGCTCGCGCGCGACGGGTTCGAGGGTCTTTATGTGCATCCCTCGCTCGAGGTGGAAGCGGTGGATTGCGGGGGCCATGCCTTGCTGCGGGAAATTCACGAGCTTCTTCGCCCCCTCTCTCCCTATTCGGAGGAGCGTGATCTGTTTTCGACGGCTCTCATCGGCACCAGCGAGATTTTAAAGATCGATCCGGAGGGGCGGGTAAACCTGAGCGAAAGCGTCAAGGCCTATGCGGGCATCGCCGCGGAGATCACTTTTGTAGGGCATGATTTCAAGTTTCAGATCTGGGAACCGGGACGTTTTCGCGTGCACCTGGCGGAGGCCAGAAGCCGGCTGCATGATTTCAGAAAACAGCTCAGTGCCAGACACGTGGCGCCGGATTCGCCGCCGCCACGGCCACATGGAGCACGGGAATGACATCGGGTCGCGGCGATGAGGCTTGTCTCGCCGCTGGCGGACCGGCCCGGCACGTTCCCGTGCTTCGCGACGAAGTCATGGCCGCACTCGCTCCGCGCGAAGGCGGACTTTATCTCGATGCCACTTTTGGGGCCGGCGGCTATTCGAGGGCTCTGCTCGCCAAGCCCAACACCCGGGTTCTCGCGCTCGATCGTGATCCTGCCGCGATTGCCGGCGGAGCCTGGCTCGTGGCCAAAGCGCGGGGGCGGCTTTGTCTTGTACCGGAGCGATTTGGAGGGCTCGACCGGGCGGCGCGGCAGCATGGCTTTTTTGATTTCGACGGCGTTGTGCTCGACATCGGCGTGTCGTCCATGCAAATCGACGACTCGGCGCGCGGCTTTTCCTTCCGTGGCGACGGCCCGCTCGATATGCGCATGGACGGCGAGGGGACAACTGCCGCGGACCTTGTCAATACCGCCGGGGAGACAACTTTGGCCAATATTTTCTACCATTTCGGCGAGGAGCGTGCGTCCCGCCGCATCGCCCATGCCATCGTCACGGACCGCGCCACGGCGCCTTTCACCTCGACGACGATGCTCGCTTCAACGATTGCCCGCGCGGCGCCAGGCAAACCGGGCGAGGTGCATCCGGCGACGCGCGCGTTCCAGGCTCTGCGCATCGCGGTCAACGATGAACTTGGCGAATTGGTGCATGCGCTCGCCGCGGCCGAGGCGATCCTAAAGCAGGGCGGCCGGCTTGCCGTAGTGACGTTTCATTCGCTCGAGGACCGTATCGTCAAACAGTTTTTCGCCGTGCGTTCCGGGCGCGGCCAAACGCCCTCCCGACGGCTGCCGCACGAGATCGCTCCCCCGGAGCCAACCTTCAGTCTAACAGGCAAGCAGCCAGTGATGCCTTCGCGGCGCGAAATGCGCGCCAACCCACGCGCACGGTCGGCCAAGCTTCGTTACGGGGTCCGCACGACAGCCGTGCCTCGCGGTCTCGATGATCGGCTGATGGCGCTCGCAAAGCTTCCCGAAGCTCATTCGGGAGGCCGCTGAAATGGTGCGGATATTAAATATTTTAGCGATCGCGGCGCTGATAGGTTCGGCGATCTACGCCTATACAATCAAATACGAGACAATCTTTTATGCCGAAACGATCGTGAAGCTTCAGCATGAGATCAAGCTGGAAGAGGACCAAATTGGCACTCTGCGCGCCGAATGGGCGCATTTGACGCGGCCGGAGCGCATTCAGACGCTCGCCGACAAATTCCTCGATTTGCAGCCGCTCGACCTGAACCAGATTGTCCGGGCGGAAGCCTTGCCGGGCAAGACACCCAGAGTCGATGCGATCGGACGTAAACTTGAAGCGCTCGGGTTGGGGGAGCCGACAAATACCCCTGACGACGCCAATGCCCTCGATGCCGCCGTGTCTTCCACGCCGGCAAGATGACGGCGCGCAAATGGATGAAGTTCGCGAAAAGACGAGCGACGGCTTCGATTCGGGACTCGACAATGAGGCAAACGGCGCGACGGGCAGCTGCGTCCGCGTTAGCGAAAGTCTCTACGCCGGCATTTTTCCGGCGAGGCAGGACAAGAGCGCGCCGCGCATTAGGCTCGCGGCGTGGGTATTTCTGGGGGTATACGGAATCATCGCGGGGAAGCTCATCGATTTCGGTCTGCACCCGGACCCGCCCGCGAGCTTCAAACGCGCGGACACCGATACCGTCGCCGCCGCACGCCCCGATCTTCTCGATCGCAACGGCGAGCTTCTGGCGACCGACATCAAGGTCATGTCGGTTTTCGCGGAGCCCCGGCGAATCATCGACAAGGACGAAGCGGTCGAACTTCTCACCGCCGTGCTTCCCGATGTCGACGCACATGATCTGCGCGAGCGTCTCGGTTCCCGCAAAGGTTTCGTTTGGGTCAAACGCGCAATCACTCCGAAGCAGCAGCAGGAAGTCTTTCACCTCGGCCTGCCAGGTGTCGGGTTTCTGCCTGAAAACAAAAGGGTTTATCCAAACGGCCCGGTGGCCGCGCATGTGCTTGGCTTTGCCAACCTCGACGGCATCGGCATTTCGGGACTCGAAAAATATATCGACGGCCAGGGACTGGCGGATTTGCATGGCGCGGGGTTCAGTCTGACGCCGGAGAACCTCAAGCCGGTCATGTCCTCGCTAGATCTGAAGGCGACTTACGCGGTCCGTGACGAACTCGCCAAAGGCATCGCCAAGTTCAAGGCCAAGGCGGGCGCGGCGGCAATTCTCGACGTGAATACCGGGGAAGTCGTCGCGATGGCGTCCTTACCCGATTTCGATCCCAATACGCCGGCCGACGCGCTCGACCCCAATCACATCAACCGGCTTTGCGTCGGCGTCTATGAAATGGGCTCCACCTTCAAGGCTATTTCCATTGCAATGGCCCTCGATTTGGGCAAGGTCACGCTGCATTCGCGGATCGACGCGCGCGATAGCCTGCGCTACGGGCACTTCACCATTCATGATTTTCATGCGACGCACCGGGTATTGAGCGTGCCCGAGGTCTTTACCTATTCATCCAATATTGGGGCCGCGCGCATGGCTTTGATGGTAGGGGTCGAGGGTCATAAGGCTTTCTTGGGCAAAATGGGGCAGCTTAGCCGCCTGCGCACCGAGCTGCCGGAGTCCGCCGAGCCGCTTGTTCCGAAGAATTGGGGCGAACTCAATACGATGACGATTGCGTTCGGACAGGGCCTCAATGTTGCTCCCTTGCAGGCCATGATGGCCGTAGGCGCCCTGATGAATGGCGGACTCCTCGTTACGCCGACCTTTTTGAAGCGGAACGAGGAGGATGCGAAGAAGGATGCGCCGCGCGTCGTTAAGCCGGAAACGTCGGAGGCCATGCGCTATTTGATGCGGCTCAACGCGGAAATCGGCACGGCGAGAATAGCCGATATCAAGGGCTATTTCGTTGGCGGCAAGACGGGCACCGCGGATAAGATCGTCCACGGGCATTATTCCAAGGCTAAGGTTCTCACGACGTTCATGGCGGTTTTTCCGGCCGACAAGCCCAAATATCTCGTTCTGACGCTGTTGGACGAACCGCAAGCGTTGCCGGAGACGAAGGGCTACCGCACCGCTGCCTGGAACGCCGGTCCGGTCGCCGGCAAGATCATCGAACGGACGGGGCCTTTGCTTGGGCTTCCGCCGCGCATCGATCTGCCCGCGCAACCGTTTCCGCTCCTGGCAAAACTTGGCTATGCGGAGGCGAATGTGCCGGCTCATGGCGGAGGGAATCATTGATGCGCCTCGCCGAGCTATTTCCGCGGGCGGAAATTCCGGAAGCCTTGGCCGGACAGGAGATCAAGGGCATCAGCGCCGACAGCCGCGCGGTGACAGCGGACATGATTTTTTTCGCGGTGCCGGGAACTAAAACGGACGGCCTCGCCTTCGCGCCGCAAGCGGTTCAGCGCGGCGCCGTCGCAATCGTCGCCGAGCGCGCTCCCGCGGGCCCCATTGGGGCGGCCGCCTTCATCAAGACCGTGGACGTCCGCGGCGCCTTGGCGGACGCGTCGGCGCGCATGTACCCGCGCCAGCCCGAAACTATCGTCGCGGTCACCGGAACGAGCGGCAAGACCTCGGTCGCCGATTTTGCGCGTCAGATTTGGGCCGCGCTCGGCGCCAGCGCCGCCTCGCTCGGCACGCTCGGCGTCGTCGCGCCTTCCGGGCCGGTAGCAGGCTCGCTGACCACGCCGGATCCGGTGACCTTGCACAAAATCCTGGATGGACTAGCGCGCGGCGGAGTGACCCATCTCGCTATGGAGGCTTCGTCGCACGGCATACTGCAACGCCGGCTCGACGGCGTCCGCCTCGGCGCCGCCGCCTTCACCAATCTCTCGCGCGACCACCTCGACTATCATGCAACGCTGGAAGACTATCTCGCCGCGAAACTGCGACTATTCGAACGCTTGCTTGCCCCAGGCCAGCCCGCCGTTATCGACGCCGACAGCGATGTCGCGGCAAAGGTCGTCGCGGTTTGCGAAAAGCGCGGCCTGCGCGTCGTCACGACCGGCTTGAAAGGCACGGCGCTGCGTCTCCTCAAAAGCGAGGCCGAGAATTTTTCGACGCGGATCAAAATTGCCCATGGAGAGGCGACCTTCTCGCTCCTTCTTCCGCTTGCCGGTTCGTTTCAGGCGTCGAACGCGCTTGTCGCCGCCGGTCTTTGCATTGCCACGGGAAGCTTCCCTGGCGCGGTCTTCGCGGCGCTCGAAAAGCTCGAAGGCGCGCCAGGCCGTCTCGAACTCGTCGGCCGCCGCAAGGGCGCGCCCATTTTTGTCGATTACGCGCATAAGCCGGACGCGCTCGAAAAAACCCTGAAGGCATTGCGGCCGCTCGTGCGCGAAAAACTTATCGTGGTGTTTGGCTGCGGCGGCGACCGCGATGCGGGAAAAAGGCCGGTCATGGGCGAGGTAACGGCACGCCTGGCGGATCGCGTCATCGTCACCGACGACAATCCTCGCTCGGAGGATCCGGCGGCGATCCGCAAGGCCATCCTTCTAGGCACGAACGGCTTCGACAATGTCGAGGAGATCGGCGACAGGGCTTTGGCGATCGCCCGGGCACTTGCGATGCTCGGACCAAACGATGGTCTTCTCATTGCCGGCAAGGGACACGAAACCGGCCAGATCGTCAGCGGCAGGACGTTGCCTTTTTCCGACTCCTTCTGTGTGCGCGCGCTGCTGAAAGATCGTTCCGCATGAGCCATGGCACCGCGAACGGCTTCCTTTGGACGAGTCTTGGTCTCGTTGGCCCGCTCGCGGCACGAGTAAGCGGCTCCGTGCCGCGCGGCGGCGTCACCGGAATTTCGATCGACACGCGCACGCTCCAGAAAGGCGACCTTTTTTTCGCAATCGAGGGACCTAGCTCGGACGGCCATGATTATACCGGCGCGGCCTTCGCGCAAGGTGCCGTCGCGGCGGTGGTCGATGAAGCCCATGCCGAGGCGCTCAAGCCGCTCGGGCCGCTCTATGTCGTGGCCGATGTTCTCCCCGCGCTGGAACGTCTTGGCGCCGCCGCGCGCGCGCGCTGCGCGGCCCGTATCGTCGCGGTTACCGGTTCGGCGGGGAAGACATCGACGAAAGAAGCGTTGCGGCTCGTGCTCACCCAGGCGGGGGCTTCCCACGCGCCGGTTGCTTCGTACAACAATCATTGGGGCGTGCCGCTCACCCTGGCGCGAATGCCGAAACATACAAGGTTCGGAATCTACGAAATCGGCATGAACCACCAAGGCGAAATCACACCTCTTTCCGCGATGGTGCGTCCCCATGTCGCGATTATAACAACAATAGCCCCGGTTCATCTCGAATATTTCGAGAGCCTAGATGTCATCGCCGACGCCAAGGCGGAGATTTTTTCCGGCCTTGTTCAGGGAGGCGTTGCAATCCTCAATCGCGATGTCGCCGAATACGAGCGTCTCCTTGCCCATGCCAAGGCCTCGCCCGCGGGTCACGTTGCTAGCTTCGGTGAACATGACAAAGCCGACGCGAAGCTGGTGAGCGTGACGCTTGACGCGGACCATTCCATCGTACAGGCGGAAGTCTGCGGCCATCGGCTGGCCTATTGTCTCGGCGCGCCAGGCCGCCACCTTGCAATGAACTCGCTCGCGGTGCTCCTTACCGCGAAGGCTTTCGGCATCGAACTGGAGCTTGCCGCTGGGACGCTCGCGTTCTTCTCGGCGCAGCCGGGCCG
>JBOHJT010000027.1:0-19493 GCA_050728715.1 Methylocella sp.
GATCGACAAGGAACCGCTCCTGCGCTGCGGTTCCGTAAATCCTGTGCGTAGGGTTTTGCCGTCCGTGCCGGCCTCCTATCCAGCCGACGGGAATCCCCTCCGATTCTGGCTGTTCGGGAACCGCGCAAGCCGGGAAGTTTCCTTAAGGCCAATCGCACGGCGCGTCCGCGCGGAGTCTCACTCCCCGGCTCCGCTGTGAGACCGCTGGCGAAGCGCGGTTATTTCTGGCTGACCGGCGCTACGGCGCTCTCGCGAAGACCGTCACCGCCCCGTTTGCCGAGTCCACTAGGTCAAACTGGTTGGGCGTAAGCGCCCTAAACGTTGCCGTAAAATTCCTGCCGTTCTTCATGTCGATCAAGACATTTCCCTCGGTCCACAGCCGAAACGTCCCTGGTTCCATGTTACCTGGTTCCGCAAAACCAACGGAACTCATGCCAATCGTCTTGTCCGCTCGAAACACAATGTGCCACGGGCGGCCAGCCGCCTGCCATTCTCCCACGATCGCGCTCATGTTCACGTAGCCGCCCGCTTTAGGGCCGACTAGTACATCCTTAAACTCCAGGAAGCCAAGGAAACCAAGGGCAAGAGCTACGAACACGGCGATGCCGATCGCCTCGCCGCGCGTCGCGCCCCGGGTGCTCTTTGGCGGGATGGATGGTGCGTTCATTGCTACCTCGCAACATTCGAAGCAAGAGAGCGGTGGAAATTACCGGTTTGCTTAGTTCAAGAGGGCCGCAAATCATCCCGCCATTTTCCTGATGAAGCATTGTAGCACGCGGCCGGAGTTACGCCAGGGGTAACCCATCTCTCCATGGCGTCATGGGGGTAGCGGAGCAACATCCCGGCCGCCGCCGCGGGAGGGCGAGCTGCCGTGGGTATCCCCAAGACAGCCGAGTCCGGCCAACGCGGACCGGCTCGCGCTGATCGCATGTGAGCCAAGTTGCGTTACGGCGCACTATTTTTTCTTGCTTCGATCGTCCTTCGCCCCCGTCGATATCTGGGGGTTGAGCCCGAACGACGTCTGGGCGGTCGCCGCGGCCGCGGGCTTTTCCTTTTTCGGCTTCTTGGCTTCGCGGTTCCCGCGTTGCTGACCTTTTGCCATCGCAATCCTCCTCTGAATGAGGCCTGCGGGTGCGAGCCGGGCGTCATCCGCGACGGGCGCGCGTTTCGGCTCTGCAAGCAGGCGCTCGAAGTCGGCGAAAACATCCGCGATGAGCGTGGCCCGCCGCGGATCTTCGCCAGCTGGCGTCTGCGCAAACAGGACCAGAAGATAACGGGCCTTGGCGACGGCTTCAATCCAGCCGGTGGCGGGCGCGGCGAGAAGCAAGTGCTCCAGTTCCTCCTGGCACGCTTGCTGCGCGGCATGGCCGGCGTCGATCGCTGCGAGCTGACGGCGCACCCGGGCCGCCTTCTGCGCGGCCCTCCCTCGCCGAGCGTCCAGATCGATTGTGTTTTCCGCCAAAATTTGCCCACTTTCAGCGAGCTGTAGGTCGACCGGGCGCATAAACAACCCCGTTGACGCAGCCGTGCATTCGCCAGTACGCCTTGCCGGGCGCTGGCGCTGGCCAGTTTTGACCACAAATGCCTGGTTTTAGAATGCTGGCCGCCTGGCCGGACCAGATCGAAATAGCAACTCAAACGGCTGGGCCCTTCCGGGCAATCGACCGGGGAAAGTATTGAGCGGCCTACATTCCAATTCGAGTGGCCGAATTAGGCCACTATCCGGGCGCGAGCGCCCGACAATTCTCGCGCGGGCCTCGCCGCGCGGGGCGGAGCGGTGTTACTGCCCTCGGTAATGACCAAAGATCTGTCGCTGGCGCGACGCGGACCAGATTCACATTTACTTGCCGCTGAAATGTCAAGCCGAGGCAGTACCTCCTTAGCGGCTCACCTTTCCTTCCGCTCTACCGCATCGCCTTCGCCGCCGCATGGTTGCCGTCGAGCGCCGCACCCATGAGTAGATTCGCGGCGACGCGGCGGATCATTTCGGAAACATAGGCCGCTGCATCAGGTTTTAACGCGCGGCCCGACATCGGTTGCTCGCGATAGCTGCGCCATTTTTTTATCACCTGCTATAAGGAAAAAAGAAGTCCAAGTCATCGGAGGCATGCCATGGCGCTGAAAGACTTGCTCGTCCACGTTGATCAGACGGAAGCAGCTCTCGTCCGCTTACGCCTCGCTGTCGATCTCGCCTGCCGCCACGCCAGCCAGCTGACCGCCCTTTACGTGAGGGAGTGGAGTCCGGCCCAGCTTCATGAGCGCAAGACGGCAGAGCTTGGGCTTATCTCGGCCGAGCAACTTGACCATCTCGATCGGCGGATCGCGGCAACGATCGATGGCGCGGCGGAACGCTTGCAATCAGCGCTGGAGGTCTTTGAACGCGAGCGCGGTCTGAAGGCGGAATGGCGCTGCCTGGATGGCTTGGCGTCGGTCGTGGGGCCCCAGCACGCGCGTTATGCCGACCTCTTCATTCTAGGCCAGGGCGCATCGGCCGACAGCGATTCCGTCGAATACACCTTTTCTGAGCAAGCGTTGTTTGTTACCGGACGGCCGGTGTTGTTCATCCCTGTCCTTGGCTCGTTCGAGACACTGGGCCGCCATATTGTGGTAGCTTGGAACTCAAGCCGGGCCGCGGCACGTGCGGTCAACGACGCGCTGCCGCTGATCGAGCGTGCCGAGCGGACAACGGTGCTCACGGTGAATCCAGCGGACTTTATTGACCGGCATGGCGCCCTCCCGGCAGAGCGGCTGGTCGAGCATCTCCGGCGGCATGGCGCCTCGGCAGATGCCATCCGGCTCGAGAAGGTTCCGGGTGGGTCGATCGCCGACGCGCTTCAGGCCAAAGCGCATGCACTGGGCGCTGACTTGATCGTCGCGGGTGCTTTCGGCCATCCGAAACTTTGGGAAAAGTTGGTGGGCGGCGTCACCCGTGACCTGCTCGCACGCATGAGCTTGCCGATTCTGATGTCATATTAGTTAGTCATGTAAAGCAGACCCCGCCGCTCCCGGCTAACTCCTTCGGACTTCACCCGGTGGTCGTGTACCATGCCTCAACATCTTGTTTCCATTCTCTATGTGGCCTCAACCTGGGCGATCCCCCTGCTTATTGCCATCACGTTCCACGAAGCTTCGCACGGGTATGTCGCGCGGCTGTACGGAGACGGTACGGCATGGCGTCTCGGCCGTGTCAGTTTCAATCCGTTCAAACACATCGATCCTTTTGGGACCATTCTATTGCCAGCGCTGCTGGTCTTGCTGCATTCGCCCTTCCTGTTCGGCTACGCCAAGCCGGTGCCGGTTAACTTTCGAGCGCTCCGCAACCCGCGCCGGGACGCGATTTGGGTCGCCGCCGCGGGTCCGGCGATGAACCTCGCTCTGGCAGTGCTGGCTGCGCTCGCGTTTCACCTCCTCAATTATCTGCCGGACGCGGTCGCGCCATGGGTCGCCGAGAACCTGAAGAACGCGTTGGTCATCAATGTGCTGCTCGCCATCTTCAATTTGCTTCCGCTGCCGCCGCTCGATGGCGGACGCATCGCGGTCGGCGCCCTCCCGGAGTCCATGGCTAATCCGCTGGCCCGGCTGGAACCCTATGGAATGACGATACTGATTGGGGTGCTGTTCATCTTGCCTCTACTCGGCGCGCGGCTCGGGATCGACCTCAATGTTGTCTGGCAGCTCATCAATCGTTCGACCGGCGTCATCATTGATGCAATCCTTCGGCTCACCGGCAACGCGTAGTGCTCGCCCTGTTTCGCTTGAATCAAGAGTCCGACAATCCATACCGGGCGGTTCGTGCATTTTCAGGCGCGCTGTCGCCGATCGCGTGGCGCCGATCCGCAGGCCGGGACATAACCGGGGCGATCGTCGAGAAGTGAATTGTGATCGCGAGGCACCTCGGCCTCCAGCAGACCCCAGATTCACCCTGTGGCCGCTACGGCCGGCTCGTCCGGCGTATTATCGCCCGTTTGGTCCGGGACGATTTGGGCGCGCAGCGCGTCGAGATCATGTTGGTCGAGGGTTTCCTTTTGCAGCAGCAGCTGCGCCGTCTCGTCGTGGATCTGGCGGTGCGCATTCAGGATTTCGGCCGCCCGATCAAGTGCATGCCCCACTAGATCACGAACGGCGTGATCGATGAGCCGCTCCGTCTCGTCGCTGAGGGCCTGCTCATGCCAAAGTTGCGGCTCCCGCATACCGAGCATCGGTCGGCGATCGCGTTCGTAGGCGACGTGACCGAGCTGCTCGTTCATTCCGTAGCGCAGAACCATGCTGCGCGCGATATCGGTGGCCTTCATCAGATCGTCTGCCGCCCCCGTCGAGAGATGATGGAAAAAGACCAGTTCAGCTGCCCGGCCGCCGAGCAGAACGGCCATGCGATTTTCCAGCTCGTCCCGCGTCATCAGGAAACGATCCTCGGTCGGCCGCTGGATCGTGTAACCGAGCGCGCTGATCCCACGCGGTATGATTGACACCTTGTGCACCGGATCTTGCCCGGGCAGCGCCATGGCCACGATGGCGTGGCCCAACTCGTGATAAGCGACGACGCGCCGTTCCTTCGGAATGAGAATTCGATGCTTTTTCTCGAGGCCGGCAACGATCCGTTCAATCGCCAGCGTGAAATCGTCGCGATTGACACGCTCCGCGCCCCGCCGGGTTGCCAGAAGCGCTGCCTCGTTCACAAGATTGGCGAGGTCGGCGCCGGTAAAGCCCGGCGTGAGCGCGGCGATCTGTTCCGGGTCGACGTCCGGCGCGAGTAGCGCCTTCTTGAGGTGCACCTTGAGTATGTCGATGCGCCCTCTCTTATCGGGCCGGTCAACGAGAACCTGGCGGTCGAAGCGGCCGGCGCGCAAGAGCGCCGGATCGAGCATCTCCGGACGGTTGGTGGCGGCAAGCAGGATGACTCCCGTCGTGGTGTCGAATCCGTCGAGTTCGACTAGCAGCTGATTGAGCGTTTGCTCCTTCTCGTCGTGCCCGCCGCTAGGATAAGCGCCGCGGGCACCGCCCAAGGCGTCAAGCTCATCGATGAAGATGATCACTGGCGCTTCCTTGCGCGCCTGCTCGAAAAGATCGCGCACCCGCGCGGCGCCGACACCCACGAACATCTCGACGAATTCCGAACCAGAAATGGAAAAGAACTTGACACCGGCCTCGCCGGCCACTGCGCGCGCCAGCAGCGTCTTGCCGGTGCCTGGCGGACCGACCAGAAGGACGCCTTTCGGAATGCGCGCGCCAAGTCGCCCGTACCTCTTCGGATCGCGCAGAAACTCAATAATCTCCTTGAGTTCTTCCTTTGCCTCCTCGACACCGGCAACGTCGGCAAACGTCACCTTCGTGTCTTTCTCGACGTAGATCTTGGCGCGACTCTTCCCGATGGCCATCATCCCGCCGCTGCCGAAACGGCGGAACACGAACATCCACAGACCGAAGAACAGCAGCGTCGGAAGGACCCAGGAAAGAATATCCGCGAGCCAGTGGCTCTGGATCTCACCGGAATAGATGACGTGATGTTTGTCCAGCTGAGCCGCGAAGTCCGGCTCGACCCGTGTCGTTGCGAATTGTTTGACCCCGTCCTTCTCTGCGTGCTTGAGCGTCCCTTGAATCGTATTGCGCGTGATCCAGATTTTGTCGATCTTATCCTGATCGAGCAAACTCTCGAACCGGCTGTACGGAATCGTCGTGTATTGCTTTCTCGCCTGATAGAAGTCTTGCAGAAGCAGCAATCCCAGGAAGGCGACCACAACGTACAAGGCGGTTATCTTGCCTTTGCGATCCATCCTGCGGTTCCTTTCCGGAGATCAGCGGCGCTTCGATGCACGGAACGGCGCTTTCATCGCGGCGCGAACGGTGATTAGCGCACCCTGGCCAAGGCATAAATCCCGTATCATGCTGCAACCGCACCGAACGCCAGGCTGCAATAAATCGCGGAATTCAGCAGATTCTCAAGATTTATTTAAAGAGCGTCTTCCACCAAAACTCTCCGTTGTGCCGGATAGTTCCCGTGAGCATTCCCTCTGCCCCATGAACGGGGCTTTCGAGGCCGGCGCGCGGACGAAACGCCCCATCCCAATAAAGGCGTAACTCCCCTTGCTTTAACTGCGGCTGGCCGCGCTTGAATTGTCCGGCCATCGTTATCTTCGTTTATCCCGCCAACAGCGGTTGCGGCTTGTCCCGCCGCGCATTATGGTCCGGCCGCCGCGGGCGGCAGCCTGGGATAAAAAGCGGCATTTGGGCGTCGCCAAGCGGTAAGGCAGCGGATTTTATTCCGCCATGCGGAGGTTCGAGCGCACCGTGTCATCGGATTCCAAGATATTCGGAGTGAAGGCGGGCGAGCCGTTGCGCGAGCGCGAGCGCGCGACCAACGACAACGCAATTCAGAGCCGCGGCCGCAAGGTCCCATCCCCACGACGGGCCGAAGCCGAGTTTGCTGAGCAGCATTCACCCGATCTGGGGTTACGCAAAACCGGCATTCGCGTCATGGGCGACATGCCCTGGGGGGCGCATCTTTGTGTTTTCTTCGAGACCAAAGCGGACCTGCTCGACACAGCGGCCGCCTTTTTCGCGGCCGGATTGGCAAGCAACGAATTCTGCGTTTGGGCGGTCTCCGACCCGATCACGGAGGTAAACGCAAAGAAACTGTTACGCCGCGAAATACCGGACTTCGACCAGCATCTGGCGCACGGGCGCATCGAGATACTCCAAGGCACCGATTGGCATATCAAAGGCGATCAGTTCGATCTGAATAAGATCACCGGCGGCTGGAGAGAGAAGCTCAACGGCGCCTTGGCCGTGGGCTACGAGGGGATGAGGGTTAGCGCCAATGCGTTCTGGTTCGAATCGAAACATTGGAAGGAGTTCTGCGAGTACGAGCATGAACTCGATCGATCTCTCGCCGGCCAGAAAATGATCGTTCTGTGCACCTACTCGCTCCGGGCGAGCAGGGCCGTGGACATGCTGGACGTGGCGCGCGCACACCAACGCACCATAACGAGGCGAAACGGCAAATGGGAGTTTCTGGAAACTCCCAATCTCACGCAAGCCAAGCGGGAAATCGAGGAACTGAGCGGCGCACTGGACATCATGTTGAAGCCGTTTCCTGGTCATGAGTTGTTGACACCACGGGAACGCGCGACGCTGGCTCAAATCGTGAGGGGAGCCTCCAGCAAGGAAGCCGCGCGCGCGCTTGGCATCGGCCCGCGCACCGTCGAGTTTCACCGCGAAAACATCATGCGCAAACTCAGTGCGAGGAACACGGTCGACCTTATGCGCTGCATGCTGTGCGACTCCTTCAATTCGCGGCGGCGGCTGGAGGCCGAAATCCTGCTATTACGGCATCGGCGCAATAGCGGATCGCGTGACCCGCCCATAAAGGCCTCCCGCAATGCCAACTCTGCCGCCGACGAATAGGATGCGGCGATCCCGCATGAATACTTTCGCAAAAAAACGGACGCAAAGAGGCGATTTTTGAGCGTGACTAGTTGCCGGCGAGGACCATGGGGCCTAGCCGCTACGCTCAGCCTCGACCAGGTGGCGCCGGCATTCTCTGCGCGCCGCTGCCACGGACGGTTCCCGCGCCTGCTTGAAAAGTAATAGCGCCCGCCGTTGATTGCCTCTGCCCAGCCTGTTTGGCGTAAGCGACCGGCTGGCTGCCCCATATAACCCGCGCGCCAATCGAGGCGGCGTTCCCCGTATTCGTCCCAGTACCATTTGCAGCGGCCGCGCTCCATTCTCTGGAATGTTAATGGGCAACGCTCAAGTGGAGAAAACTGATGCCTACTCTTTCAAAATCCTTATCACCCGCAAAATCCTTATCACCCGAAGGTGCCGCCGCTTATGGTGGGTTCGCGGTGACGTTGGCGCTTGCTGTCGCGACGCTGGCCGCCTCGATTGGCGCGGCGAACGCTCAGCCGGGTCGCCAATCAAAAGTCGATTTCCAATGCACCAATCCGAAAAGTGGAACGACATGGGACGTCAAGGTCGATTACGACCGCAGCACCGCCGACTCGTTTCCGGCCAAGATCACTGACAGCCGAATCACCTGGCATGACACTTTGCACGGCGGCTACTACTACCTGGATCGTGCCTCCGGCGCGCTGACGTTCAAGAATGCCACGACCACGGGCGGCTATGCTATCCACGACACATGCCGCGCCGGCTGACGGCATGCGGTCAATCCTGCGTAGGGCAAAGACGTGATCGCGGTATATTCCCAGACTTTTGCCGGGACGTTCGTCCGCCACGCATCGGCGTCGAGATGCACGTCGAGGCCATTGCGAGGAACGCCCCGGTGCCGCAATATGTATGGAAGATATAGACTCGTTCCGAGGCGAGGCCGTCGATCAAGCGCGCGTTTACTTCTGGGTTGACGGCGGCTACCAAGCATATTCACGGCCGTCGTAGCGGAAGAATTTGCCGGACTGGGTCGGCCCTAGGGTCTCGATCAGGCGCCTCAGGGCGGCCACGCTCTCGGCGGGGGCAAGGGTTGCGTCCCCGCCGCCCATGCCGGTGCGCACCCAGCCTGGACTGACTAGCACGCAGCTGATGCCGCGCGGGGCAAGATCGATTGCGAGGCTGCGCATCACCATGTTTACCGCCGCTTTCGAGCTGCGGTAGGCGATCGCGCCGCCGGAGGTGTTGCCGGCGAGTGAGCCCATGCCGCTGGTAATGGTGACGACAAGTTTACGATCGCTGCGCGTCACGTTGTCGGCGAACGCTTCCGTTACGCGCATCGGCCCCATCGTGTTGACATCGAGCACCTTCGCCCACGAGCCGTAATCGATGGCCCCAATCGTTTGCCTCGGCGGCCCGCCGATCCCGGCGTTGTTGAGCAAAAGATCGACTGGGCGGTCGTCGAGCTTGGCGGCCGCCGATCGGGCGCTGGCGAGATCCGTCACGTCGAGGGCCAGGACTTCCACTATCCCCTGCCTCGTTTCGGCCAACGCTAGCAGGTCCGAAGCGTTGCTCGGATCGCGACAAGCGGCATAAACCCGCCAGCCATCGGCCGCGTATTGCTTGGCGAACTCGAACCCGAGCCCGCGATTTCCGCCGGCGATCAAGACGCTTGGCAACGCACTCTCCGTTGCGGGCCACCCGCTACACATTTCGGCGCAGCGCGTCCCGTGTGATCTGGGAGGCGGTCTGATTCGGGATTCATGGCGCTCGCAGGTGCGCCCTCAATGCCCCAGCGCTGCCCCCACAACCTCGGCTGTCTCAGTGCCTGATACACGCTGCTGGCCGGTAATGAGATTGCCGTCGCGAACCGCGAAGCCTTTCCACAGTCCGGCTTGAATGTACTTCGCCCCAATTCTCTTGAGTTCATCCTCGATGCGCCAGGGCATCAGGCGTTTGTCGCGCGGCAATGGGTTCGCGCTCCACAACTCGTCGTCAACGAAATCTTCTTCGATGTTGGCGAAGCCCGTGACGGTCTTGCCCTTTGCCAGGTATTCGCCATTGCTGAGCTTGGCGTCATGGCGTCATGGCGTCATGGCGTCGGGCTCGCATCTGCCGCCGTTCGGACTAAAAACCTCAATTTCGCAACCCTTCTCCGAGAGCACGTAATATGGGTGGGAGAGTTCGCTCCACCAGAAGCCGCACGGCCAGCCGGCGATCGTGTTCACGGACGGGTTCGCGAGAACGATCGCGACCTGCCTGGCTTGCTTGGGATTGACGAGATTGTGATTTTTTAAGTCCATGAATTGCTCCGCATGAGATCAGCGGCGAGGATCGGCTTAGCCAAGCGCTCCAAGCCGAAAGATAGGTTAAAGAAGGCCCCCGTAAAGTATCCCATGTGCCGCGGCAAGCTCCTCCTCTCGCCCTATCGCGTACGACTCTGGCGAAAACGTCACGGTGCTTCCTCGGCCAAATCAATTCGTTCCCTAAAGGCTTGCTCGAGGTTCTTGGCGCCCGAAGGAGCTTTTTCCCGCGCCGCGCTGATCCGGGCCGAGGCGACACCGGTTCCATTGAAATTCGTGTGATCGAGGATCGCGCCACAACGCCCGTCAGGGCAGCGGCTTTTCGCGCGCAATAGGGAGCCCCGTCTCAGCCGCCGAGGGAACGGAAAAAATCCCAAACGAGCTTCGCGCTATTGACATCGCCTTTGGCGAGGCCATGCCCGGGTCCGGCTTCGCTCGAAAGACCAAGTAGCGCGTGACCGCCCCCTTCGATCCGGACCGCTTCGACCGGTACTTTGCAATTGTTCAGCTTGTCGAGATAGGCCCGCGTGCCATCGTGCATATCCTTGCCGGGCAAGATGGTGGTTGTCATGCCCCCGGCGCAGCCCGCGGCCTTGCCGAAAAGACCTAGCGTCGCGTCGATGGAGAGAAGCTCCGTCTTGCCATGCGGCAAACTGGCCGTGCCGCCATGAACGGGAACCACGAGATCCGCGGTGCCCGCGATCATCATCAGGGGAATCGGACGCGACGGTTTGCAGGACGCTTCGAGATCGGCGGGCATGCTCGCTCCGATAACGGCCAGCCCCGCGAAGTGGTTCTTTTCGTCGCAGGCGAGCCGCAAAGCCATCATCCCCCCAGTGGCCATGCCAACGAGAAAGACCTTGCCCCGGTCGGCAATTCCACGGGCGACGAACTTCGCGATCAGATCATGGATAAAGACCGAATCGCGGCGCGCCTCGGGTCCAGGCGCGTCCCCCCAATGGCCGGCTAGAGGCTCCGGATATATCAGGACCGCTCCGGACGACCGCGCCATTTCTTCAAAGCCGAATATCCGCCGGAGGCGCGCGCCCTTGTCCCTGCCGCCGCGCAGGATTACGACGGCCGGCCGGCGCGCTTGCTTGAGGCGCCTGTGCTGGACCAGAATGGCCGTGCGCGGGACGCCGTCCGACACGATGGTGACGCGGCCCGCCGCCGCCCAGGCGGCCGGCCCCGTGACGGCAAGCAATAGCCAGCAGGCTCCCGCCAGCGAACCGGCAACAAGCGCAAACGCGATTAATTTGCGGCCTCGCATGATCATGTCTTCCACCGCTACCGGTTATGCCATCGGCGCTTCGACTTTTCTTGCCGAGCAAAATGTGTGCCAGGGAACATCAACGCATGATAGCCCATACCGAGGAACTCAATAAGAAAAAAGCACGGAGGTTCACCGCGCCGGGACAATTTGACTTACCGGGATTATCCAACGGCACCAGGTGATCCGGCTTGGCGAGGGTTCCGTCCAGGCCGGCGCGCCCTCAAGCACGCGTCCGAATTCGGGCGGTTCCGAAGTCTTCCAATGGACGCGTTTAATGTACGCGTTGCCCTGGAGGGCCAATTGCATTAGTGGAAGGGGCATCGAATTTTTGAGGGGGGGGAAAGCTCCATGACGGAAGCGGAGTTCGGCGCGAGCGGCATCGAGAAACGCCGGCCGCTGTCGCCACATCTGCAAATCTACCGCCCGATGTTGACCATGATGATGTCGATTGCACATCGCATCACCGGGGTAGCGCTCTACTTCGGCACCTTGTTGCTCGCGTGGTTTTTAATTGCCGTGTCCACCGGCGGCGGTGCCTACGACGCGGCTGCCTTTTGCTTGAATTCGATCGCCGGGAAACTGATACTATTCGGCTTCACCTGGGCCTTGTTCCATCACCTTCTCGGCGGCATACGTCACGCCATTTGGGACACGAGTCATGGTTTAGAGCATCCGCAGCGCGAATGGCTGGCGCTAGCCACCTTATTCGGCGGCATCGTCCTGACGGTGACCGTCTGGACCGTCGCTTATATAGTTCGTTAGAATTGTCCTGGCCAACTCCGCCAACCGGCGTAGTGCAAAGGCCAAAACTTTGCCAGGAGCAAGGGAGGAATAGGCCGTCATGGCGAAACGTCCCGCGCCGGTTCGCTCCGCGATGAGCAGGGTGCGCTTCCTCGGCTCCGCCAAATCCGGCACCGCGGACGCATGGAACATGCGCATCACCTCGATCGCGCTGGTGCCCTTGTCGATCGCATTCGTTGCAATCGTCTTGTCGCTTCTCGGCAAGGATTACGCGGCGGTGCGAGCCGAACTCGGACGTCCCCTTCCAGCGATTTTGATGCTTCTCTTTATTTTGTCCGGGGTCTTCCACATGAAGCTCGGAATGCAGTCGATTATCGACGATTATGTGCATGCCACGCAGGTGAAGGAGTGGGCGCTGATCGCCAATCTTTTTTTCTCGGTTTGCATCGGCTTGGCTTGCATTTACGCGGTCTTGAAACTGAGCTTTACCTGAGGGGCCGCCCACGCGACGATCGCGCAACAGCGAGGAAATTTCGAAAGACGATGGCATGACATCCAACGCCACATTCAAAGGCAACGCCGCTCCGGCTCGTACCGGCGCCGCCTATCCGATTATCGACCATACGTTCGACGTCGTCGTCGTCGGCGCGGGCGGCGCGGGATTGCGGGCGACCGTCGGCTGTTCGCAGGCGGGACTGCGCACGGCCTGCATCACCAAGGTCTTTCCGACCCGCTCGCACACGGTCGCGGCGCAAGGCGGCGTCGCGGCGTCGCTCGGCAACATGAGTCCAGACGATTGGAAATGGCACGTGTACGACACCGTCAAGGGGTCGGATTGGCTCGGCGATCAGGATTCGATCGAATATCTCTGCCGCAATGCGCCGGCCGCCGTGTATGAACTTGAGCATTGGGGCGTGCCGTTCTCGCGCACCGAGGACGGCCGCATCTACCAGCGCCCGTTCGGCGGCATGACCACCAAGTTCGGCAACGGTCCGCCGGCGCAGCGCACCTGTGCGGCGGCCGACCGGACCGGCCACGCGATGCTGCATACGCTCTACGGTCAAGCGTTGCGTCACGAGACCGAATTCTTCATTGAATTCTTCGCAATCGACCTGATCATGGAGAATGGCCACTGCCGCGGCGTGGTCTGCATGAAGCTCGACGACGGCACCATACATCGCTTCCGTTCGCAACTCGTGATCCTGGCAACCGGGGGTTACGGCCGCGCTTATTTCTCGGCTACCTCGGCGCATATCTGCACCGGCGACGGCAACGCCATGGTGCTGCGCGCCGGGCTTGCCTTGCAGGATATGGAATTCGTGCAGTTCCATCCAACGGGCATTCATGGTGCGGGCTGCCTCATCACCGAAGGCGCGCGCGGCGAAGGCGGCTATTTGAGCAATTCCGAAGGCGAGCGCTTCATGGAGCGCTACGCGCCTTCGGTCAAAGACCTTGCACCGCGCGATTTGGTGTCGCGCGCGATGACCATCGAAATCCGCGAGGGCCGAGGCCACGGCAAAAATAAGGACCATATTTATCTGCACCTCGAACACCTCGATCCCAAGATCCTGCGCGAACGCCTGCCCGGCATCTCCGAAAGCGCCAGGATTTTCGCCGGAATAGACGTGACCAAGCAGCCGATCCCGGTGTTGCCGACCGCGCATTACAACATGGGCGGCATTCCGACGAATTTTCACGGCGAGGTCATCATCAAGAAGGACGCTGATCCGGATGCCGTTGTGCCCGGCCTCCTAGCAATCGGCGAGACCGCCTGCGTTTCCGTTCATGGCGCCAATAGACTCGGCTCGAATTCGCTCATCGACCTTGTCGTCTTCGGCCGCGCCGCCGCTCTTCGCGCGGCGGAACTCGCGTTGCCGGGCGCCAAACAGGCCGAGCTTCCGGCGGATTCCGCTGGTGAGGCACTTTCGCGCCTCGACCGCTTCCGCTATGCCAAGGGCGAATTTTCGACCGCCGAGCTGCGGCTCAGGATGCAAAAGGTGATGCAAAGCCATTGCTCCGTCTATCGCACCGGGCCGACATTGGACGAGGGCTCGAAGCTCATCCATGAGGTCTGGGCCGCGAGGGACCAGATTTCGGTCACCGACCGCTCGTTGATTTGGAATTCGGACCTTATCGAGACATTGGAATTCGACAACCTCATCGTCCAGGCGGTCGTCACCATGGATGGCGCGGCACGCCGCACCGAATCCCGCGGCGCCCATGCGCGGGAAGATTTTTCCGCACGCGATGACATCAACTGGATGAAGCACACGCTCGCTTCGATCGACCCCGATGCCCGAACGGTGTCGATCGATTACCGGCCCGTGCATAGTTTTACGATGACCAACGAGATGCAATATATAGAGCCGAAACCGCGCGTGTACTGAATTTAGGTGTCTTCGTTGCTAACCGGCGACAAGGAAATAAACGAGCCCCTTCGCGCTGCTTTTCCTCTCTTTCGGGGAGGAGAGTACGATTTTTATCTGGCTAATTCGCCATGGCAAATTGGCCTTCAATCCACTCACCCGGATAGCTTGAAGCGAAAAATAGCAGCAGCTGTCATTAGCGAGGGCCTGGGCCTTCGTTCTGTGGACTACGTTCTCAAAAACTATCTGGCTGATGTAACCTATCCAGAAGAAGATGGAACCAGGCTGGATCTTCGTATTCGTTCCTTCGTATCACGCAAAATGCTCGACATTGAATCGCTAATTGCTTGCGTGAGGGAGCTTCCGAACAAGCCCACGTGTAAGTTTGTTAGCGAATGGACGTTAACCCGAGCACCATTTTCGATGGAATTGCTAGCCCATTGCGGGCAAAGAGGAGCCCTGTTTGAAGCATTGGCAATTGCCCGAATGATGCTTGAACAACTCGCTTGGGCATATGCGATCAATTCCGAAATTGATGAAAACGCAGTTCACAAGCTGTCAGCGTCTCGGGCAATTGCTTCGTTCAAGTTAAAATTTTGTTTTGCTGGGAAGTTATATGGGTGGTTGAGCAGCCACGTTCACTGGGCCTTCGATGGCCACAAAAAAAGTATGATTTCTCACAGAGAAGGAATCGGCCATTGTCTAGCCTCCTCGTACTTTAAAGCGGTTATTTTTTCCGTTATGATATTACTTTCAAAGCTTTACATGGATATCGCGTGGGAGATATGTTCTGATCAACTCAGTACGCTCCCAACAAACCAACTTAAATCATACAATAGGTCAGCTTTGACGGAAGAATGCATGGCCATGCTCGCTGAAATACTTCAATATGACGAGCGGAATGAGGATTTATTGCTTTTATCATCAATGCTAGCAGAACAAAAAAACCTAGGAACGTAACATGGTCCAATTCACACTTCCGAAAAATTCGCGCGTCGGCACCGGCAAGACATGGCCGAAACACGGCGACGCCAAAGGTCAGACGGAGTTCCGGATTTACCGCTGGAATCCGGACGACACCCAAAACCCGCGCGTCGACACCTATTTCGTCGATCGAAGCGATTGCGGCCCGATGGTTCTCGATGCGCTGATTTGGATAAAATCCAAGATCGATCCGGCGCTCACCTTCCGGCGCTCTTGCCGGGAAGGAATTTGCGGATCCTGCGCGATGAATATCGACGGGACAAACACGCTTGCCTGCACCCGCCACATGGACGACATCAAGGGCGCCGTCAAAGTCTATCCCTTGCCGCATTTGCCGGTGGTAAAAGATCTCGTGCCGGACCTCTCCGTGTTTTACGCCCAGCACGCCTCGATCGAGCCCTGGCTGCAAACAACTTCGCCAGCGCCAGAAAAAGAATGGCTTCAAACGCCACAGGACCGCGCAAAACTCGACGGACTTTACGAATGTATCCTTTGCGCCTGCTGCTCGACATCCTGCCCGAGCTATTGGTGGAACGGCGAACGCTATCTTGGCCCCGCCGTGTTGTTGCAAGCCTACCGCTGGCTCATCGATTCGCGCGACGAAGCGGCCGGCGCACGCCTCGACAATGTCGAGGATCCTTTCCGCCTCTACCGCTGCCACACGATCCTAAATTGCGCCAAGGCTTGCCCCAAGGACCTGAACCCGGCGAAAGCGATCGCCGAAATCAAGAACATGCTTATCGCACGGCAGATCTGAGCGCATCATTTTGTGGCCTCAATCCGCGTGCCCATGCGGCGGAAGGAGGCTTTGCCGATGTTGCGCATTCCGTCGCGTGCCGCCGCCGCGCTATTCATGGTCTCGGCCGCAGCCGCTGGTCCCGTCGAGAGGCCAACGGCTTACGACGAGATGATCGCCCGCGAGGCCAAGGCTCACGGCGTTCCGGAGGCCTTCGTCCATCGCATCGTGATGCGCGAAAGCCGGTATAATCCGCGCCTCGTCCACAATCGTTGCTTCGGCCTGATGCAGATCAAATATGCGACGGCGCGTGGTATGGGGTATAGAGGCGAATCGCGCGGGCTCCTCGACCCGCAAATCAACCTGACTTACGCCGTCCCATATCTCGCCAATGCCTACCGGCTAGCGGACGGCAACGAGGACCGCGCCACGGCGCTCTTCAGCAGCGGCTATTATTATGTGGCCAAACACAAGAAAATGCAGGGCCTGTTGCGGACCGCGTCTTCGCCCGCGCCGACTCTTGAACCCGCGCCGCCACTAATTCGTATCCCGAGTAGATAAAACCATATTCTGCATTGCGGAAGTAAATGAAGCATTCGGTTGGAGGTAAGTCGCCGTGCTAATCCGATGCATCCCAGGGCCATCGACGGTTCGGCGTGCCATTTTGCGCGACCTGTTTTTGAGCGAAGCCAGCTTCTGGTTCGAGCAAGCGCGGCTACTCGGGACACGCTCTAACTCTGTCCCACCCATGGACTATTCGGAGCGTTGGCGCGCGATATGCCCGCTTGCTCGAAATTTCGCTTTATTTGTCTCAAAAGTGTAAGCTTTTAAAAAGCGAAACACCGGGGCGCCGCGAACGAGGTCTTGCTTGGTCCTTTTTGAAAATGTCGGCTTGCGCTACGGTATGGGAGCGGAAATCCTGAAGGATATTAGCTTTGCCATCGCGCCGCGGTCGTTTCAATTCCTGACCGGTCCTTCCGGCGCCGGCAAGACGACGCTTTTGCGGCTCATGCTTTTGTCCTTGCGACCGACTCGCGGCGCAATCGGCCTTTTCGGGAGCGACGCCTTAACTCTCGACAAAGCCGCGATCACCGGTCTCAGACGGCGGATAGGCGTTGTATTTCAGGATTTCCGGCTTCTCGACCATTTGACGACCTATGAAAACGTCGCTCTTCCGCTCCGCGTGCGCGGCAAGGAGGAGGCGAGCTATCGCGCCGAAGTGACGGAGCTCCTGCACTGGGTCGGTCTCGGCGAAAGAATGCGCATTCTGCCGCCGGTGCTGTCCGGCGGCGAGAAGCAGCGCGCCGCCATTGCCCGCGCGCTCGTCGTGCGGCCCGAGCTGCTGCTGGCCGACGAGCCGACCGGCAATGTTGATCCGAGTTTGGCGCGCAGGCTTTTGCGGCTCTTCACGGAACTCCACAAAACCGGGACGTCAGTAGTGATCGCGACGCACGATCTCGGCTTGATGGACCAGTTCGACAGCGCCCGCCGGCTGGTTCTGGGCGACGGCCGCCTCCATATTTACGATTGAGGCGTGGGTTGAGCATTTTTCGCACGGGCGCGCCCAAGCGGCGGCGGGAAACGGGCGGCAATTGAATTCGCACGGCACCATAAGGCTTGGCCTCAAACGCGGCTTGAAGAGCGAGATGGCGCTTGTCCCCGAAGCCTCCATAGCCGGGCGCGCGCTTGTAACCGTGGTCGCCATCATGACTTTTCTTGCCTCGCTTACGGCCGGCGCGGCAATTCTGATAAGCGACGCATCGCGTGGCTGGCAGGACGAGGTCGCCCGCGAGATGACAATTCAAATCCGCCCAACGGCTGGCCGCGACCTCGACGCCGATTCGGCGAAAGCCGTCGAAGTCGCCCGCGCGACGCCGGGGATCACCTCGGTTCGCGCCTACACCAAGGCGCAGTCCGAGGAACTCTTGCAACCTTGGCTCGGTTCCGGTCTCGATCTTTCCGAGTTGCCCGTGCCGCGCCTCATCGTCGTCGCACTCGACAAACAGGAACGCTTGGATATCGCCGTCCTGCGCAAAAAACTCTCCGAAGCCATCCCGGGATCGAGTGTCGACGACCATCGCCTCTGGCTGAAGCGTCTCGCGATCATGGCAAGGAGCGTCGTCTTCGCCGCCGTGGTGATCTTCGCCCTTGTGCTCGCCGCGATGATTTTGGCGGTCGGCTTCGCGACCCAAGGTGCGATGGCCGGCAATCGCGAGATCATCGAAGTTCTGCATTTCGTCGGCGCCGCCGACAGCTATATTTCGCGCCAATTCCAGCGGCATTTTTTTCAGCTGGGCCTGCGCGGCGGCGCGATCGGCGGCGGGCTCGCAATTCTCGCCTTCTTCGTGTCGGGAACCGTAGCGGCGTGGCTGCGGGCGACCCCCGGCGGCGATCAGTTGGAAACCATGTTCGGCGATTTTTCGCTCGGCGGGAATATCTATGCCGCCATCGCGCTCATCGCGGCGGGCATTGCGATGGTCACCGGCTTTGTCTCGCGGGTGATTGTGTTCCGCCATTTGCGGGACTTGAGTTGACTGCGTTGCGCGGCGGCTTTTGACTTGCCTGACGATCCTGTCCTCTAGAGCAGGTCCAAGGAAGGTGGCCCCGGGGAGGGCATTCCCAAGCGGGGCGAAGCACGAGTCACGCCCTGCTGGCTGGGAGGCGGCCAGTCAGCATGGCAAGACGCTATGCGCAGGATTTACGCGGAACGCATGGTGCCGGCGGTTCGTTCCGGGCAGTCACGGCGCGAGGTGGCACGCCGACGGCTCGACGGCAGCGCGAGCTGGGTGATCAAGCTGATGCGGCGGCTCGCTGCAACAGGCGAGTGCCGGCGCCGCAAATTCGGCGGCCATAAGCGCTATGCCATGGCCGGGCACGCGGACAAGGTGCGGGCCCTCCGCCGACTTTGGCCGATTTGGCGAAAGCGTGATGAAAGCGTGATGATGGACAACTCTCCGCCCGCTAGGGGCATTTGGAGTGCTCGGCGCGGTTCCGCCAAACGCGCCGGCGTTCGAAACGCCATCGAAGCCGGGGGTGCGGCCGTGTGTTTCCTGCCGGCCTAAAGCCCGGAGCTCGATCCGATCGATCTTGCGGCCCGCTCAGGAGGTTTTCGCAAAGCTCAAGATACACTTCGCGAAATGGCCCGCCGAAACGTCCGTGCACTCTGGGATACGGGAGGATTTGCTCGCGATGTCTTTTTTCCCGAAGCATTATTCAACAATTTTCGCAATGCCGGACGCGGGTCTACCTAAACGCGATCCGCTCCAATGCTCCACTCAATGACCGCTCATGCTCGCGGATCTGGCGCACCACTCAGGAAAGCTCACTCCGCTCGATCCGGATGACCTGCGGCTTTTCGGCCAAGAATCCATCGGCGACGGCGGCATCGAGCGCCTGGCGGACGGATTTTTCATACGTCGCATGGGTGATCAGAAGGACCGGCACCGCGCCGCCCGGACCAATTTTGATGCCGGGGCGCCGGCGTTGCACGATGCTTTCGAGCGAAATCCCGCGCTCGGCCATGCGAGTCGCGATTGCTGCTGCCGCGCCGGGCCGGTCGAACACCGAAAGCCTGATATAAAAGCCGCCTTCGTGCATCTGCATCGGCGCGTGCGGCGCCGGCTTGAGCGAGGCCACCGGCCATCCGAACGGCGTGGAGCGCACGCCGAGCGCGATATCGGCGATATCGGCGACGATCGCCGAAGCCG
>JBOHJT010000028.1:0-19334 GCA_050728715.1 Methylocella sp.
GGTATTCTATGATCGCCGCCGCATCCCCGAGGAAGCATTCGACATCTATGCGAGGAACCTCGCAACCAAGGAGGGGCGCCACGCGCTGCTTGAGACAGCCTGCCATATCATTCCCGACGATGTGCCCCGGCTGATCGAGCGGTATCATCGGCTGAAGCAGCCGACCCTCTTGATCTGGGGCAGGCAAGACAAGATTGTGCGTCCTTCGACTGCGATCACGCTCAACATAATGATCGAGGGATCGAAACTGATCATGATCGACGATTGCGGCCATGCGCCCCAGGAAGAACGCCCCGAGATCACCATGCCGGCGATCCGCGACTTTCTGGCGACCTTGCCGTGAGTGCATAGCCTAGGGATGAGTTTGGACGATTGAGCTCAGCCATTCCATCACATGCGGCGTCAGCAACGGCGCGAGAACGCCAACGGCGGCGCCGAGCCGCGCCAAAGGCGCTAATTCGAGATCGTCGGACACCTTTCCCGCGGCACTCCATGCTCGCTTCGTCAGGCCGGTCTCCGCCACTGCAGCGTGCTGGGGCGGCGTCGTCGCGGGCAAATTTTTTCGAAATGCATACCTGTCCAGGTTGAATGCGACAAGCGCCGGCCCCAGAGACGCGATCAAACACAATGTGCAAAAAGCCCCGAACAGCAAGTTCAGCGCGTTGGCGAGCGGGGCGATCGCTTTCTGTTGCGACTCTATCAACAAGGACGTTGGCCATTCGATTAACAATTTACTAGCGGCGACCGAGACAACCAGAACGATCGCGCCCAACGCGAGAACCATGAGAATGATGTTCAGCCGCTCGAGCAAATCCCGATGCGCGGCCTCGCGCGCTAGTTTTTCGTCGCCGCGCAGCACCGCAACGCTGGCCAAGGCTGAAAGAAGCATCCCCACGGAGGCGAGACCGATCACGGAATTCAATCGCACCAGAGTCATAACGGTCGCCCCCGGACCGGGATCGACATAGTAGAAGAGCCAACGCAGAAACTTTCCGACCCCAGCGCCATCGGTCGGAAGAATGTGCGCGGATGAATGCGCATAGGCCGCGACCAAAATTCGATCGAATACCAGCGGCCGCAGATCCTCGATCGCCGACGCATGCATGGCGATGAAATAGGCAACCCCCAAGAAGAAGCCCGCCGCGAGAATCGCCCGCAGAAGACCGTCGCGCCTCCGCACGACCTCGAATCCGAACGCGAAGGCGGCGGCCGACGCGAGATACAAGAAGCCGCTGGCGATTGCGTAGAGCGTTCGTCCATAGAGATCGAGCGCCTGAACAGAAAAATTAACCGGCGGCTCGGCCGTTGCGAATTGATAGGTCGGATCGACTTCTTGAAGAGCGCGCCATGTCAGCAAGGACGCGGCCCCGTCAAGCGCCAAAAACGCCAAGATCACTGGCCCGGCGACGCAACCAACTGCTAACCAATGTGTCCGATACCAGTCAGTCACTGTTCGCGTCATCATTTATACGTCCCGTTGACCGGCTCCGACCAAGTGGTTCCTTTGTAATATTAGTCCATAATCGACCTCTCCTGCAATGAGAGCGTAGCCGGCGGAGCTGAATGAAATTGCGCGGTCGACCACACCGTGAAGGCAGGCTTAGACCATGATCGCTTCAACCGACAAAAGTCACCCGGCCTCGGCGACCGCGTCCGCGCCCGGCGGCTGTTGCGGCAATAGTGCCAAACGGGCGATGAGCGCTTGATCCTGCAAAATCGCCATGCGTTCGTTCGGCCGGAGCCAGGAAATCGCTTCATCGATGGTTCCGGCGTCCGAGAGCTTCGCATTGGCAAGCGCCCATTCCGGCGCAATATTGCCGTTCCGGCGCTTTTGACGGCGTGGCAGGCAGGCCACATGGAACGCGCGGAACCGCGGATCGGCATAAAGCGCGTGAAGCCCGCTTAAGGCTTCGCTGTTGAGGCGGGCGGGCTCATTTGCCAAGAAATTGGCGCGCGCGACGACCGGCGGCGATATCTGCTCTTCCGGAGTGATCAAGAGTCCGGCGCGGCGCAGGGCGAGGCCGACACTGCGAAGGCCGGTGCCCCAAGACAAGAAAATCGCCAGGAGGAGGCCGAGGATCGTCGGCGACATCCAGGCAACCAGCGAAGGCGAGATCGAAAGGCCGGCGACCAGGGTCAAGAGGCCCATCGCAACATGCGAGCGGTGGCGCACGACTATGGCGGCAAATGGAATCGAGCCATCGTCGCGCCGTTGCGGGTTCCAGCCGGTATCGAAGCCGAAAGCGAAATGCATGACGTGACCTGACTGGATCAGCATCATGATCGGAGCGAGCAGCGCCGACATGACGATTTCGAAGGCTGCCGACAAAACGAGCCTCGCCGCGCCGCCGGCGCCGCGCCGGGTCGCGCCTTGGATCAAGGCAAGCGCCAAACCGAATATCTTTGGCAACAGGAGAATCGTCATGGTAAGCGCGAAAAGTTCGAGCGATCTTTGCGGATCGAACCTCGGCCAGGCTGGGAACAGGGTGAAGCCGCTCGGGAAATATTCCGGCCTGATATAGCTTGCCTGGAGGACGAGCACGATACCGACAATTAGCTGGGCCATCCAAAACGGCGACGCGGCATAGGCCATGATGCCGGTCAGGAAATGCTGCCGCGACATCGGATGCAGGCCTTTCGCGGGCAGTATCCGCAAATGCTGTAGATTGCCCTGACACCAGCGCCGGTCGCGCGCCGAAAGATCGATGAGCGAGGGTGGACACTCTTCGTAGCTGCCGCCAAGGTTTGGCAGCATATAGACGGCATAACCGGCGCGCCGGATCAATGCCGCCTCGACAAAATCATGGCTGAGGATATGGCCGCCGAACGGAGGACGCCCGCGCAAAACCGGCAAGCCGCAATGCGCGGCGAACGCCTTGGTGCGAATGATCGCGTTATGGCCCCAGTAATTGCCGTCGCGCCCCATCGAGACTGAGACGCCGGCGGCGATCACCGGCCCATAGATGCGCGCCGCGAATTGCTGGAGGCGAGCAAATAATGTGTTGCGATTGACGACAAGCGGGCGCGTTTGGATAATGCCCGCGTCGGGGTCTGCTTCCATGGCCGCGGCGAGCGCGACAATGGTATGGCCGGCCATCAAACTGTCGGCGTCGAGCACCACCAGATGCTCGTAGCGGCTGCCCCAGCGGCTGACGAAATCCTCGATATTGCCGGACTTTCGATTGAGGTTCCGGGGCCGGTGCCGGTAGAACAGGCGGCAGCCTGGGCCAAGCCTTTCCCGCATGGCAAGGTAGGTTTGCTCCTCGGCGACAAAAATTTCCGGGTCGGTTGTGTCGGAAAGAAAGAACCATTCGAACGCGCCGCCGAGACCGCTCGCCTCGACCTCCTCGAACATCGCCGCGAACGCGCCAAAGACCCGCGCCGGCGTCTCGTTGTAGACCGGCATGACGATCGCCGTGCGTTGATGCAACGCAACCGGCGGCGAGGACGGCTTCGGCGCGAAAAACAAGAGCCAGATAAACCCCGCCAGGGCGCTGGCGCAGGCGAGCGCGATCCAGGAAAAGTTGGCGACGAAGAGAAAAAGGAGCGCCCATTCGAGGGGCGTCACGCCACCAACCTCGACTACCTTGTACATTTCGCAGGCGCCATAGATAGTCAAGCCCAGGCCGCCGCCGAACACAAGGAGCCGCGCGAGCCAGCAGCCGAAAACCGGATGATGGGCGACGTTCCCATGCCGCTCGGCCCGGCTGAACTGCGTAAGACTTTGCACCGGCATCGCGAGTGGCGCTTCGGGCGGCACGCAGGCGAAGACATCGGGCGCGAGCGTACTCTCTCCGGGGCGCAGCGGCGTCACCCCTGCCGCGGTTGGCTGCGAATTGGTCAGAGCGTCCATCGATAAAGCCAAGTCTCGCTTATGGGTTTGCCGACCGCCTCCAGCACAAGGCGCAGTTCCGAAAGGGCTTCGTTCCCAGGATCGAGTTCGAACAGGATCCGGCAGGATTTTTTGTCCGCCGAGGTAAATGTTCGAACCGCGGTTATCGATCCCGGTGAAGCGTTCAAATTCGGCTTCATGGCTTCGGCGTTTTGCGGGAGGCTCAAAATTTCACCGGCGAATTCAACAATGAAACGGCGGCGTTTCGATGCCGAACCCCGCCCCGAACGCGACTGCGTGGCGATCGCTAGCGGCGGCTGCTCTGGCGGGTTCCAGCACCAGAACTGCCGGTAGGCAACAAACGTTTCGCTGCCGCCGGCGAGCGGCTGCTTCGGTTTCCAATAGCCGATGATATTGTCGTTGGCCTCGGACTCGGACGGAATTTCGACGAGTTGAACGCCGCCCGCCGACCAATCGCCGATCGGTTCGATCCACAGCGAGGGGCGGGTCTCGAAGTGCTGATCGTCGTCCTGGTAATGATCGAAATTGCGGTCACGTTGAAGAAAGCCGAAACCGCGTGGATTTTCATCGACGAAGGTCGAAATTTGCAAAGTGTCGCGATTCGCGACCGGGCGCCACAGCCACTCCCCCTTGCCGGTCAACATCTGGAGGCCGCTTACCTCGCTCACGCTCGGACGCAGATCATCATTGTGGCGCTGGTCGATCGGTCCGAAGAGATGGGTCGCGCTCATCGTGGCAAGGCCCAAATTATCGACCGCTGCCCTGGCGAAGAGAGCACATTCCGTGTCGATGATCGTGGCTTCGCCGGGCCGCAGGGTAAAGCGATAGGCGCCGGTCACGCTTTCCGAACTGATCAGCGCGTGCATGACGAGGGCGCCAGCGGCGAGCGTCGGACGTTCGATCCAAACCGTGCGGAATGCCGGAAATTCCTCGCCGCGCGGGTCGGCGGTTCTGATCGACATGGCCCTTGCCATGGTGCCCAAAGTTTGGCCGTGCGCCACGGCGCGAAAAAAACTTGCGCCTTGGAAAATGGCGAGCTCGGAAAAACCGTCCTGGCCTTGCGCGAGCACGCGAAAACCGGAAAAACCTATGTCGCTAAGGTTCTTGGTGACGGGGAGCTTGCCGAAGTCAAACAGCGCCGGATCATAAATGACGCGGCGGGCTTTGCCTTCCGCGACAAGATTGATTTCCATCGGGGTCAAAAAGATAAACCCACGATGCAATGGCTCGATCGCGAACCCGGTATTCTCGGCCGCCCAGATCGTCGCCCCCGGGCGCTGCCGAATGGCCGCATATTGTTCGTAGCCAAGGTCGCGAAACACTTCCGGAACGTCGGCCGAAAGCAATTTGAATGGTTGTTTCGACAAGTTTCTGGCGGCGTCGGTGACCATCTTTGAATCGAAAGGCGTTGCCTCGCCCAAGGCGAAGCCCTGGGGAGCCTTCGGCGCGGCGGGGGGGGTCGCGACATTTGCGGGCGAGGCGATGCCGGCGCGGGCGGCGATCCCGCCTGCCATCCCGCCAAGGACGAACTTTAAAACCTCCCGGCGCTCGACCATGAATCCGGCTTAGCCGGCGCCTGATAGCGCCGCACTTTTAGAAAACGCTTTCGTCTTATCTGCATAGACGATAACCGGGCGAACGTAAGTTCCCTTTTAGGTGTTTTTACGCCGCCAAGCTATTCCGGTTTCGATCCGATCCGCGCTTCATGACCCGGGAGAATGCCCAGGCTTGGTTGAATTCCCTTGAGCGGTCCGGCAAGGTTGCGCGTGCGCGAATTATCAGTTTTGTGGCTTTAGGCGTTTCCCATCCGCGATGCGAGCGAGACTCCTCCGCGCGCAGAGAAGTAGGTTTCATGGTCTCCTTTCATTTTCAAGGCCGCACATGTCTAGCAATCGTTCTCGCCGCCGGCGAGAGTTCGCGGATGCGCTCGGCGCGGCCCAAGGTGCTGCATCAGCTAGCCGGCCGCACAATGCTCGCCCATGTTTTAAGCTCGCTCGTCGAAGCCGGCGTCGAGCGGACCGTTGTCGTGGCGGGTCCAAACCACGACGCGGTCATGGCGGAAGCCAAGTCGATCGTGCGCGATGCCGGAATCGCGATCCAGAAGGAGAGGCTTGGAACCGCCCATGCGGTGCTTGCCGCGCGCGAGGCGATCGGCAGGGGTTATGACGATCTTCTCGTCGTCTTCGCGGATACGCCTCTGGTTCGCCCCGAGACTTTCGCCGCCATGCGCAAGGCGCTTGCGGGAGGCCAAAATGCAATCGCCGCCTTGGGATTCGAGGCAAGCGAGCCCGCGGGCTATGGACGGTTCATTCTGGAGGACGGCGCCCTCAATGCCATTCGCGAGGACCGCGACGCGAGCGCGAAGGAGCGAGAAATCAAAATTTGCAACGCCGGTCTGATGGCGCTCGACGGGCGCCACGCCTTGGCGCTTCTCGATGCCATCGGCAATGTCAACTGCCAGAAGGAATTTTACCTGACCGACGCCGTCGCTGTGGCGAGGTCACGCGGCTTAGCGGTTTCTGCCGCGATAACCGCCGAGGACGAGGTGCTGGGCGTCAACGATCGCGCGCAGTTAGCCGCCGCCGAGGCCATCCTGCAGGCGCGGCTTCGAGCGCAAGCGATGCGGGAAGGCGCGACCTTGATCGATCCTTCGAGCGTGACCTTGGCGTTCGACACGCGGCTTGGCCGCGACGCCGTCGTCGAGCCGCACGTGGTCTTCGGTCCGGGCGTGACTGTCGGCGAAGGCAGCCTCATCCGCTCGTTTTCCTATTTGGAGGGCGCGACGATCGGCCTGAATGTGTCGGTCGGTCCGTTCGCTAGGCTGCGCCCCGGGACCGGCCTCGCGCAAGGTGCGCATATCGGCAATTTCGTCGAGGTGAAGGCCTCGGAAGTCGGCGCCGGCGCCAAGATTAACCATTTGAGCTACATTGGAGATGCGAGCATCGGTGCCAGGACGAATATCGGCGCGGGAACGATTACGTGCAATTACGACGGCGTCGCCAAATATCGCACGGAAGTTGGCGCGCATGCGTTCATCGGGTCGAATAGCGCCTTGGTGGCGCCGGTCAAGATCGGTAATGGTGCCTATGTCGGATCGGGGTCCGTGATTACGCAAGACGTCGCGCCCGATGCGCTGGGCCTGGCCCGCGCGGGCCAGATAGAAAAACCCGGCTGGGCAAGGGCGTTCCGGGAAAGGAACCGGAAATGAGCGCGGTCCTGTCATGCCAAGGCAGCCGGAAATCTCCGAGCCGGCCAGCGGCTCTTAATCCATGGGTTCCAATGTCGATCCCGGGGATGAGCCGATGACGGCGAACGCTCAACCCAACCGCAAGACGAAAGATGGCCTTTAATGTGCGGAATCGTTGGGATGCTGGGCCGGGGTCCGGTCGCCGGCTCCATTCTCGATGCGCTGAAGCGCCTCGAATATCGCGGCTATGATTCCGCTGGTATCGCGACTTTGGAAGCGGGCCGGCTGACCCGGAGGCGGGCGAGCGGCAAACTCAAAAATCTGGAGCTTCTTCTCGCCGCCGAACCCCTTTCGGGTAAGATCGGCATCGGCCACACCCGCTGGGCAACGCATGGAAGGCCAAGCGAAAATAACGCGCATCCGCATGTCAGCGCGAATGTCGGCGTCGTGCATAATGGCATTATCGAGAATTTCCGCGAGTTGCGCGGCGAACTGCAAGCCAAGGGCCATGAATTTTCGACCGAGACCGATTCCGAGGTCATCGCCCATCTCGTGAGCGAAACCATGCGCGGCGGCTTGGCGCCGGTCGAGGCCGTGGCTTCGAGCCTGCCGCGCCTGAAGGGTGCTTTCGCCCTCGCCCTGATCTTCGAGGGCGAGGAGGATCTATTGATCGGCGCCAGCAGCGGCGCGCCGCTTGCGGTCGGATTTGGCGAAGGCGAACATGCCGGCGAAATGTTGCTTGGCTCCGATGCGCTTGCCCTGGTCCCTTTCACCTGCACGATCGCCTATCTGGAGGATGGCGACTCCGTCGTCCTGACGCATATGTCCGCGCGCTTTCACAATGCCGAAGGCATGTTGGCTGAGAGGCGAAAGGTCAAGTCTTCGGCCTCGGCCTCGCTGATCGACAAGGGCAATTACCGCCATTTCATGGCGAAGGAAATCCATGAACAACCGGAGGTCGCAGCCCGCACGCTAGGGCATTATCTCGACATGCCGGCCGGCCGCGCGGCGCTGCCCTTCGCGCCGCCCGTCGATATCGTTGCTCTCCAGCGCCTGACGATCTGCGGTTGCGGCACGGCATACATCGCGGGACTCACCGCCAAATATTGGTTCGAGCGATTTGCGCGGCTTCCCGTCGATGTCGAAATCGCCTCCGAGTTTCGCTATCGCGACCCGCCGCTTGAGCCAGGAGGGCTGACCATCCTTGTCTCGCAATCGGGGGAGACGGCCGATACCTTGGCATCTCTTCGTGCCGCCAGGGCGAAGGGACAGATGATCGTATCGGTGGTCAATGAAGCGACCTCGACGATGGCGCGCGCGAGCGACATTGTTGCTCCGACCCTTGCCGGCCCCGAAATCGGCGTTGCTTCAACGAAAGCCTTCACCTGTCAGCTCGCGGTGCTCGCCTGCCTCGCGCTGGCCTTTGGCAAGGTACGCAACACCATCGACGAGAAGGTGGAGGCGCGGCTCGTTTCCGAACTCATGGCGATTCCGGGGCTCATCGCGCAAGCGCTCAAATGTGAAAGCGCCGTCGAAATCCTGGCGCGGGAAATCGCCAAGGTCCGCGACGTGCTATATCTCGGCCGCGGCACGTCCTATCCCCTGGCGCTCGAAGGGGCGCTGAAACTCAAGGAAATTTCCTATATTCATGCCGAAGGCTATGCGGCGGGGGAACTGAAACATGGGCCGATCGCGCTCGTCGACCAGGACATGCCGGTGATCGTCATCGCTCCTATTGACTCCGTGCTCGAAAAAACGCTCTCGAACATGCAGGAAGTCGCCGCCCGCGGCGGCAGGCTAATCCTGATTGGCAATGCCCGTCTCGCCCGCGATTTTGCCACCGAAGCCGCTGCCGCCATCGTCATGCCGGATGTCGCGCCGGAGTTCGCGGCGATGGTCTATGCGGTGCCGGTCCAATTGATCGCCTATCATACCGCCGTCGTCATGGGGAAGGACGCCGACCAGCCGCGCAATCTCGCAAAAAGCGTCACGGTGGAATAGGCCGCGCGGCGCTTGCCAGTGACAAGCGCCACGCAACCGCGATCGCGGATCGAACCGAAAATCACCCGACAAGCCGCGCCGTCACCATGCAATAAAGCATCGGCAGCGAAAGGGCGAAATTGGCGCGCGAAGCCAGCATCGCGAGCCGCGCGGCCAGCGCCTTGGCGTCGTCGTCGGCGGGAACAAGGCCCAGCACTTTCTTCTGGTTCGGCCAGCTGACGAACCAAACATTGAGGGCCATGACGAGGCCGAGGATGCCGCCGGTGATAATGGTTAGGTTGTGGACCGCGCTGCTGGTGGAAAACACGATGAGGCCGGTCACCACAGTGGCGAGCGCTGACCACCGGAACCAAAATAGCGCCTCGGGCGCGATATACTTACCAATGCCTGGTTTCAGCTCCGGCGGAATCTGCGGCATAATGGGGATTTGCACCAGGTTGAAATAATAGAGTAGACCGATCCACGTGATGCCCGAGACGACATGCAGGAACGTGAAGAACGCCCCGAAATAGCCGTCTCCCAGGTTGGTGACGTGATAGAGAAGGAGAAGCAGGAACGTTAGACCGGCGCCCAGCGCCAGCGTGTTGTAAGGTTTTTCGAGGATCGCGGATAGTTTTTCAAGGAAGTTGGAAACGGTTGCGTTGATGTCGGCCATGACAAGCTCCTGAACCAAAGGGAAACGACGGTTGCGCCACGACGGCGGCGCGAATCGAAAACCGGCACCCGACAGTAGAGCTGTTGCTCTCCTTTTACCAGGACCGAGCGAATCGGCCGGTGGATAGGCTATTGGCCGATACCTCCTCTGGCC
Organism: Methylocella sp.; assembly: GCA_050728715.1. Classification (GTDB taxonomy): domain Bacteria; phylum Pseudomonadota; class Alphaproteobacteria; order Rhizobiales; family Beijerinckiaceae; genus Methylocapsa. The sequence continues at coordinate 9,850 of JBOHJT010000028.1, forward strand.
CGGCTTCCCGTCCCGGAACAGTCGATGGGAGTGTGCGCCATATCGAAGGGGAGGGGGAATATTCAAGCACTCCATCAAATTGTAAGCGTTTTCTAAATGATCAATTAACAATGAACACTGAATACCCACCGGCTGACGCCGGTAGGCTCGTGCTCCCGAAGGTACTGAAGTATGACATCGTCCGTGATGTTGCCGCTCGGGATGGAAAGCGAGCCCAGAAATGCCGCCCCCAGTAGCGCATGGGCAAGTCCGGGAACCCCCATCTGCACCCGATGCGAGACTGTTCCTTGCCGCGCCGGACGAAGTCGCTGCCGGGAATATGGGGCGGGATTTCTCCGAGCATATGGACACGTTCTCGTGACAAAACGCCGGAGACGATCTGGACGCCCGGTTCCTTGCACACCTGCCGGACAACCGTTCGTATCCGCTCCCGCAATGCGCCTTCCAGCACCTTGTAGCGAACCTTAGTGATCCAGACGATGTGATACCGATGGTGAAAAACCGTGTGATTCCCGCCTGTGTAGCTCATAGGCTGACTCCTTAAAGTGGGCGATTGCTCCATCGGGGATGCCCATTTTAAGGAGTCAGCCTATGAACAAAAAAACGGCTACAGCCTCTTCCCGTCTGTTGGCGGGGGTTTAAATCCAAACAACTGACAATGAAAATATCCGCGCGCAATCTCCTCGAAGGCAAGATCAAGGAAGTTCACAAGGGTGCGACCACCACGCATGTCGAAATCGAACTCAAAGGCGGCGAAACCATAATCTCTTCGATCACCAACGAAGCGGTCGAGGAGCTCGGTCTCAAAAAAGGCACCCAAGTCTACGCGGTCATCAAAGCCTCCGATGTGATGATCGCTATCAAATAACGGGTGCGCGGCAAAGTTCGCGCGGACCTTTTTGCCGTTTGCCATCCCGTTCAGGTCTTTGGCGGGGTATACCCGATCCGCAGCGATTCCTCCGCGTTGCTCTTGAGAACGCCTTGGATCTTTCCGGTCAAGGCGGCAAGGATCCAGGGAAGCTGCACTTCAACGCGCAAGGCATCGTTCGTGACGTAAAGTTGCGCCGTCGCGGTCTGTCCAAAAGCCACGACCCGCAAATTCGCCATGTCGCCGTTCCAATTGGCCTCGCTGTAAGCGAGTTTATCGATGTAATCCCTGCGCAGAAGCTCTATTCCCCCGGCAATCCGCTTTTTCGCCTCTTCTGCACCGAGGCGGTGCGGCAGGGTGATGACGATTGAATTCGACATGACGATCCTCCGGTGTTCGTCATGTAAACATTTTTGGCTCTGGTTACCACTCGCATGCCGAACCCCACACCAGTGCCCAGGCCAAGCCGGGGCAGGGACTTGACGCGGAATTGGGTTGGAAACAAAATGATGCATTCTATCAAATACTTGCGATACATCTGGCCACCCACTGCGTGAATAATCCGGGCTAGGACGCCGTCAGTGGCAGGGCGGCAAGCCAGGCAGGCCGCATTTTTGCGGGGGCGGCGGCCGATAGGTTTGCTGCGGCGGGGGCGGCGGCCGATAGGTTTGCTGCGACAGAGGCGGCGGCCGATAGGTTTGCTGCGGCGGAGGCGGCGGCCGATAGGTTTGCTGCGGCGGGGGTGGCGGCCGATAGGTTTGCCGCGGCGGGGGCGGTGGCCGATAGGTTTGCTGCGGCGGGGGCGGCGGCCGATAGGTTTGCCGCGGCGGGGGCCCCGGCCGATAGGTTTGCGGCGGCGGAGGCGGCGGCCGATGCTGGTGGGGCTGTTGCTGTACCGGCACAATCGCGGGACCCTGCCCCGGAACCGCGGGTTTGCCGTTCGGCCCCGACGGAGGGCGTCCATTTTGCGGCGGAAGCTGGCCCAAGGGTGGTTTTTTCAGCGGTTGCTGTCCCGGAGGCGGAAGCACTCCAGGCGGCGTGATCCGGCCACGCTTGGTACCTTTCGGCACGGCATGCCCGCCGGGCAATGGGGGAAGCTGCTGGCCGCTTGGCAAGGCATGAACCGCGCGCGGCTTGTTCGGCGATGGCGCGCCCGGCGGCTTTAGAGGCGCGCCCGGCGCCGCCGCTTGGGACTTTTGTTGGGTTGGCGACACGGGCTTTTCGCTAAGCCCTGGCAACGGCTTGCCATTCGCGCCGGGCAATGCGTGACCGGCGGGCAAGCCGGTTGACGGCAATGCTCCCGGCTGGCCGGGAGGCACCACATGTACGGCCTGGCCGGGCTTGTTCTTCGAGGATCCCGGAGCTCCAATCAAGGTCGCCTTCTGGGCCACGGATCGAGGAAGCGCGACTGTCGCGGCGACCGCCGCTGCCACGCCCGCGCCGGCGACAGCTGCCTTGATCGGAGTGGACGATACGATTTGCCCGCTCGGATTCTTGACGGTGACAATGTTTGTCGTGTTGTTGACGATCACCGTGTTGTGGATGTTGTTGAAGATGACGTTTTGAGGAGGTGGCACGATATAGGGAGGCCGATTAATCCAAACTGGGACTGGCACAAATATAGGGCATGGAAGCACGAAAAGTTCAAACGGCGGCGGCGGCGGCAACAAGAAGAACGAGACGAGATAAACCGGCGGAGGAGCCAGGAAGACGATTGGCGGCGGCGGCACGAAGCCGAACGCCGGATCGTCGAAGACAAGCACCGGGCGATCGACATAGACGATCTCCGGGGGCGGCGGCGGCGGCACGTCGTAAACGATCGGCGAGTAGGACGGAGGCGGCTCCTCGGGAGCTGCCAATGTCGCGAGGCGCCGGCGCGCGTCGTCCGCGTGCGGGCCGCGCGGATAGCGGTCGAGATAGGACCAGTAGGCGTCCGGCGTATTGACCCGCCGGGTTCGCCGCCAGGTCATCGCCTCGCGGCGGGCGGCCACGAGAGCACGGACACGATTGGCCAAGGGGTCGGTTGGATAGGCGGCGAGAAACTCCTCATAGCCTTGCCACGTATCGCGCTCGATCGCGGCGGCGTAGGCGTCCTGCGCCCCGAGGTCGCGGAGCGGCCGTGACCGCATTGCGTTGACGCGTTCCTGCGCGAGGGCGGGAGGCGGCGCGTCCGCCGCCCGCTCAAAGAAGACGAAGGGCGCCGCGATCCTCGATGTGTCCCAAGGCACCTGCGCCCCTTTGGTCGCTTCGTTGACGCGCAGACGCACCCCGTCGAAGACGTCCCCTGGCGATAGGCCGCCTTCCCGGATCATTTCGGTGAGCGCCCGCGCATAGGCGCCATAAGGCCCGCTCTCGGCGGGGGCGGCCGTGCCTGGAGCGGCATTGAAAGCCATGAGCATGTTCGGCTCGGCGTCGGCGAGCGCCAATCCGCCGGCCAAGGGCTGCCCGGATTTGGCGAATGGGGAAACTCTCGCTGCGTCGAGGACGATAAAGCTCGCCTTTAAGGAAAGCCCGGCGAGCCGCTTCGTGTAATCGGAGACGCGCAGCGCCTCGACCGCCACGTCCGGGGCAGCCGCGATCTTCGCGTCCACCGGCACGAAATAGTTCTCGCCATCGAGCTGCGCGCCATAACCGCCGAGGTACACGAACGCGACGGTGTCTGGTCCCGATGCCTGAGCCTTGTCGAGGAAGTCCCGGAACGCCGCGCGCAACCCTTCGCCGTCGAGATCGCGCGCGCCGGCGACGTCGAAGCCGGCTGCTTGCAGTGTCTGGGCAACGAGGCCCGCGTCATTGGCTGGCGTGGCAAGTGGACCCACCTGGTAGGCGGCGTTGCCGACCACGAACGCGATGCGTTTTTCCGCTTCTGCCCGTAATGGCGAGGCGAGAGCGAGCGAGATCAGCGCGAAGCAGGTGATGAGCAGCCTCGAAATGATTTTCATAATGATCCTGATGCCGGAAGAGCCAATGTTGAGGGCGATGCTACGGTATGGGCCTTGAACGATTGTTGAATGAAACAAGGCGGAACGAAGGCGACGCGCGCGGCGGCCTCGAATCCGTTCTGCGTACCCCAAGTAGCGGCCTAGAATCATGCGACCAGTCCGCCGCCAATCGCTTAGTCAACTGGACCTTGCCGATTATAGGTCCTGCTCGCTAACGCGTAAGCGCCGGCAACAGGTCTCGTAACAGCAAGTATAATTGATTGTCCGATACGGGTTTGCTTGGGGTGTTAGAGGAACTTGGAGCCACCGGGCCAAGCGTAAGGATCTTGTGCCGGTCGTAGAAAACAGCGGATTGTTTGGCCCGTGGCAACGGACAAATGTCCAAGTCGGCAATACATTGCCATTGTAACTCAAGATAAACTATACAGACATGGCGGAAAGCCACATGGCCCCGGGAGCTATGGATTTCCGCGAATCCTCGGCTCCTCAGGCTCGCAATTTCTCATAGAGTGCGCTCATCGCCTCGAAATAGGCATGCTCGGAAAAATAGCGGGAAACTAGCTGCCGGCAGGCGACCGACATCTCGGCGAGCTGGGCGTCCCCGGTGTCGCGCGCCAGGGTCAGAGCGCGTGCAAGATCGGCGACATCACCGGCCCGGAACGACCAGCCGGTCCGTCCCTCCTCGATCAACTCGGGAATGCCGCCGATCCGCGCGCCAACCAGCGGCTTGCCGCGCTGAAAGGCTTCGACGACGCTCATCGGGCTATTCTCGTACCATTCGGACGCCAGTACGATCGCCCGTGCCGCATCGACCTCGGCCCAGAGCGCGTCGCCCGACAGGAAGCCCACGAAGACGGCCGGAGCGCGGAGGGACTGCGCGAGCCTGCGCAGCTCCTCCTCCTGCGGTCCGCGCCCGGCGATACGAACAGGAACAGCCGAGGCCGCCGCCGCCGCGATCAACGTCGCAATGCCCTTCTCCGGCGTCAGGCGGCCAAAATAGAGAAGGTGATCGCCGCATGGGGTTGCGGCCGGCGGCGCCGCATCGGATACGAAGTTCGGAATATGCACCAGCTTTTCGGCCGGCCAGCCCCACTCGATCAGTTTCTCGCGATAGAAGGCGCTCGGCGTGACGATTCGGTCGACATGCCGCGCGTAGATCCGCAACGCCTTGTGGATGGCCGACTCGACCATGATCAGCCCGCTCAAGGCAACGCTGCCTTTGATGCAGCGGTGGATCGCGACATTCCAGACCCGGCCTCCCTTGCAGCGCTCGCATACCCCGGACCCGGTCCGCATCGTATAGGCCGGGCAGGCGAGCTTGAGATCGTGCACTGTCATGACCACCGGAATGCCGCGCCGCTTCAGCTCCACGAGCACCGACGGCGACAAGTGATGGTAGATGTTGTGAACATGGGCAACATCGATCCTCCGCGTATCGATGAGCCGCGCCAGCTTGGCCCGGGCTTCCAGCGAATAGATGATGCGCGCGGCGACGACCGCCTTTTCCCGGATCGACGCCGACGCGCCAAAATCGACGTGCTCCGCGAAATATTGGCTGTCCACACAGGGCAGGTTGTCCGGGTGGTGCATGGCGTAAAACGAATTCGTCCACCCGTGCCGTTCCATAAGGGCGGCGTGGGCAAAATAGACCATCTCCGAACCACCCTTCGGATAGTGGTACGTATTCATCGAGAGCACGTGACCTTTTGACACGATTCAACTCTGCTCCCCCGGTCCAATGGGCCCCTTCCGTATCGCCTGTTCCTTACTTTCCCCTGAAAAAGGCCACATGCTGATCGACCACCCTGCCCCAACTTAAGATGCCGCGGCAGGCTCCGAGGCGACCCTCGCCAGATCCGCCAGCCGTTCGGGCTCGTCGTGCGCACATTGCAACTTCGCCGTCAGATCGTCGACATCGCTGGTCCGGAAATAAAGACCCTGCTCGGCGATGGATGCCAAAAGTGTTCTATCGAATGTCGCTGCGGTTGATCGGCGCGCCGAGAATGTTGGCTTCAAGAATGACCGGCGAAAGCCCTTCGATAGGGAAGTCTGGACAAAGGCGCAAGCATTGCGCATCAGAGCGCGAGCTTTGGAACCATAGAGATAAATATGACGACTCTAGCGAAGGTGAAGCTACCGCATTTTTAACGTTCTTGACAATGCGAAATCCTCGACTTGAAGGCTCCCATGCAGCCACGCCCTTCCCTCCTTCTGTGTTCACAATCTTGCATGTTCACCATGCAGTCATCTTCGGCAAACATCTGTGCCCGCGCGAAATTATCTATGCGCCCGCGAAATTCAAGAAAAGTTCAACAAGTTCTTCGCGTTCGTGCTATACGAGCTTTTTTTGGTTCGACGGCGGGCTAACGCCGGTTGCGCCAAGGGGGACACTTCCCGTCCCTCGACTAGGAGATTTGAGCTATGGACTTGACTGTCGTATCGACTTTTCGCTGCAACTCGCGCTGTCAAATGTGCCACGTATGGAAGTACCCCACCGCGCAAGAACAGGAAATAACGCTTGAAACCCTGACAAAGCTTCCCGGCGGATTTGACAATCTGAACGTGTCGGGCGGCGAGCCTACGCTGCGTCGCGACCTCGCGGAGATGACCGATATTCTGTACCCGAAGGCGCGGGTCATGGAGTTCAGTTCCAACGGCCTGCACCCCGAGCGGCTGGTTCCAATCATCAAGAAATATCCGAATATCAAGGTTCGCTTCAGCCTCGAAGGCGACGAACAGACTAGCAATCGAATCCGCGGCGAGAAGGACGGCCATAAAACCAAGGTGGCCGGGCTGCGCATGTTGAAGGAGGCCGGAGGCACGGACCTCGGATTTGCGTTTGTCATACAGGACGAGAATGTCGGGCAACTGCTGGACGTCTATAAGTTTGCGCGGTCCGAGGGTTTCGAGCTGGCGACGACGACACTCCACAACGCCTGGCAGTTCTACAAAAACGACAACCATTTCTACGACAGAACCACGGTGGCGAAGCCCGTCGAGAATCTTATCACCGAATTGCTGAAGAGCCGCAACGTGAAGAACTGGTTCCGCGCCTACTTGAATCTCGGGCTTATCGAGAAGGTGCTTGGACACGAGCGTCTTATCCCGTGCACCGCCGGAAGCGACTTCGCGTTCATCGATCCATGGTCGGATGTGTGGGCGTGCAATGTGCGCTCGGATATTCCCCTTGGCAATCTGGCGCGTCAGAGCTGGAGCGAAATCATGCACAGCGATCTGGCGAGCGAAGGACTCAAAAAGGTCGCCTGCTGCACTCAAAACTGCTGGATGGTTACGACCGCCCGCACGGCCATGCGGTCGCGGATCGTCCCGCAATTGCCAAAGACCCGGCCGATGATGTGGGTGCTGAAGAACAAGCTGAAAGTCACTCTAAATAAACCGATCTGCTTTGAGGACTATATCGATTATGGCAACGTCAAACCCACGCAGCAGGTCCCGCGCACCTCTTATCTCGGCACGGCGCACAAAGGCAACAAGCTGGATCGCAATCGCCAGACGGTGGCGGAACACTATCCGCAACTCGATTATATCAATGAATGACCCGCCTTTGGCTGAGAGGGCTGACTGGAATTTCAAGCTAGATGAGTTCAATGCCGGGGGTAACCGTTGGTCAACCGAGGGGGTCGTCGAGGCCAAATCTCACCGGCACCAGAGGATCAAACAGTTGAATCGATTCCACGTCGGCTCAGCACGCTATTGCGAAACAAAGGGCCAATTTCGAATCCGGCTCTGCCCGCCATCAGCGAATGCGGTGCCCATGTGATGGTTGTTGGCCTACGCGGATTTCCTGGGGTGCAGGGAGGCGTGGAGACGCACGCACAGAATCTTTATCCGGCCATTGCCGCGGCAGGCTTCAGGGTGACGGTCGCGTTGCGCTCCCCTTATGTCGGGGGCGGCCATCCATCCGAATGGAACGGTGTCAAGTTCGTGAAATTGTGGGCGCCGCGTTCCACTAGCATGGAAGCCATTGTTCATACTTTCCTGGCCATCCTGTACGCGGCGTTCCGCAGACCCGACGTGCTTCACATTCAGGCCATCGGGCCGGCCTTGCTGACGCCGCTGGCCCGGTTTTTTGGCCTGAAAGTCGTCGTGACCCACCATGGCGCGGATTACGACCGCCAAAAATGGGGACCGATAGGCAAAAGCGTATTACGATTCGGCGAAGCCTTGGGGATGCGCTCCGCCAACAAGCGGATCGCGGTTTCCCGAACAATGCAGGCGCATGTGCGGAAAAAATACGGGCTTGAGGCCGCGTGTATTCCGAATGGTGTGGAGCCTTGCGTTGTCCCTTCCAGCCGTCAGGCACTGGAAAAATTCCGGCTCACACCGCGCAAATATATCCTCATGGTGAGTCGCATGGTCCCCGAGAAGCGGCATCTGGACCTCATCGCTGCGTTCACGCGCGCGGATCTGCTGGGGTGGAAGCTCGTGCTGGTCGGCGGAAGCATACGCCTGGACGCTTATTGCCAGTCCATTGAAGACCTTGCCGCAAAAACGCGGAATGTCGTGACGACGGGATTTCAGGAGGGATTGGCGTTGCGGGAGCTTTACGGTCATGCGGGATTGTTCGTTCTGCCCTCGTCGCATGAGGGATTACCCATCGCCTTGCTGGAAGCGTTGAGCTATGGCCTGCCTACTCTTGTCAGCGATATCGAACCGCATCTGGAGGTAGAACTTCCGGCGCGGCACTATTTCAGGATGGGCAATGTCGATTCCCTTGCGGAAGCGATTAAACGGATGATCGCCTTTGAGGTTTCGGAAGAGTGGAGCGAGAACCTGAGGCAATGGACGTCCAAGCGCTACAATTGGAGCACATCCGCGCAAGAAACCATCGCAATCTACCGCTCACTGATAGGGTAATTTGGAATGCCGTTCTCGCCGCGTGAGCCGCGGAATGTTCCCGAGCGTTGCGTTGGGTTGATTCCGCAATTTTGCACCATGGCCATCGCGCGTGTTATGACCAAGTGGAGCTGATTCATTTTTGTCTTTCATGCGCCCCTCGCGCTTCGCACGACCCCACCCGTAAAGTCCGACGCTGTCGCGTTGGGGCTTGCAATGAAGAAGGGGCGGATTAACGTGGTCCTGGTGGTTTGGACAGCCGGGCGGCTTGGCGACGGTGTATTCCGTTGAAGATCATGGCGCCAGAATCTCTCTTTTCATTGCATTTATCGTATCCTGTTGCTGCGGTTGCGGCTATGGGCGAAGCTGGCCAAAGGTTCCGTCAAGCGAAGCTTGATGGCGGAGCAATCGCTTCCCAAGCGATTGTGGAGGTATGGCCAGCGGAAGGATGTGGGCAACGCGCCAGTGTTGTCCATCATTTCCACAGGTGGTCCGGCTGTGTAGGCCTCGGCGGGCGTCTTGTCGGGAAGCGCCGAATGTGGCCTCTCGCGATTGTAAAAACCGACCCAAGAGCCGATGACGCGCTCGGCGTGGAAGCCGTCCATCAATTCGTGCAGATATACCCCGACTCCTTGGAAATCCGAAGGATTGCTTGTCATGCGACGATTTTTGGATTCGTCTGGCGGGCATGTTAGCCCCGGCTTCCCGCCGCCTGAAGACCGCGCCGACCTGATCGCCTTGGCGCGGGACGGCTCGGCGGCGCAGCGGCTGGCGCGCCGGGCGAACGCTCTGGTGTTGCTGGACGATGGCTTGAGCTTCGA
>JBOHJT010000029.1:0-18860 GCA_050728715.1 Methylocella sp.
CCGCAATCCCGAGAAGCTCCGCGCCCGGCCTCGGCTCGCGCTTCCGCCTTATGCCACCAAATGTCCGATCAAATATCAACTATTACACGTTCACCTGATGGGAGCGGTGTGAATCGAGAGGTACGCACCGTTCCGCGAGAGGCCGTTGGTGAAACTCCCGCGGCCTGCTCACCCCTGGGCAATCCTTCGACAGGCTCAGGACCAGCATGGCGCCCACGCATGGACGATGCCGGCGCGGCCGGCGGCTTTATGCCATGGTGCCACACGGCCGTTGGAAGACGTCATCGCCGCGCTTCGCCATGATGGCGTCACGGCTCCTTTCACGCTCGATGGCCCTCCGCAACCGCTTGCCACGGTTGCTCCGCCGATCAATGGGGAATGCTTTTCCGGATGTCAAAGAGGCGCTTGCTCCGACACTCCCGGAGGTAGACTTCGTCTTGATCGGCAACTCTCCGCCCGCCAAGGGCATCCGGCGTGCTCAGCCCGGCTCGCGCAAGAGCCCCAAAATCAGGAAAGCGATCGAGGTCAAGAGCGCCGCGCTGCGTTTCCTGCCGCGCTGCTCGCCTGACTTCAACCCGGTCGATCCTTCGGCGAGCTCAGGAGGTGTTCTTGAAACCGCGCGGGCCGCAAGCCTCGTCGGCCTTGCTCCCGTCGCGCGCCCTTCCGGACGCTGGACTGGCCGCGCCTTCATTCGCGGCGGCCGGGCCAGCCTCCGCAAGGCCCTCTCCATGCCAGCCCTCGTTGCCGCGCGCTTCAATCCCCCGGCATGAAAGCCAAAGCCGCGCGGCTCGTCGCCGCCGGAAAGGCCGCGAAGGCCGCGCTCACGGCTATCATGCGAAAGCTGCTCGTTCTTGCCAACGCTCTTCTGAAGAGCGGTAGAACCTGGACGCCGAATCCGGCTTGACCAAAGCAGATGCTCTAGCAATTGGAAAGGTCGGTCTCCTCTCCTGAAGGATGGCGCGCGTTGAACTATCTGCGTCCAAACAGTTTCTCGACGTCGGCGAGCTTCAGTTCGACATAGGTCGGACGGCCGTGATTGCATTGGCCGCAGCCAGGCGTGCGCTCCATCTCGCGCAACAGCGCGTTCATTTCGTCGCCGCCGAGACGGCGGCCCGAGCGCACCGAATGGTGGCAGGCGATCGTCGCGAGCACATGATCGAGCCGCTTCTCGAGCGGCGCGGACGCGCGCTCGTCCTCGCCAAGCGCGGCGGCGAGATCGCGAACGAGCCCTGCCGCGTCGCCGCGTTTCAACAAAGCGGGCATTTCATGCACCGCGACCGCGCCCGGGCCGAAAGGCTCGACAACGAGACCGAATTCCGCGAGCAAGGCGCCCGCGTCCTCGATCCGTTCCACATCGGTTTGTCCCAGTTCGACGATCGCCGGAATGAGCAGCGCCTGGCGCGCGACGTTCTTGCCCGCGCGGGCCTCCTTCAGGCTTTCGTATAAAAGCCGCTCATGCGCGGCGTGCTGATCGACAATGACGATCCCATCACGGGTCTGGGCAACAATATAGGTATCGTGGATCTGCGCCCGCGCGGCGCCGAGCGGCGATTCGAGATCTTCTGGCGCGGGTGGCTGCTCATGCGCGCGCGTATCGGCGGAAAGCGTCTCGCCAACGAGCGCAAGATCGGCGGATGTTTGCGCCGCGCCCTCGGCAAACCCCGGATAGGCCGGAGATTTCCGCCAATCCCAAGCGGCGGCGTGGGAACGATAGACGGGCGCCGCGCTCGTTTGACTCGCGCGCCGCGCGAGAAAATCATGCGCGCTGGCGCCATGAGCGGGAGTCGCGCGATGGAGGGCCGCTTGCAAACTCTGCTTCAAGGCACCGATCAGAAGCCCGCGCACGAGGCCGGAATCGCGAAACCGCACTTCGGCCTTGGCCGGATGCACATTGACATCGACCTCGCGCGGATCGCACCCAACAAACAAGACGAGCGCCGGATGGCGGCCTTGCGGCAGATAATCCATGTAGGCCGCGCGCACGGCGCCGGACAAAAGCTTGTCGCGGACCGGCCGCCCGTTGACAAAGAGATATTGCGCCTGCGCATTCGCCTTGTGCCAGGTCGGCAGCCCGGCGTAGCCGTTGAGGCGAAAACCTTCCCGTGCCGCGTCGACGCGGAGCGCATTGGCGCGAAACTCCTCGCCAACGACATCGGCCAGCCTCGCCAGCAAAGCGTCGTCGCCCTCGGCCCGCGCGAAATAATCGAAGCCCGCGGTTTCCGTGCCGGCAAAAGTGAAGCGAACCTCCTTGTGCGCCATCGCGAGGCGCTGCACGGCATCGGCGCAGGCGCGGGCCTCCGCGCGGTCGCTCTTTAGGAATTTCAACCGCGCGGGGGTCGCGGCGAAAAGATCGCGGACCTCGACTTTTGTTCCTTGCGGCAGGCCGCAAGGAGCAAGAGCGTGTTTCCTGCCCTGAACGACGCGGATAGAGAATCCGTGCGGCGAGCCTTGCGCACGGGAAAAAATGTCGAGCGCCGCGACCGAGCCGATCGATGGCAAGGCCTCGCCGCGAAAACCGAGCGTCGCGATTTGGGAAAGGTCGCCCGTTGGCAGTTTCGATGTCGCATGGCGCTCGACCGCGAGGCCGAGATCGTCCCTCGGCATCCCGCTGCCATCGTCGATGACGCGGATGAGCCGCCGGCCGCCCGATTCGATCACGACATCGATGCGGGCCGCGCCCGCGTCGAGCGCATTCTCGACGAGTTCCTTCACGACGGCGGAAGGCCGCTCGACAACCTCGCCCGCCGCGATGCGGTCGATGAGAACGGGATCGAGACAACGGATCGGCATGGCTGGATTCAACGATGATTTTTATGAGAATTTCATACGCAAATTGCCTCGAACTGGACACAAGCGCGCCCCGGGCGGGCGATCCGCCGGAAAGACAGCCCGCCCTTGCGTAATAAAATCAACAATCATTCCGCTCTCCTACGGCTTATCCGCAACTTTCGGGCCGGGCGTGGCCATTTGCCGCGCTTTAGCCATTGCGCCTAAAAAACTTTATTCCTCCTGTTTCTGTTGGTAGAAGACCCGTATGGTCACGATCCCCTGAAACAATCATGGACAAACAAACAATCGGCGCGGGCGGCGAGAGCCTTGCGGGAAACCCTCCCGATTATTCAAGGAGCCTTTTCCTGCCGCGCACCGATTTTCCGATGCGAGGCCAACTGCCGAAGAAAGAGCCGGAGCTGCTCGCCCGCTGGCAAGAAATAGGGCTTTACGGGCGTCTTTCCGAGGTAGGGCGGGGGAGGCCCAAATTCGTCCTGCATGACGGGCCGCCCTATGCCAACGGCAATATTCATACCGGCCATGCGCTGAACAAGATTCTGAAAGACCTCGTCACCCGATCGCAACGGATGCTCGGCAAGGACTCAAACTATGTGCCGGGCTGGGATTGTCACGGCCTGCCGATCGAATGGAAGATCGAGGAAAACTATCGCGCCAAAGGCAGGAACAAGGACGCCGTGCCCATCAATGAGTTCCGCCGCGAATGCCGCGCTTTTGCCGAACATTGGGTTGCCATTCAAAGCGAGGAATTCCAGCGCCTCGGGGTCATCGGGGATTGGGAGCATCCCTATCTCACGATGAGCTTTCCAGCCGAAGCCCAGATCGCGCGGGAAATCATGAAATTCGCGGCCAACGGCACGCTTTATCGCGGCTCGAAGCCGGTGATGTGGAGCGTTGTGGAAAAAACCGCGCTCGCCGAGGCGGAGGTGGAATACGAGGACATCGTTAGCGATGCGATTTATGTGGCGTTTCCGATCCCCAAAGACGGAATTCCATGGCTATCGCACGGCAAACCACTTGACCCGAACGAGCCTATGCCGGTCTCCCATGCTTTGCTGCCGGAGGGAACAGCAATCGTTATCTGGACCACAACACCCTGGACGCTTCCGGCCAATCGCGCGATCAGTTTCTCATCCAGGATCGCTTATGGGCTCTACCGCGTCACTGCCGCGCGGCCAGATAATTGGGCCAAGGCGGGCAGCACATATATTCTTGCGGACAAACTTGCGGAAAGCGTTTTTAAGGCCGCGAAGGTCGAAGGCTTCCAACGTGAGAAGGATGTGTCGGCTGGTGTCCTCAGGGACATCAGGTGCTCACATCCTCTGGCAACGACCATTCCGGATTACAAGTTTAAGATCCCGCTTTTCGACGGCGAACATGTCACCGAGGACACGGGTACAGGTTTTGTCCATACCGCGCCCAGTCATGGCCGCGACGACTTCGACGTTTGGACCGAGAACCGGAGTTTCCTAAACGAACTCGAAATCGAACCGCGTATCCCCTACACGGTCGATGCCGACGGTTTCTTCACAAAGGAAGCGCCGGGGTTCGAAGGCCGCCGCGTCATCGACGACAAGGGCAATAAGGGCGACGCCAACGAGGCCGTTATCAAGGCCCTCATCGAGGCAGGCAACCTGCTCGCGCGGGGAAAATTAAAACACCAATATCCGCATTCTTGGCGTTCCAAAAAGCCGGTCATCTTCCGCAACACGCCGCAATGGTTTATTGCGCTCGATAAGCCTATCGAGGGTTGGCAGACACTTCGCAGGATTGCCCTGCGCGAGATCGCGTTGACGAAATGGTATCCCCCCGCTGGCGAAAACCGCATCACCGGCATGATCGCCAATCGCCCGGATTGGGTGGTCTCGCGCCAGCGCGCCTGGGGCGTGCCGATCGCGATCTTTGTCGATAAGGACACCAAGGAAATCCTTATCGACGAGAAGGTCAACCGGCGCATCGCCAATGCCTTCGAGCAAGAGGGCGCGGACGCCTGGTACATGCAAGGCGCGGCCGCGCGCTTCCTCGCACCCGAGCATGACCCGGAGAATTATGAAAAAATCGACGACGTGCTTGATGTCTGGTTCGATTCGGGCTCGACCCATGCCTTCACGCTGGACGATCCGGTGCACTTCCCTGGTCTTGCCGGCATTCACCGGATGCGCGACGGCGGCGCGGACGAAATCATGTATCTCGAAGGCTCCGACCAGCATCGCGGCTGGTTCCAGTCCTCGCTCCTTGAATCCTGCGGCACGCGCGGGCGCGCGCCTTACGACACGGTTCTGACCCATGGTTTCTTTCTCGACGAGAAGGGCCAGAAGATGTCAAAATCGCTCCGAAATGTCGTGGCGCCGCAAACCGTCATCAAGGATGCCGGCGCCGATATTTTGCGGCTTTGGGTGGCGGCCTCCGACTATTCCGATGACGTGCGCATCGGGCCGGAGATTCTCAAAACGTTTGTCGAGACCTATAGAAAGCTCCGCAACACGATCCGCTGGATGCTCGGCTCGCTCGCTCACTACGATCCGGCGAACACGGCTGGCGTCGAGGCGATGGGCGAGCTCGAAAGACTCATGCTGCATCGCCTCGCCGAACTCGATGGCGAGATCCGCGATGCCTATGCGCAATTTGATTATAAGCGCGTTGTCGCGCGCTTGACGCCCTTCCTCAACACCGATCTTTCGGCCTTTTATTTCGACATTCGCAAGGACACGCTCTATTGCGAATCACCTTCGAGCGGTAAGCGCCGCGCCGCCCTCGAAGCGATCGAGCAGATTTTCCGTTCCGTAACCCTATGGCTCGCGCCGGTCCTTGTCTTCACCTCGGAAGAGGCGTGGCTTTCGCGTTACCCGGAAGCGGTCTCGGTACATCTCGAACCGTTCCCGGAAATTCCACCAGCTTGGCGCAATGATGCGCTTGCCGAAAAATGGGAGAAAATCCGCCGCGTCCGTTCGGTCGTCACCGGGGCGTTGGAGATCGAGCGGGCGCAAAAGCGGATCGGTTCCTCGCTTGAGGCGGCGCCAAGGGTCTTTGTCGCGGACGCTGGCTTGCGCGCCGTTCTTGGGACAATCGATTTCGCCGAAGCCTGCATCACCTCGAATATCGAAATCGAGGCTGGAGAGGGACCAACGGGCGCTTTCCGGCTCTCCGGCACCCCCGGTGTCGCCGTTCTGCCAGCCCGGGCCGAAGGGAGAAAATGTGCGCGATCCTGGAAAATTTCCCCGCTCGTTGGCGGCGATCCTGAATTTCCCGATGTAAGTCCTCGCGATGCGCGGGCTTTGCGGGAATTGCGGGCTTTGGGACAATGGCCATGAAGCCGCGTTTTCTCGGATTATGGGCGATGGGTGCGACGCTCGCCGCCGACCAGGCGAACAAGCTTTGGCTTATCTATGTCTATGGAATCGAAGCGCGCCAGCCGGTCCGTCTCGCGCCTTTCTTCGATGTGATCTATGTCAAAAACCCCGGCATCTCTTATTCCCTGTTGCGCGCGCAAAACGGGATGGAACGGCTTGGCCTTCTTATCGTTACGCTTGCGGCCACGGCTTTCCTCGGCCTCTGGCTATGGCGCGCGGGGACGAAAACCGCCGCCTTGGGTCTTGGCTTTATTGTCGGCGGCGCGCTCGGCAATGCCTATGACCGTCTGGCCTATGGGTTTGTCGCCGATTTCTACCATTTTCATATCGGTTCATTCTCCTGGTATGTCTTCAATCTCGCGGATGCCGCGATCGTTGCCGGCGTCGCGCTCCTGATTTGCGACTCCCTTGCCTCCGCAAACAAGTCGCGTGAGATCAAGCGCGCCGCCGGGGAATGACGCTTTATTGCCCGCCAGCCGCCTCCAAAAAGCCCTGAACTCGGATAGAATAAAGCCCTGAACTCGGATAGAATAATGACGGTAGGGTGCGTGGGAAGCATTTTGGACATCGCGGTTTTGCGGAGCGTCTCAAAAATTTGCGGTGCGTTTCGAGAATGAAGAGGCTAGACTTTATGGTCTTCGACGTGGTGTTCCGGCATAGGCTTGGCTTGGTGACAGCCGCGGCCGCTTTCCTGTCCGTTGCGGGATTTTCCAGCGTGACGCCGGCGCGGGCGGAGGAAGACACCAATATGTTCAATTCGGTGCTCGGATTCATCGGCATGCAGTTCGACAAGGAGCAAGGCTCGATCGATTACCGAGCCAGGGCGCCGATCGTCGTTCCGCCGCGCATCGATTTGCCGCCGCCGAAAGAGGCGGTACGCGGCCCAGCATGGCCAAAAGATCCCGATATTGCCGCAGAGCGCCGCGCGGCGTTGGATTCGCGAAGGCCCGCGCCGCAGTTGACGCCAAATTCGCGGGTCGAAATGTCCCAGACCGAGTTGCAGCAAGGCCGCGGCCCACTGCCCTCGGATGGCCCCCCCGACGAATGTGAGGCGGGCGCCGGGACGCCAATATGCCTCTATACGCCTTGGAAAGTTCTGAAGTCCATCGTGACCGGCTTTCACTCGGATACCGTCCAGCCGGGACCGGAGCCGCCGCGCAAATATCTGACCGAGCCACCGGCGGGCTACAGACAGGCGACAGGGGTCGCAAAGGCGACCATCGAAGCGCCGAAAGACCAGCCGGACGCCGCCGATCCGGGAGCCTATATCCGGTCGCAGCGTCCCAAAACCTCGGTCGACAATTGACCCCGCTACCTTCATTGGCGGTTTGCATCCGGACGCCGGGGACGCGTTAGAAGCTGCTCAACCGGCGCGGCCGGACAAAACTTTGCCGTTTTTTGAAATTCCATCCTATATTTGGATAAACCTTCCCTCTTGAGAGGCGGCGAAGGGCTAAGCGGTACTCCCGCGCGTTTTCACGACAGCGATGGGCCGCCTTTGAAGGCGATGGACGGAATGACTTTTGATGAAACCGCGGCGGCGCGGGAGAGCGTCTTTCTAAACCCTTCGGCGCAAACGCAAGGCAAACCGATAGGGTCGGCGATTGCGCAGGCAAATCTCGCAAATGGCCTGGATATCGTCGTCATCCCAGATCGTCGCGCGCCTGTCGTGACGCATATGGTTTGGTATCGCAACGGCTCCGCCGACGATCCGCCGGGCAAGTCCGGCATTGCGCATTTCCTCGAACATTTGATGTTCAAGGGCACCAAGGCCAATCCGCAAGGCAAATTTTCAGAGCTTGTCGCGGACCTCGGCGGCCAGGAGAATGCCTTTACCTCCAATGACTATACCGCCTATTTCCAGCGCCTCGCCAAGGAGCACTTAGCCGTCTGCATGGAATATGAGGCCGACCGGATGAAGAACCTTGTCCTGACCGGCGAGGTGGTTGGGACCGAGCGCGATGTCGTACTTGAGGAACGGCGGATGCGCACCGATTCCGACCCGTCCAACCAACTCAATGAAGCCGTGCAGGCGGCGCTGTTTACGCAGCATCCCTACGGCAAGCCGATTATCGGCTGGAGCCATGAGATCGAAAGCCTCGAGCGGGTCGACGCGCTCGCCTATTACGATCGTTTCTATACCCCCGAAAACGCGATTCTCGTCGTGGCCGGCGATGTAGACGCAAAGGATGCCATCGGCCTCGCGGAAAAATACTACGGTCCCGTTCCCGCCCGTGGCGAGCCGCCGAAACGGTTTCGTCCACGCGAGCCCGAGCCGCGCGCGCATCGTCTCGTGACGCTCTTTGACGAAAAGGTGGAGCAGCCATCGCATCAAAGCGTTTTTCTGGTGCCGTCCTATAAGTCGGCCGCGCCCGGCGAGGCCGAGGCGCTGGAAGTTCTCGCCCATCTGCTTGGCGGCGGCCAGACGAGCCAATTGTTCAAGATCTTGGTCATGGACGGCAAGCTCGCGGTTGCGGCAGGGGCGCAATATCAGGGCACGGCGGTCGACGACACGCGTTTCTACGTCTTCGCGATGCCGGCGCCGGGCGTTAGCCTTGCGACTATCGATGCCGCGATCGATGCCGTGATCGCCCGCGCCGCGCACGGGGTCCAAGAGGCGGATGTTAACCGCGCCAAAACCCGTCTCGTCGCCGAGGCAGTCTACGCCCAGGATAATCAGGCGACGCTGGCGCACTGGTATGGCGCCTCGCTCGCGGCGGGCCTCGGCCTTGAGGATGTCGCGCAATGGTCCGCGCGGATCGAGGCGGTCACGCCTGACGACGTGAAAAAGGCTGCGCTCTGGCTCGACAAGCGGCGAAGCGTGACGGGCTTTCTGTTGCCGGCTGAATCCTACACCGTTTCGACAGGCGCGGACACGATCGATTCTCTCGCGCTCTGAACTCGTTTTTGCAGGCACCGTTGCTTAGAAATATTTGGTTGGACACAGAACTTGGCGCCGGTGCCGCCAACAATCACGCCGGCCGTCGCCGACTGCATGATCGTCTTGCCCGCACCGGTCGACCCGAAGCCGGCCGCGTGGGCATAGCGCGTGAGCGCCGCGACCTTGCACTCGACGAACAGTTTCTGCCGGGGACGGAGCAGCATGGGCCGAGCTCCCTCTCCGTGCCCAGGACGGACGCACGCGAGCGGCGGGACCACGGGCGGCGGCGTTCGGATAGGCGGGCACCCGGCCTGGTCCCGCGCATCGCTGTAAATTCGCGCGCAATAATGATCCCCCGAGGGGCGATTTTCGCGTCCAAATGCGACCCCCTTTTTACCCGCTATCAGTGTCCCCGGCCGAAGCGGGCGAGATGCGCGAACCGGCCGCCGGCGCCTCCCTGGACGCCCGAGCATGTCCTTAAAAAAGTTGCGCGGTCTTTTCGCGTTTGACATGCGCCAACGCCGTGATTTTGAGCCGCGCCCTTGTCGATCAAATGATTCCATTTGATCGGGAGCGCTCTAAGCGCAACGGAATCTTCATAGGGACAGGCCCCTTGCGACAACTGTCCGCACGTCAAGAGCATTTGATGCGCTTCGCTCAGGAGGCAAGACGCATCTCGCCATCGGCGCGGCGGCGCCAGCGCCCGCGCCAGCGCCAATCTGGTCGACCTCGTCAACCAACGCGAACAACGGAAAGCCCCTGAGTTTGAACCGGCGATACTAACGCAAACAACACAGATGATGATGATGATCTCCCAGTCGCGATGGCGGCGCTTGAAGAGTTCTTCGATGTTCGGCATATGAATCCACTTCCCTTAACGGTGCGTTCCCCGGCAATATGCGGCGCTTCCGCCATGCGCATCAGAGTCGGCTCCGGCGCTCGACAGAATGAGCTGGCGGACCCTATACTTCTAAAAGCACCGGCACGGGCCCTTCACCGAAATGAGCTTTCCAGAAAACGTCATCGAAGCGATCGGGGCAACTCCTCTCATCAAACTGCGCCAAGCGTCGGAACTGACCGGCTGCACCATTCTGGGCAAGGCGGAGTTCATGAACCCCGGCGGATCGGTAAAGGACCGCGCGGCGCTCGCCATCGTCAACGACGCGATCGCGCGCGGGAGCTTGCAGCCGGGCGGAATGATCGTCGAGGGTACAGCGGGCAATACCGGAATCGGTCTCGCGCTCGTCGCCAATGCCTTGGGCTACAAGACCGTGATCGTTATTCCCGACACCCAGAGCCAGGAGAAAAAGGACCTGCTGCGCCTGCAAGGCGCCGAGCTAATCGAGGTTCCGGCGGTCGCCTATTCCGATCCCAATAATTACGTGAAACTCTCCGGCCGCCTCGCCCTACGGCTTGCCAAGGCATATCCGGCCGGCGCGATCTGGGCCAATCAGTTCGACAATATCGCCAACCGCCAGGGCCACTTCGAGACGACTGGGCCGGAGATTTGGGCGCAAACAGAAGGCCAGGTCGATGGTTTCGCTTGCTCCGTCGGGACTGGCGGAACGCTTGCCGGCGTCGGCATGGCGCTGAAGGCCAAAAACCCCAATATCAAGATCGCGATTGCCGATCCCTTGGGGGCCGCCCTCTATTCCTATTACACGAGCGGCGAGCTGAAATCCTGCGGCTCTTCGATCACCGAAGGAATTGGCCAAGGCCGGATCACCGCCAATCTCAAGGATGCACCGGTAGATCTTGCCTATCAGATCTCCGATGAGGAAGCCTTGCCCATTCTGTTCGATCTCGCCGAGCACGAGGGCCTGCTGCTCGGCGGCTCGTCAGGCATCAATGTCGCGGGCGCGATCCGTCTCGCCAAGGATCTTGGGCCCGGCCACAAGATTGTGACCATCCTCGCCGATTCCGGCGCGCGCTATCAATCGAAACTCTTCGATCCAGAATTCCTGCGCTCGAAAAATCTGCCGGTTCCGGGCTGGCTGGAACGCAAGCCGTCGCTCACGCCGGACTTCGTTTGAATGGCCGCCAAACGAAATCAGCCGTAATAAATCAGGCCTTGGCCTTGCCGGCGGTCATTGCTTCCGGCACCTCGACCAGACGGCCGGTCTTCACATCGAAGTAATAGCCGTAAACCGGAATATGGCCGGGCACCAGCGGGTGCGAGCGGATGCATTTGACGTCCACCACCACGCTTGCCGCAACGTCCTTGAACGCCAGCCAGTTCACGTAATGCCCGTGCACGCTGCCGGGGCCATGCCCATGATCGTGCCAGCCTTTTTCGTCGACCGTTGCGGTTTCCAGGCTCTGTTCGAGAAGCCCAGTCATGATCTCGTCGTCGAACGTCAGCATGCCGCAATCGGAATGATGGACGACGAACCATTCCCGCGTGCCAAGCAGCTTATAGGAAATCACCAGCGAGCGGATCGCATCGTCGCTGGCCCGCCCGCCGGCGTTGCGGATCACATGCGCATCGCCTTCGGAAAGACCGGCATATTTGGCGGGATCGAGACGCGCGTCCATGCAGGTAAGGATGGCGAATCGCCGCGCCGGCGGCATTGCCAATTGCGATTTGGCGCCGAAACTCGCGGCGTAGGTCTCGTTGGCCTTCAAAACTTCGGACAGAACCGGCATGCGTAACCTCCCATAATGCGGTATGCTAAATTAACTTTAGCTGCACCGGCTTTAGACGGTTTGCCGCCCTCGTCAAAGCCCGGATCGAGAAGCTCACGCTCTTTTGATCCGCCGTGACGCGGGGCTTCGGCGGGCAGCCGTCCGCTCCGGTCTTATGCCCGCGACGGCAAGCAAGGCGTCGTAAACCGGCCGCTCGACCGGAACGAGACGACGAAGCAGATGGAGACAGCCCATACCACGAAAGCTGCCGTTGGATAAAATTCTTGATTGCGGAACGCTGGATACCCTCATCTTCGACGATTATGCGCATGAGCATGGAAAACTGAAATGATTCAATTTATATTTTGTGAAATTTTGTGAAACGCGGACCTGGAAGCCGCGCCTGCCGCGAAACGCCAAGTGAGAAGTGTGAGGCACGGGCATGACAACAATCCCTCAAGAGGTTGCAAGCAATGAATGACACCAAGCGAAGGGATGAAGAGCAAATCCGTGTGGTATTGGAAGCGTGGGCGTACGCAACCCGGCACGGGCACCGCGACGAGATTCTCGCCAACCATGCGCCTGATGTCGTTGTTTTCGATGTATTGCCTCCGCTCAGCTATGAAGGGGCAGACGTCTACCGGAAGAGTTGGGACGAATGGCAGCCTGAGACTGAGGGTCCGGGTCTATTTGAGATTCGCGACCTCAAGATCACTGCGGGCAGCGACGTGGCTTTCGCGCATGGCTTCATTCAGTGCGGCGGGACATTGAAGAACGGAAGAACCTTTGAGGACTGGGTGCGTGCCACTTTTTGCCTGAGAAGGATAGACGGTTGTTGGGTGGTTGCGCATCAGCACATATCCATGCCTATTCGGCAAGGTGAAGGTAACAGTTGATTGCTAGCCCCGAAGCGCCGCCTAAGGTCACGTCCCTGATGTGCGGTAACTGACGCGCTTGGAACGACCGCGCTTTTTTCCGGAGAGCCGCAGCGAGCGCGGCGTTCATTGATGAGCATGAACAACTGATATGATTAAGCTTACTCGATGTGCACCGACTAGCCGGAAGCGGCGCCTGCCGTGAATGTAATGTAAGGTTAAGCGTGAGACGCAGACATGGCAGCAACCCCTCAAGACTCGTTCTTCGTTTCGACCACGTGGCTTGCGGAAAATTTAAGCGCGCCCGATGTCGCGATCATCGACGGCACGTTTTTCCTACCCGACGAAAAACGCGACGCCAAGGCGGAATATCTCGAAGGGCACATCCCCAACGCGGTCTTCTTCGACATCGATGCGATCGCCGATCGTACGACGGATTTGCCGCATATGCTGCCACACCCCGAAAACTTTGCCGAGGCAATGGAGAAGCTCGGCCTTGGCGACGGTTTGCGATTCGTCGTCTACGACGCCTCTAACTTGCAAGGGGGAGCCCGCGTCTGGTGGACTTTGCGAGTCTTCGGCGCGCGGGACGTAAAAATCCTTGCGGGGGGGTTGTCACGATGGCGGGCCGAGGGACGCCCGCTCGAGCAGGGACTCGTGCGGCGCATGCCCCGGCCATTCACCGTGGATTTCGATAGCGCCTCCGTTGCCGGTGCCGAAAAGGTGAAGCGGGCAAGCGAAGCCGGTTCGGCGCAGATTCTCGATGCGCGAGCGTCCGCGCGGTTCAGAGGCATGGCACCCGAGCCACGTCCGGGATTGCGCTTGGGCCACATTCCCGGCAGTCTCAATCTGCCTTGGCGCGCGGTGGTCCAATCAGGCGAGATTAAACCGAAGGACGAAGTCAAGACCCTCATGGCGCAGGCTGGCGTGGATGTTGAACTCCCGGTGATCACCACTTGCGGCTCTGGCGTGACCGCCGCGATTCTTTTGCTTGCGCTGGCAAGCATGGGGAAGAGCGATGTCGCGCTTTATGATGGCTCCTGGGCGGAGTGGGGCGCGCGCCCCGATCTTCCGGTGGCGCGAAACAAATGTTAACTTCCGTCCCCTCGCAAAGAAAAGCCAGGAAGCCACGAGCTGCCAACATTAAAATTAATCGCGGCAGCAAAAAGGCTTGACGTGGCATAAGGTTGCGTTAGCATATTGGAAAGCGCGAATGGCTTGAAACCTTGATCTGTTTCCGAGCGTTCGATGCCTAAGTGGAGCATCCGGCGGCCGCCGGATGTGGCTGGGTCCAACGCGGCATGCGCTAGCGTTTTTCTCCAGGATCGAGCCGTCTGGCCCTGAGAGGCTTCCACGCTTCCCCCTCCCTTCTTGGGGGGCTACCCATCCCGTATTTCCGAAGCCGGCCCGGTCTTCAGTAGTGCACCGGCGGGCGGGGCTACGCACGGAAGGGGATGCAACCGTCTCGAGACATCTAGGAGTGACACAAATGTGTGACTATTCGCTTGAAATGTACGCCTCCCGGCCTGCACGCGAGTCCGAGAAATATGTGACCACCCGCTTTCCTTCGGGAAGCATTGGTCTCGCCTCGCCTGGCGATTGCACGACGGCAGTCTGCGTTCAATACGATACGCATCTCAAGCTCGAAGGAATATCGAGCGATCTCCAAACGCGCCTCGGCGTCAAGGACGAGGAGCAAGTTATCTTCGCGCGGCTCGAACACGGCGCCTATCGCGATGGAATTAAATTCGGCAACGGAAAGGAAATCTCCCTCCAGCTTCTTGGCTCCGGCGTCAGCGCGACACTGTTTGCGACGGCGGAAAAGCCTCGAACCATCCGCGAGCGGCGGGTCGTTCTCGAAGCAGTGGAATAAAAGTACTCAATAGAAACACGATAGGATCCACCGCGTGGCGTCGACACGCGGTGGATCTTTTTGTTCGCCCAAGTGCGCAGTGGCAAGCGTGTTTGGCGTCAAGCAAATCCGGCGGGTCCTTCGCGGTGAAAGCGTGACAGTTGCCGCAGCAAGGGAGAATACGCAACACTGGCGTGGTGTTCCCGGCGCAACGTTCCCGCGGCGGAAAGCGCCGCCTCGTGTCGTCTCCGCGAGGTCTTTGATAGGGGGCCGCGATTGACGGCGCCGGGCGGCGGCGGATCGACCCTGGCCGCGGACGAACAAAAGCGCTGCTCGTAAGATTAAGAGTGCCTCGCGTGCTTGCGCCGCGCGGGGAACGCTGTTCGCCCGCAGCAGCCGGATTGATGTTTGTTTCAGTGAAAACGAGGCTGTGCCGGCGGTGTATTGCAACTTCGCCGGCTCGCGGCCCGGATTCTTGGCCCGCAATTTGCGTAATAGCTTAACTCGTCACGGGACAGCCATTTTGGTATGCCCCCGGCGGCGCTCGGTCAGTTTTCCTTGGCAGATTGGCTTGGCAGGTGCTATGAGCCGGTCCAAAGTGCAGCTTGCACGCTATTTTCCGGTTTACCGGGACACCGCAACAATAAAGTCCAAAAAAAATGCCGATGAAGAAAATCGAGGCAATTATCAAACCTTTCAAACTCGATGAAGTGAAGGAGGCGCTGCGCGAAGCGGGCGTCTCCGGGATCACCGTCACGGAAGTTAAGGGCTTCGGCCGGCAAAAGGGCCACACCGAGCTTTATCGCGGGGCGGAATATATCGTCGATTTTCTGCCCAAGGTGAAAATCGAAGTGATCGTTTCCAGCGCCACCGCCGTTCTCGCCGCCGATGCGATCCGAAAAGCCGCGCAAACGGGACGGATCGGAGACGGAAAAATATTCATCTCGGAGGTGGAAAACGCGATCCGCATCCGGACCGGGGAAACCGGAACGGACGCAATTTGATTCCTTGGATTGCGGCGAAATCGTGCAAACCAAATCCCCGCTTCACGCCCAATACGCTTAGTTCCAAGAAGAGAGGGTAAGAAATGAAGACCGCCAAGGATGTACTCAAGTCGCTCAAGGACCAAGACGTAAAATTTGTCGATCTCCGCTTTACGGACCCGCGCGGCAAGTGGCAGCATGTCACTTTCGACGTGACGATCTTCAACGAGGATGTGTTTGCCGAAGGTTTGGGGTTCGACGGTTCGTCAATCGCCGGCTGGAGGGCAATCCATGAATCCGACATGACCCTAATGCCGGATCCGGCAACGGCGGCGATCGATCCTTTTTTCGCGGCGCCCACGATGTCGATCATATGCGACATTCTCGAACCCACGACGCGCGCGCCTTATAACCGCGATCCGCGCGGCATCGCCAAGAAGGCCGAAGCCTATGTGGCTTCCACAGGGATCGGCGATACCGCCTACTTCGGTCCCGAGGCCGAGTTCTTCGTCTTCGACGACGTCCGTTTCAGTTGCGATCCCTATAACACCGGCTTTATCCTCGATTCGGCCGAATTTCCGTCGAATTCGGACACACCTTACGAGGGAGGCAATCTCGGTCACCGGATGCGCACCAAGGGCGGCTATTTCCCCGTGCCGCCGCAAGATTCGGCGCAGGACATGCGTGGCGAAATGCTCGCCGCAATGGCGCAGATGGGTGCCAGGGTCGAAAAGCACCACCACGAGGTGGGTTCGGCGCAGCATGAGCTCGGGCTGAAGTTCGGGCCGCTGACGACGATAGCCGATCACCTTCAGGTCTACAAATATTGCATCCAGCAGGTGGCGCAAAGCTACGGCAAGTCGGCGACCTTCATGCCGAAGCCGGTGTTCGGCGACAATGGTTCGGGAATGCATGTCCATCAATCGATCTGGAAAGGCGGCAAGCCGGTATTCGCCGGCAGCAAATATTCCGATCTCAGCCAGGAATGCCTTTATTACATCGGCGGGATCATCAAGCATGCCCGGACGCTGAATGCCTTCACCAACCCGACAACGAATTCCTACAAGCGGCTGGTGCCTGGCTACGAGGCGCCGGTCCTCCTCGCCTATTCGGCGCGCAATCGCTCGGCTTCCTGTCGTATCCCCATGTACTCGCCCGACCCCAAGGCGAAGCGCGTCGAAGTGCGCTTCCCAGATCCGGCGGCCAATCCTTACCTCGCCTTCTCCGCGATGCTGATGGCGGGTCTCGACGGGATCCTGAACAAGACGGATCCGGGCCAGGCGATGGACAAGGATCTCTACGATCTGCCGCCAAAGGAACTAAAGAAAATCCCAACCGTCTGCGGCTCGCTGCGCGACGCCCTCGGCAATCTGGACAAGGATCGCGCTTTTCTCAAGGCAGGCGGCGTTTTCGACGACGACATCATCGACAGCTACATCGAATTGAAAATGGGCGAGGTGATGCGCTGCGAGATGACCCCGCACCCGGTCGAATTCGACATGTATTATTCGTTGTGAGTTTATCCCGAAGGAAATGATCGGGGGCGGCCTAATGGCCGCCCTTTTTTTCAGCCGCTCACGCCACGGGCATAATTTTCACCATCTCACGCCACGGGCATATTGGAAAAGTTACCTCGAGCTGCCGCTCGTAATGTGTCCAGTTGTTTTGTTCCGCGCCGCCCGCGACACGAAGAAGAGTCAATCTTTTGTGATTGGCGGCCCAAAACTTTTTCGCCTCGCACGCCGTATCTACCGTGCGACACGGCCACGCACGAGTCGCACCAGCAAGTCGAACTCCTCCAATTCAAAATTACACCGTTCCAGCGGAAGGAACAACTCAAATGGATCCGAAAGACTCGAACGACAAGAACGACGAACTTGCTTGGCCGATGGACCGAAGGCGCATGGTGAAAGGCGTCGGGTTTGCGGCCGCCGCGGCGGGAGCGCTCACCGCAGGGTTCCCGGAACCGGCCCTTGCAGCGGGCGGCGACGCCGATGTCCTCAATTTTGCACTCAATTTGGAATACTTGGAAGCTGAATACTATCTGCGGGCCGTAACCGGGCGAGGGCTGCCCAGCAACGACACCACGGGTCTCGGCACTCAGGGGAAAGTTATCGGGGGCAGCAAAGTGCCGTTCGAAAGTTCTGCCTTGCAGCAATACGCGCAAGAGATTGCGAGGGACGAGGAAGCGCATGTGTTATTCTTGCGCTCGGCGCTCGGTTCCTTGGCAGTTGCTGAACCGCAGATTGATCTGAAAACGAGCTTTACGACACTGGCGAGAGCAGCTGGCCTCTTCGATGGGGATAATGACCGGGACGACACGTTCGACCCCTTCAAAACTCAGAGAAATTTTTTGCTGGGGGCGTTCATCTTCGAAGACGTTGGCGTTACGGCCTACCACGGCGCCGCGCCGCTACTCAGTAACAAGGGCTATCTCTCCGCCGCTGCCGGCATCCTCGCGGTTGAGGCTTATCACGCGAGTTTAGTCCGCACACTTCTTTACCAACGCGAATTGTTCGGCCCGGTTCAAAAAATTTCGGCCCTGCGCGCAAAGTTGTCGGGCGCGAACGATGATCAAGGTATCGTGCTGAACGGCCGTGCCAATATCGTTCCCGCTGACCAGAACGCTATCGCGTTCACCCGTACCACGTCTCAGGTTCTCAGTATCGTCTATGGCGGCGTCAATCCCAACTTTGGCTTGTTCTTCCCTAGTGGAGTGAACGGCGCGATACACAGCGTAAGTTAGCAATCTCAAGTTGCGAATCGGTTCGCGATGGAAACGGCCTTATGGCAAGGGTCATTCGGTCCTGTTTGAGTCGAGCGCGGATTTGTGTGCCTGCTTGAGGCCGTCGCCTCGGGCGGCCGGAAGGCTCTCCCGATCCTTTACGGCAAATCCGCGCTCAAGACGTCATAATCGAGAAAGATCTCATATGGATGCGGGCGCAGGGCGTCGATGGCGTTCAAGCCTTGCCGGTGGCGGGAGCGCGCCCGCCTATGCGGCGATCGGCATGATCGATTGGCCGGGCGTTTCCGCCGCCGCGATACCGGCTCGCGGGCATTTAAGCGCGCTTGAAACTTTTCGGCCACGGCTCCCGTAAAGATCGGCATGCCGGACGCATGAGCCGGCGATCCCGAAAAGGAAAACATCATGAAATTCCACCGCAAGACGCTCGCCGCCTCGGTTTTTCTCGCCGCCGCGGGCATGTCTGGCTTCGCTTCCGCCGAAATGACCAAAATGGTCGGCGGCGCGGCCATGTATCCGAGCAGGAACATCATTCAGAATGCCGTCCACTCCAAGGATAACACCACCCTCGTCGCGGCGGTCAAGGCTGCGGGCCTCGTCGGCACTTTGGAAGGCCCCGGTCCTTTCACGGTTTTTGCGCCGACCAACGAGGCTTTTGCCCAGCTTCCCCCGGGCACGGTCGATACATTGCTGAAGCCCGAGAACAAGGAACAGCTTACAAGCGTGCTGACATATCACGTGGTGCCTGGCCGTATAACCACTGC
>JBOHJT010000030.1:0-18697 GCA_050728715.1 Methylocella sp.
GCCCCGTTCGAGCCGAAGATGCCGTAGGTGTACTGCGCATCGAACAAATACGTCACATCGTCGAGAACCACCTTCCGATGGTTCTCCGTTCTGTAAAATTTTGACACGTGGGAAAGCCGGATCATGGCGTGCCATCATGTCCCGAGCTTGCGGAGCGCCGCCCGCCATAGAGCCATGCCAATCGCATAAAGCAAGGCGGCCGCGGCTATTCCAAGCAAGCTGAAAAGGACTCGTTTTGGATTGGTTGATTTCCGTGCAAGAACCGGATGGACAAACGTCGCGAGATAGACGTGTTTTCCTTCCGCGTTGACACGGGCGCGCTCGAGGGCGGCGGCGGCCAGCGTATATTGTTTTTCGGCGATCTGCTGCTCAAGCTCGAACTCGTCGAAGCGAGTAATCTTTCCGGCGATTGTACCGGGCTTCGTATCGTCTTGCGAAGTCAAGAGCTGCTCGAGGCCGGTAATCTGTTCGCCGATCACGTCGACGCGCGTGCGCATGATCTGGACCTGCGGCGCTGAATCGCTGACATCGCCCCGCTTCGAGGCCGTAAGTTCCTGTTCGAGGCGGATTTTTTCCAGGCGGAGCTCCGAGATCAAGCGGCCGATTCCCTCGGCCGTGCGTTGCGGATCGAGCGTCGATTGCTGGTTACGGAGATCGCGCATGGTCGCGAGCGCATTGGTCAGGCGGGTTTCGGCGCGCGCAAGTTCCGCTTCTGCTTCGGTCACCGCGTCTTGGCGCGCGCGGGCCGAAAGCCCGTTCACCAGGCGCTCGCTCAAATCGACCGTCGCGTTGGCGATTCTGAGCGCCTCTTCCGGCGAAAATGCACTTACCCGCATCGTCACGATCCCGGACGGCGCTTCGATCGACGTTTTGATGTGCCATTTCCAATATTTGACGAGATCTTCGATCGGATCACCGGCATTAAACCGGGAAATCCAGTCGATTCCGTCGCGTCCAAAGATCGCGCGAAGGTCAAGCTGGCGATCGAGCGCTTCGACCAGGGCCTGGCTTTTCACGTAATTCGCAACGATGAGAGAATCCTGCACCTGCGTGAAGGATGCAAGACCGGTCAGAGCCGAGATTGTGTCTATGGGCGGCCGCGCGCCGCCTCTGACCGCAAAACGCGCCTCCGATGTGTATTGGCTCGAAGCAATGAGTGAGAAATAAACAACCGCCACCGCGGCCGGCGTGGCGAAAAAAGCCAGAAACCCGAATAGGCCAGCGCGAGATCGCCGGATTGGACTGAAGGTCTGATAGGCGATTCGCGCGGTGACGGCCCAGCTTGTCCGCGAGACGGTCCTTGCGTTGGCTAGCCGCACCGAGCGCGCCGAGCGGCGCAATTCCTCCGAGGCCATCGCGGCGCGTTCGAGAGCGGCCGCGTGCATCGCGGCAAGCGCGCCAGGCTTTTTTGTGTCACCGGAATCGGTTTTTGATGCAATCACACCATGCGTCCCATGCGATTTCGAACCGCCATCGGGGGCGTCTTAGGACGGCCCGTTCCTGGAGGTCGTGACTGGCCTCTTGTGAAGCGGAAACCGTAACTGACCATTTTGTCCAAACCGCGTCGATAAATCACCAGCCCAGGTAAAGTCATCCGTTGTCATAACCAAGGGATGCAAGGGACTCCCCGCGCGATGTGACAACGCCGCGTCGGCAACACGGGATCGCTCCACCGGCTTTCCCGCCGGCGCCTCGGAACGGCGCTAATTGGGCGCAACGAGACCATGCGCCGCATAGAGTGCGAGGAGATCACGGGCCATATCGGCCGGAACCCTCTCGTATGAGCTAGCGGCGCCCATCTCGCTGGCGAGACCGGGCTCGTCCGCGACTTTACGTAATATGCCGGTAAGGCTACCGAGATTGCCGCGCGCGAAATGAAATCCATTTACGCCGTTTTCGACGAATTCCGTCATCCCGGCCACATCCGCCACGATAACCGGCGTATGCGTCGCCAAGGCCTGCAAAAGAATGAGTGGACTGTTCTCGTACCAAGTGGACGGAATTGCGAGGTAGTCCAGCGCGCCAAAAGCCTCCGCCAGTTCCGCCCGTGGCAAAATTCCCGGAAATTTGACCTGTAGCCCCTCCGCGAGCCGCAGCAATTTGGCGTAATATGCGGGGTCTTGATCGTGCGGCCCCCATAGGCTCAGCGAAAGATTGACGCGGCCGCTGGCGCGTAAGGCCTCGACCAGGAGATGCGCTCCCTTGTGCGGGGAAAACTGGCCGATGAAGCCGAGCCTCACCGCGCCGCCATCGCGCCGCGCCGGTTTGGGCGCGCGATCGATTTCGATACCGAAATGGCTGAGGCGCAATGGCGCGGGAAAACCATTGTGCTCATAGGCGTGCTTCAGGAAGAGGGTAGGCGCCATGGCCTCGCGATAAACCTCCATCGCGCGGTGCAGAATACCGGGCCGCAGGACGATGTCGTTCGGAGCGAAGGAGCTGATGGTGAAGGGCTCTCGCTCGCGGCGGCCGAGCTTAGCGAGTTGGCGTGAGACGGCAGCCCGCACAACCGGGTGTCCGCCAAGCTTGGCGATGAATTCGGCGTTCGGACGCGAGCCCGCAAGCTTAAGAAAACAGGCGATGCAATTGGCGCGCTCCGCGTCCGGCCCCTCGCAAAGAGCCCCTTCCGCACTTTCAAGTTGGTTATTGTAGCAAAACCCGAAAAAATCGGTCAGCGTGGCAAACACCGGAATATCCATCCGCCGCGCCACGTCGAGCAATGCCGTCGTGTGGCTGATCAGATGGCAGACATGAATGACATCGGGCCGCAGCCGGCGAAGCAGACGCTCATGGAGATGCCGCAGGGCAGGCTGCTCGTAGCTGTCGCGAACACGGTGGTTCGGGAAAAGATTCTTGTCGATCGAGACAACGCGAACGCCTTCGTGAATATACTCTTCGATGACGTTTTTTTGGCCCGGTTCGCCGGCCAATGTCGCCGACACCACGACAGGTTCATGCCCGGCCGCGGCCAGTTCTTTCGCAAGGCTCAGGGTATAGGCCTCCGTGCCGTAAAAATGACGCGGGAAAAAGCAATGGACATAGAGCGCGATTTTCATGGTACGGCTTTTGCCATGCTTGCGAGGGTTCTTGCGACGCCTTCCTCGAAGGAAACGCGCGCCGACCAGCCGAGTTCGCGCCGGGCTTTGGCCGAATCGAGCACCGAGACCGGCACGTCGAACGGCCGTCCTGGCTCGCGCTCGACCATGATCGGCTTAGCCAAATGCGTCTGAAGAACGGCAACGATGTCGTTCAGCGAACGGCCTTTCCCGCTGCCAATGTTGAACGCGGCGGAGGACTCTTCGGTGTGCCCGGCGCACATCAGCGCTTCCACGGCGTCGTCGATATAGACGTAGTCGCGCACGACCGCGCCATCGCCAAACATGTGGATCGGGACGCCCGCGAGCGCGCGTTTGCTGAAATGGGAGACGGCGCCGAAAAGCCGCCCGGTTTCCTGTCCCGGGCCAAACAGATTTCCGATCCTGAGCGACACCGGCCTAATGGCGCCAAATGACGCAAAAAGATCGAGATAGGCTTCGACCGACCGTTTTGACACGCCATACGCGGACAGGGGCCTCAGCGGATGCTCCTCCGGCGCTGGCGCCTTAACGAGCCGCCCATAGACCGTGCCACCGGAGGACGCGAATATGAACCGCGGACTTGTTCCACGCTCGACGCTTTCGAGCAAGCGCAAGGACCCAACAATGTTGATCCGTGCGTCTTCGGAAGGCGCTAGATTGGAATCGGCGGGGATCGTCGACCAGCTCAAATGATAGATAGTATCGACGCCGCGCAGGATTGCGGCCAGCGGCGCGGCCGGATCGGCGAGATCGGCCTGCCGCCAGATCAGGCGCGGATGCGGCGCAAAGGGGCAGGTTTTGCGGCCGGTCGCGACCACGCTTTCGCCCCCGGCCAACAGAGCTGGGACGAGGGCTCGGCCGAGAAAGCCGCTGGCGCCCGTAACGAGGGCTCTCACCGTCATAATTATGGCACTCGTTAAAGGGGAAAATAAACCGCGTCTGGAAGCCCGCTTAGAAGTTCGACTTCTCGCGGCGCAAGGTCCCGGTAGAGCTGGAAATAGCGGATCGCCATATCCTCCACCGAAAACCGTTCAAGCGCGAGCGCGCGATTGCGTTCGCCGATAGCCGCGATCCGCTTGGGATCGTCGAGAAGCAAGGTCACGATTTCCACCGTTTCGTCGAGAGTTTCCCCGAGAGTCCGCGTATCGCCGAGGATTTCCGGCACCGCGCCGATCTTGTAGCCCGCGACCGCCAATCCGGCACACATGGCGAAAGGGATCACCTGACCGAAACTCTCCCGCCGTACCGGCGCAATAAAAGTCTTGAACCGCGCAAATTGCGCCGACAGGTCCTCGTAAGGGACGTAGCCGGTAAATTCAAATTGCGAAAGCCTGGCTTCCTGCTCGACGCGCGACCGGAAATGCGCGAACAAGGATCCATCGCCGATGATGACGATGCGTGTTCTTGGCCGTCTTTCGGCAATCGCTAGGAATAATTCGATCGCATCCTTGTCCAGCTTGTCGCTTTCGAGCCTGTAAATCATTCCGATGCTATCGAACGCGTGGGGATCCATGACGGCCGGCGGCGCAAACTGGTCGAGGTCGATGCCAGGGCGGATGACGCTTGCCGGAACGGTCGAGCCGAATTGGTCAAGGACGCTGTGCGATACGAAGACATTGCGATCGACACGCACGCCCGCGAAGGGAGCAACCGGCGTATTGATGTTTTGCAATATCGGACATCCGAATTCAGCCGCGATCTCAAAAATCGTCTTGTACCACGATTCGTCCACATCGCCCCAGTAATGAACATGCACGATGTTCGGCCGGAAGCGGCTGAATATTGAGCGCACAAGATGATTTGAATTGGGTTTTGGCACAACATCGATCGACATCCCCTTGTGAGAACCATGGGCAGGCAAGGCGGATGTCACGACCTTCATTTCGAAGCGGTGCCCAAGATGATTGTGAAGATCGACGACAATCTGCGTCGAGCCTCCGACCCAGACATTGGCGATCGCATGCAGAATCCTCGGCCGCCGGGCAAGAGCGAGCCTCTGGCGGGGCTCGACTCGATAGACGGCGGGCGGCAAAAAACCAAATGAGTGCCGCAAATGTCCCGCGAACGCGGGAAAATCGACCCTGCGCATAAACACGCTCCGCGAGGAATCGAAAACCAGCCGTTCGCTGCGAAAACGCGCGTCCTTGATGCGGCGGCCGGTCTCGCGCCAATGCAAAATCAGGGCCGCGAGCTTGATCGGAAACCGGAAAATCCCCGCCAGACCGCGAAGCCCGGTTCGCGCCAAGGAGCCCGCCCGCAGCAACGGTTCGAGACGCGCCAGCCGCGCGTCGAGTTCAGCTAAATGATCTTGCATAATGAAAAGACTGCGGGTGATCGCCGCCCGCTCGCGCGCCGCCGATTCATCGGCGCCGCCACCACCCGTTGGATGGGACGCGCCCGGGTTTTCCGGCGATCCGGGCTGCGCCCCGGCCGGCACGGCCGGCCTTGCACCGGAAGGACTCGCGGCTTCCGGCGCCGGCGC
Organism: Methylocella sp.; assembly: GCA_050728715.1. GTDB lineage: Bacteria > Pseudomonadota > Alphaproteobacteria > Rhizobiales > Beijerinckiaceae > Methylocapsa. The sequence goes on from JBOHJT010000030.1 coordinate 5,560, forward strand.
CTCTTTTGCTTCGGGATTCACGCCAGATCCGCCCATTGCTGCTCCACGCAGCTCCGGGCCGCCAACCCGGTCGCAAACCGGCCGCCCGTCGAATGCCCCTTGGACCATGCCGCCAGATAACGCTCTTTTTGCAAACCCGGCAACGAATTGCGTCATCTCAGGCGAGGGCGGCCGATAAGCTGACGAGCGAGAGACCGGGATGAAAGAAAGGATCGTCACGCAGCCGATCGGCCCAGCGCTGGCGGAAGTAGGCGCGCTCGGCCGCGTGCGTGTCGAGACGCCGGAAAGTCGCCTTGCCGCGGGTTGCCGATTCGAAATGAACGACACGCGCGAACGGCGTCCAAAGGGTCGCGAACCCGAGCTCCTCGAGCCGCAGGCAAAGGTCTATGTCGTTGTATTCAATCGGGAGATGAACGGCATCGAACCCGCCGGCGGCAGCGAATTTTGCCCGCTCAACGGCAAGGCACGCTCCGGTGACCGCCGATGCCTCGTGAAGGAGTAGATTGCGGCCGAGCCAGCCCTGCCCCCCGTCGCGGAGCCCAGCATCGAAATGCCCGACCCCTTCGCCAAAACCGACGACTACTCCGGCGTGCTGAATTCGTCCGTCCGGATAAAGGAGCTTGCAGCCGACAGCGCCAACTTGTGGGTCGATGGCCCGTTCCGCAAGCTCGCGGAGCCATTCGGGCTCGATGATTTTCATGTCGTTATTCAAGAAAACAATGACGTCGCCCCGCGCCTGGGCGGCACCGAGATTGTTCAAGGCCGCGAAATTGAATGGCCCCGGAGCACGCAGCAGCGTGACGCGCGAGTCCTTGGCGGCAGATTGCAGCAGGCTCAGAGCGCGCGGTTCGGTGCTGCCATTGTCGACGATGACGAGATCGAGCTGGGCGAACCGGGTTTTCTCCAAAATGCCGGAAAGCGTCCGGCGCAAGAACGCCTGATTGTTGCGCGTCGCCATCACGATTGTTACGGTTGGTTCCGGCTCCCGCGCGCGACGAGGCTCGCTTGCCGCGGTTACGTCCTGCTCTTCGCGGCGTCTTCGTCGCGTCCGCACGAGAAAACGCCTGATATGGCGAACGTCGCGACGCCCCAGACCATGGAGGACGTTTTGGACAAAGCCGGTCTCAAGGACGGGGACTTTCGCCAATCCAATCCGGCGGCGTGCATGGCCGAGCCTGGTCAACATCAATCGCCCAACGTAGGGCCTTACGGCTTGCAAATGGGCGCTCCAATCCGGTTTGAATATTGGCGCCTGGCGTGCCGCCGTCGCGGTCTCCTCGTCGCAATAAAGCACCAAGGCATCCGGTGCCCTCTGGCTCGCCTCGATAAAGCATGCGAGCGCATGCGGCGCGAGACGGTCGCCAAATTCCACGAAGGCAACAAAATCCGTGTCTTCTCCATCGAGTTCCATCCGTTCGCCGCGCACCGCAAGCCTGGCGTCCTTGGTCAGCCACGAATTGAGCCGGCCGTTGACCTCGGCGTCTTCCGAGGTTCCGAGGACCGTGAGTGTCCAGCGCGGGTAGAGTTGGTCTCGAAGTGCCACGATGGTTGCATCGATTCGCGCCGCCGTGGTCTCTGTTTCGAGGCGAACGAGCAGACTTGCCGCCGGCGCGCGCGCCCAGTCGCAGCGCGGGCTCTCGAATTCGTCGAGACGAGCGGCCACCGAGAGCCTCTCGCGATAGGCGGGCCATGCGGTCAACGACGCGCCTTGAATGGACCAGCGGAGATTTTCTTGGGCTTCATTGCGCCACCCCAGAAGCCAGGTCCCGGCCGCGCCTAAGAGCCGGCCTCTGTTGCCGGCCAATCCCATGCGCAGCAAAGCGAGACTTGATAAGGGTTCGATCTCCTCGATGGTAAAGCAAAAACGGCCGGGTTCGGAAACTGGCGATATCCACACCGCCGTGGCCTCAACCGGCACGATGGCCAACCAATCCGCGCGCCCAAGAACAGGGCCTGGCAGCAGATGCCAGCCGATCTCCTCCAAACCTCGCCGGTAGGTTACCAACGGCCGCACCGGCCGGTCGTAAAGCCCGAGCCGGTAACGCATCCGAAACCACCGTCCGGGCGCAAAAATCGAAATGGGTTCAATCGACAGCCACGGCCGCCCGTTCGCGGCAAGATAGCCTCTGGTGTTCCCTTCCACGCCGGAAACGGCGATCAGGCGGACAGTAGGCGGCGGGCAATCGATGGCGGCCATCCGTTTGAATTTTTCCATTGGAGCGGTTCCCAATAGAACGGCTTATTTGCTTGAAGACGAACCGCTCAAAATCAAATAAGGCCGGCCACATGATGGCGTTGGGAAGCTTTGTCCAGGCGGGGTAGGTCAGGATGCCAAGCGTTGGGAGATGAGGAGCAGGTGGTACGCCGCTCGCGGACGCAGCCCAGACTTCACCGCGAGCGTTTTCGCTCCATATTTCTCCAAGACTTATCCAATGTGTTGCTATCGGCGAAGATGAATTCACCCTTCTCTCCAAATTGTCTAAGAATCCGGATGCGCATCGCCTCGAATTGGCCTGTGGCTAATACTAATTGTGGCATTCGTGAATGGTCAACAATAGGATTTTCAGGAAAGTAAAATACTTCGCGAAACGTGAACCGGCTGATTCCGCACTCTAGACCAAGGGTAACCAAGTTCTCGGCTTTCTCCGCATTCGCGGTTGTAACAGTAGCTATAAATTCAACGGCTACGCTGGGACAATGCGCACGAAAATCCCTAACGTTCCGCAGCAGCTTTTCCAAACTCATTCCGCCGCGAAGCGCCTTTTGAGTTTCTGGCTCGGCGACGTCAATGGAAATCGAAACCAAATTTATGCCGGCGGCTGCGAGGCGCCGATAATCGTGGCGGTGCAGCAGCAGACCATTTGTTTGTAATATAAAGTCCTTGGATGGGCGAGCTTTCGATTGTGCTATCGCCTCCACAAAATCGCAGAGTCGCGAATCCAAAGTTGGTTCCATTCCACAACCAATCTGAAACGTTCCAACGCTATCAACTTCAGTGTTGAGGAATTCACGAAATTCAGTCAGGTCAATTAGTTTTTCAGATCGGAAATTATGACAGTACACACATCTAAGGTTGCAATTGTCGTTCGGATCAAGTCTAATAATATCAATGGCTCTAGGTAGTATATTTCTCTTTGATTGAAAATTTCGTGGACTAATGCCAACGTCTATTAGATTCTCTACCTGTTTTTGCGAAACATTGAGCGCATCCGTGTTCGAAGGTATTTTATATTGGCCGTCCTGGATTTGAACCGCGATTTCATATCCCGTATCCGATGGAAACCTTAGATCAAACGCGTGGTGTCCGTTTCCGATACCCGCTTGCTGGAGGTCTGGCCGATACAAATTTGCCACCATGACCGAAATTATATTCGTATCCTTCAAAGCAACGACGTTCAAGTGCCTGCTTGGAGCGGCGCTATCCCAAACCCAGCCAAGAGCTTGATTTGGACCAAAGTAGTCCACATAGCCATTCAAAACAAATCCTATTTTACCATGTATTGGCGTCCCAAATGCCAAAGCATGATTGTACAACTTACTTAGATTCCATGGGGAATGCACTGTGGAACTCCGAGAGATATAAATAGATGTTTACACCTCGCAAATATCAACCTACAATGTTTCGATGCAATTCTCGATTTGTCCGGTTGATACTATGGACGGGGGCCGCACGTTCTGGACCGCTATTAGCGGCGAAAATACCAACGCAAGAAGGGTCTGATCGCGCGGCGGAAGAAACGCCGGCCACGCCGCAGGGAATGACCAACGACACTTTCGTGTCAACATTAGGCCCGCGCAAATTCCAATCCTCGCTTCAAGGCGATCACGCGACCCAATGGGCAGCCAGGTCTCGGCTTCCTCGACCCCAGGCTCGCCGGTGTAGCCGCTTCGCCAATTATCTGCCTTAAGAGTTGGAGCTGGTCCTTGTCGAATAAATCTGGCTATTTTTCAAGGGCCCGCTAGGCTAATTGATCCGCCGGACGCGGCGCAAGAACTCGGGCCACCTCGGAATAAACTTCGAGGTCTTTTTCGATCAACGCGCGCGCCGGGCCCATTTCCCGCAATATTGCCGCAAGCCCAATCACCGTCTGGCTTGTGCGCGGCGAAATGCCAGGTAGCTGATCCGGCAGGTCCAGGATGGCGCCGACAAGACGGAGGAACGCGCCCGCATCGTCGCGCAAGCCAACCGCGTCCATCTCTGCCAGCGAATCGAGCGCGGCGGCGGTTTCCGGTGTCCGTGGAGGATCGAAGGCGTTCGGGGCCGCCAGTTGATAGACGAATGGATTGTACAGAACGGCGCGCAATTCGTCGGACGGGCGCGACAACAGATCGCGCAGCGCAGTCAAATCGCTGAGATTGACATTGCAAAACGTCTTCGCGCAGAGCTGAACGGTTTGTCCAAGGACGGCGGCCGTCGAATTCGCGCCGGAATGCGATGCCCACTTCAAGATCAACAGCCGTTCGGACAGCTCCTCGAATGGCTCACGCAACAGAATCCCGGCCTTGAAGTTACGATCGCGGACCATCGGCTCCCACACGCGCCAAAAAATGCGGCCGGATGCGAAAACGGAGTTCGTGAACGAAATGGCGAATATTGACCTTGTGGTTTCTTCGGGAAGCAGCTCCAAGGATTTGTAGGACATGTGGAAACGCGCGATCAGCGCATCATCCAGAGTGTGCGAGCGAAACAATTGGGTCTCAACCCGCAAGAATTTCCGGTCAACGAGTTGCGAGTCGTTGCGGCGCCGGTAGATCAGGACATGGTTGTCGGCATCCTTGATTTCCAAATGTCCAGCCGCGGTCACCCCGGGGCAATTATTTTCATCCACCACGAAGCCGCAAATGCCGGTATTGTGGAGGCCTTGTTCCCTCAGCAGTGGACGCACCACGAAGGCGTCTATAACGACATGATGTTCTGGATCGAGATGGATAACGACCTTCGGGGTCGTCGCCGGATTGTCGGGCATGACCCAACCTACGATCTGCGAACCCGTGTCCTCGTCGATATGGAATATCATCGCCGTCCCGCGTTCCCACTCGCGGCGCCCGCGCGGTCTCCGCGATAAGCCGCTGTTCAACGTTCGATTTTGTGATCCCTAAAGCCCGCGACCGCGAGCATCATGACGCTCCATAGCGAGAATGCGCATATCCCGGCGAAAGCGACCGATCGCGCGCGGCGCGGATATTCGGCGATTTCCGGTTTCTTCGGTTCGACGAAGAGCGCGAAGTAGATATGCTGCCGCTCGGATTCCTGACGCGCGCGTTCGTAAGAGGCTTGAGCGACCCCTAGAAGACGTTTCGAGAAGCGGACTTCCAGCTCCTGCTTTTCGAATTGCGCGATAAATTGAGCCGCGGTCTTGGCGTTCTTCCGATGACTCGTTAGAGCCTCGGTCAGCGAAGCAACCTCGGACTCGAGCGCCCGGATCTGATCGGAAAGAACTTTTTGCTCCGGCGCGTCGGCGGACAAAACCACGAGGTTGGCGTCGCGGTCGCGTTCCAGAGACAATTTCTCACGTATGACGCCCAATAAGGTGTCCGCGGAACTCTTTATCGTTTGTTTCGGATCGACGGTTCCCGCCTGGTTGCGCGCATCACGCAAAGCAGTGAGCGCTGCCGAATAACGGAGGCTCGCGCCGTCCAATTCCTGTTCGGCCGAAAGCAGCGCGTCCCGGCGCTCCCGCATCGCGACACTGTCGATCATCTTTTCGGCGGAAACCGAGGTCGCGCGAGCCAGGGCGAGCGCGTCTTCGGGGGTGAAGGCCAGGACCCGCACGAGCACGAGCCCCGAGACGCGGTCAACGTTGACGCTTATCATATCCCGCCAATAAAGCCAGAGATCGTCGTCGCTTTTCGTTGTATCGAAGCGAGACAGCCAATCCGCCTGCCCCCGCGAAAATACCGACCGCAACCAACCATCCCGATCGAGTTCCCTGACAACATTGCGGCTTCGCAGATAGTCCGCGGCCATGTAGGGGACACCCCCGATTTCGTGTGTCCCACGTTTGCCGGCCTTGATCATGAGCGCGATATTGTCCTCGTCCGCGGCGAGCTCCGCCGCCGATCTTACGCTAAATCGAAATTCCACGCTATATTTCGCCGCGGCGATGAGACCGTAGTAGATCGACGTGCACAATATGGGCAGCGCTACCAGGAGGGCAAATGACAAACCGTGCATTCGCCATGATCCGAACTGATCGATTGGGACCGAGGAGCGGTGCAGATCTTCCCTCAGAACAAATTGATCTAGCCCGGTCTTGCCCGACGGGTCCGCCGGAGAACGGTCGGGTGACCTGGCCCCGAGATGCGCTTCGTTCATCGGAATGCCGCCCGAACCCCGGCCGTTGCCTTGTTCTTCATACCCTGTTCTTCATCCTGTTCTTCAAATGGTATGGTCGCGCACGTTGGCGGCGATCACCGCGATGAGCGACCAGAAGCTCAGCGCGCCCAGCGATACTATCAAAATCATGTGTGCTCGCCTCGGAGCGATCGGGCTTTGCGGTACCGTCGGATCTTCAATGGCGACGAGGTAGATGTGATGCCGGTTGGCGTCCGCCTGTGTATTGTCCAACATCCTCTCCGCGAGCACGGCGGCTTGCTCGGCCAGGCCCTTTTTGACGTCCAGTTTATCGTATTCGGCGAGCGCGGCGGAGGCGGTCGGCGAATTGAGATTGGCGCTCGTGATCCTGGCTTCGAGCGCCGCGATTTGATCGGAAAGGATTTGCCGGTTTGCCGCGAGCATCTTGATTTGCGGCGCATCGGAGTCGAGCGAAGCCTTTGCGGTATCCAACTTTACTTCAACGCCGACAAGATCGCGCCGCAACGTTGTGATCGTCTCGCTCAGAGACCGTGCCTGGGCAAGCGGGTCGATCTGCATCCGCGCGTTCCGGAACCGTTCGAGACTAGCCTGGCGCGCGGAGAGTTGCGCCATCGCGGTCTTCACCTCGGCCCTGGCGCGCTCGATCGCATCGTGCCGCACCCGGTCCAGAAGCTGATTTGCAACGATGTCGCATCGCGCGCGAATGGCGGTGGCGACGCGCACTGAATCCTCGCGGGAAAATGTCTTGACGGTGACCGTTACGATGCCCGAAGCGGCCTCCACCGACGTGCGGACCATGGTGCGCCAATAGCGAAGCAGGTCCTCCGCCGCTCTCGACGGAACGAACCTCGCCCACCTGTCGACCCCCGGCCTGCTATATATGGCCCTCAGATCGATCTCCTTTGAGAGATCGTCGATCATCGAACGGCTAGCGATATAATCGGCGACGATATAGACATCCTGATTGGAATTGAGGGACGCCAGCCTGCCCAATCCCGAAGCCGCCAGGGCGTCGCTGCCGGGAAGCAGCTCCGTCGCGCCTCGCACGGCGAAACGCATTTCGGACACGAACTGATCGGAAGCGAGAAACCCAAAATAGAGGGAACTCGTGACGAAGGGCGCGAGGACAAGGACAATGAAGCTGCGCCAAAGCCAAGACGACCACGCGTCCGCCGCGGTCCTCGCTTCCGCCGCGCCGGTCCCCGAAAGTCGGGGTTTTTGCAAACTGCGCCCGGCCCTCGTGGCAAGCCGGTTCAAGCTCTCGATCGAAAACCCTAGGCTCACGCGCGGGTCGAATGCGCGAGTGCCAAGGCGCGGCCCCGGCAACTTTCCGGCAGCGGACTTTTGCGGTCTTTCTAACATCGTTCCTTGGTATCGCTCGGCCGTGAGGGACACGGGTTAAACCAGACATTTTCAGCAAAATTTGACGAAATGCCGACAAGCTGGACGTTGACCCCATCGTTTGTTTTTACCGCGAAAGCCGCATTATCCAACCAGCAAAAGCAAAGGGAGAAGAATATAATCGCGCGTGGTCGAAAAGAGACAGAGTATATGAAATTACAATAAATACGGAAAATAATAAAGCATATATCATCATTGCGGAATACATTCGTTTGTCTCGCTTGTCTGTAACTATCTTACATTTTCCATAATGCCGCCATCAAATACGGTAATATCCCTGTTAATAACAAAAATACATTATGCAAATTGGCCTTTGGATTGTTATATGTTTGTTTACCGTAAGTAGTCCACGCCTAGCGGCGCAAATTAATTATTCTTAATTTCCCTTGACGGTTTTCCAGCGGATTTGCTTCCATAGCTCTAGGCAAAGCGCATTCGCGGCTATATGACAAGTTAACATATCACATAAAGATTTCCGCGATGATGTGGGAGCGGACGCTGCTCGGTTCGAATTGGCCATTATAAATCAGGCAGGATTATGAGAAAACATCAGCGCGGGCGCCCAGCACCCCCCAATTTGGACGGGTTGGAAATCGCGATCATTGGGCGTGCGTGCAGATTGCCCGGCGCCAACTCCGCCGGGGAGCTTTGGGATTTGCTTTCGGCGGGCCGCTGCACGGTTTCCCGCATCCCCCCGGATCGATGGCCGTTGGAACGGCTTGCCCATCCGCGCCCGAAGGAGCGAGGCCGCAGTTATACCTGGGCAGCGGGCGTTCTTGACGATGTCTGGGGCTTCGATCCCGCCGTTTTCGGCATTTCCCCGCGCGAGGCCGAACAAATGGATCCGCAGCAGCGGCTGCTGCTCGAGCTCACTTGGGAAGCTCTCGAAGATGCCGGAATTCGTCCGTCCGACATGGCCGGAGCGGAAACCGGTGTGTTCGTCGGCGGCTCGGCGCTCGATTATGGCAACCTCAGGCTGCATGACGCAGCCGCCGCGGATGCCTATTTCGCCACCGGCAATTCGCTGGCCATTTTATCAAATCGGATTTCCTACGTTTTCGACCTCCATGGGCCTAGCTTCACGGTCGATACGGCGTGCTCCTCGTCGCTCGTCGCACTGGATGCGGCGGTCGCGGCGATCCAATGCGGCAGGATCGACACGGCGATTGTAGGCGGCGTGAACATCCTGGCCAGCCCCTTCGGTTTCATCAGCTTCTCGCAGGCTACGATGCTGTCGCCAACAGGACTTTGCCGGGCGTTTTCCGCGAAAGCCGATGGCTATGTTCGTGCCGAAGGCGGAGTCGTCTTTGTTCTGCGCGCGCTCGGCGCCGCTCGCGCCAGTGCGAATCGCGTCCACGCGGTGATTGCCGGTTCGCACAGCAATTCCGACGGCCGCACAACCGGCATCTCCTTGCCCTCTAAGACGCATCAGGCGGCTCTCCTTGAACGGGCCTATTTGAAGAGTGGCCTTAATCCAAATGCGATCGCCTTCATCGAGGCGCATGGGACGGGAACCCGCGCCGGCGACCCAATCGAGGCGGCCGCAATTGGCGAAGTTTTGGGCCAGCGGCGCACCCGGCCTTTGCCGATTGGTTCAATCAAGACGAATATCGGCCATACCGAACCGGCATCTGGCCTCGCTGGATTATTAAAGGCAATGCTGGCGCTCGAGCACGACGAATTGCCGCGTTCGCTGCATTTCGATGAACCAAATCCCGATATTCCCTTCGCGGATCTCAACCTCTTGGTCTGCGCCGCACCCCTGGCGCTGCCACGCAATGGCCGCGTGCGTTATGCCGGCATCAGTTCGCTAGGTTTTGGCGGCACCAATGCGCATGTGATCCTCGCCGACCCGCCACCGGTCGCGAATCGGGACCTCCCCGCGATCGCGCCTCGGTTTCTGCTGCTCTCCGCGCGAAGCCAGGATGGCTTGGCGGACCTCGCGCGCCAATATTCCGTTCGGCTCGCCCGCGCCGGCGTCGAGGAGACGCAGCGGGTCGTTGCCGCGACCGGCCACCGGCGCGAACTGCATTCCGAAAGACTAGTGATCCCGTTTGACGAGCCCAAGGCTTTGATTCAGGCGCTGGAGCAAGCCGGCGGCAAGAATGCCTTGGACTCGACGGCAATCACCGGCACGGCGGCTGAGCGCTCCGCGCCAGTCGCCTTCGTGTTTTCAGGCAATGGCGGCCAATGGCCAGGCATGGGCCAGGCCGCCTATGAGGCGAACGCGATTTTCCGAGAGCAATTCAATGCGATCGACCGCATTTTCCTGGGCCTAGCAGGCTGGTCCCTCGCCGAAACAATGTTTAGTCCCGGCATCGCCGCGCCCCTCAAAAAGACGAGCATAGCCCAACCGCTCATCTTCGCGATCCAGGTTGCGACGACGCGTTGCCTCGCGGAGCTCGGTCTAGCCCCGGCCATGGTCCTCGGCCACAGCATGGGCGAAATCGCCGCGGCGGAAGCGGCGGGCATTCTTGACCTCGAAAGCGCTGTCCGGGTGATTTATTGCCGTAGCCGCCACCAGGAAATTGTCCGCGGCGCCGGCGGCATGGCCGCTGTCTTTGGCGCGCGCGAGGTGATCGAGATACTGGTCCGCAAGGCGCCCGGGCTCGCGATAGCGGCGCATAATTCACCCCGCAGCTTCACGGTCGCGGGCCCCCTTTTCGCGTTGGATCAAGCCGCCAAGATGGGCCGCGCCCATAACGCGCGCATGCGCCGCCTCGATCTCGCCTACCCGTTCCACAGCGATCTCATGGCGCCTGTCGAGGCGCCCTTCCTTGCCGATCTCGAAGGGCTTCGGCCGGGGTCGCGCCGGGCAAGCTTTCTATCGACGGTGGACGCCGCCGTTGTTTCCGGTCCCCGCCTCGACGCAAAGTATTGGTGGCGCAACGTCCGCGAGCCGGTGCGCTTCATGGAAGGCGTGCAGCTCGCGATGCGCCTCGGGGCGCGTGTTTTTGTCGAGATCGGGCCTGGCCCGGTGCTGCTCTCCGATCTTAGAAAGATTGCCGAGCAATCGGAGTTGCCGGTTGCCACGCTCGACATGCATGAGCAAAAGCCAACCTCCGGCGACCCGTTCCGCCACGCGGTTGCGCTGGCCTTGTCGCTTGGCGCGCAAATCGATGCAAATATCGCGTTCGGCGACGATCCAGGAACGGTGTCGAACCTGCCCGCTTATCCGTGGAGGCGCAAGCCCTACCGGTTGGCGGAAACCTCCGAATCGACAGGATGGCTCCGCGTGCGTCCTTCGCATCCGCTCATCGGCGCGCGTCTTTCGTCCGAATCGCTGGAATGGCGCGCGCAGCTCGACCCGTTGCTGGTGTCTGGCCTCGCCGATCATCGCATCGACGGTCAGGTGCTTCTTCCAGGTGCCGCCTTCGCCGAAATGGCGCTCGCGGTCGCGCGCGATTGGTCCGGCACGGAAACCGCGGCGATCAACGATCTCGAAATCGCCCAACCGATGGTGTTTTCCGCAAATTCATCGCGCGAGATACTATGCCGGGCGGCGCCGGTCACGGGCACGATCGAGATCATGAGCCGGGCGCGGTTGAGCGATGCTCCCTGGGTCGGCCATGCCAAGGCCAAAGTTATCTTTAAGCCCGCGCCACCCGCCGCCATTCCCCCTATCCCGAGGCCGCGCGCAAAGCCTGTCCCGGGCACCGATCTCTACGCCGCCGCGCGGCGTTCGGGCCTCGAATTCGGTCCCGCGTACCAACAAGTCTTGGCCGCGTCGCGTATCGGCGAAAATGTCATCCTCGTGGATCTGGTCGCGGCGGAGGCTATCCCGGAGTATGGTCTCGATCCGGCCCGTCTCGATGCGTGCTTCCACGGTTTGATCCTGCTCTTTGCGGACAATTCTTCGAGCCGCCGGCCTGCCGCCTACTTGCCTGTCCGTTTTGGCGAGATAAGGCTGGAAAAACCCGGCGCCGCGGTCGCGCGGGCGCGGATCGACGTCCGCCGCCACGACGCGCGCGCCATCGTCGCCGATTTTGCGCTGATCGACGGCGATGGCGGCCTGATCGCGAGGTTGCAAGGCGTGCGCTACCGAGCGGTCCGTCCGCGCGGGGCGGGCGACCTTGCCAGCCATTCTCTCGTGCCAGCCTTGATCCTCGCCGACGAGCCCACGGCGATCCCGCACGATCCTCCGCTTTCGCTCGAACTGCTGGTCAAGGCCACAATCCCGGAGGCGGCCGCCGCCGGGAAAACCTTGCCGCCGGATTTGATGTTGATCGAGGGGTGGGCTACCGCTGCCGCCAACCGTCTCGCCCGCGCGCTGGCGGTTGACGGCGCGGTCGCCCCGGACCGGCTGATCGCGGCCGGACGCTTCCCCGCGGCACGGCGCGGGTGGCTCGTCAATTTGCTGGTCGCGCTCGAACAGAGCGGCCTCGTCCGTTCCGATGGCGAACTGTTCGTTCTGGCGGACGGCTTCCCTCTTCCCGCTCCAAGAGAAATTTTACGGAGTATCGCCGAGGATTACCCGCACCGGTCCGCCGAGCTTCTGCTGGCGGCTCGCTCCGGCGCCGTGTTGGAGGCCTTGGCGGGGGGCGAAAGCGAGATCGCCCCGATAACCGGCTCCATGATCGAGTCGTTCGAATTAGATTCGGTCTCGGTTGTCGCGGCGGCGAGGCTCCTTGCCGAACTCTTGCGCCGCGTGGAGGCATCCTGGCCGCGCGACCGGGCGCTACGGATCCTGCAGGTCGGCCATGGGCCTCTCTCGTGGCATGCGGCGGCACTGGCACGTGCGCACGGCGGACGGCTGACTATCGTCGATCCCAATCCCCGGCGTCTCGAACGCGCCCGCCTGGCGTTCACGCGGGAGCCGGGGATCGGCTTTGCGGACGGCCTCGAAAATCTCGGCGGCTGCTTCGATCTCATCATCGCGGCGGATGCCCTGCACCGGGTCGCGCCGGACGCCGCGCGGCTCGCGCGGGTTGTCGAAACGATGGCACCTGACGCCTTGCTGGCCGCGATCGAGCCGGCAACCTCGCTATTCCGCGATGTTGTTCTTGGTCTCCTAGGGGACCGGTCGTTTGGCACGGAGGCCGGGCAAGAATCGTTTTCCGCGCAGTCCGATTGGACGGCGCGGCTCGCGGCCACGCCCCTGCGCGGCCTCGCCGTCAAGACCATCGGGACCGCGGCCGGCCCGGCGCTTCTCGTCGCCGGACAAATGCCGCCATTCGCCGGGCGCCGAAACCTTCCGGCCAAGGTGGTGATCGCCGGCCGGGGCGACCCGCAACAGGCAGAAATCGCCGGCGCGCTTTCGAGCCTACTCGGCGCCGCCGGGGTTGATTGCGCGATCATGGATGAGCGCGCGTTCGAACAGCTCCCTTTCGCGGATGCCGACACGATCGTCTTCCTCGCGCCCGTCATGGCGGGCGGCGCGACATCCGCCGGGCATCTTGCCGAACGATGCCTCAGTCTCAA
>JBOHJT010000031.1:0-18473 GCA_050728715.1 Methylocella sp.
GTGCTGGCCCTCTCCCAAGACGCCAATGAAGGAGCCGAACGTATGCGGTTCGGATGCCTGCTTCAAGAACCCCGCAGACAACGCCGGCATGACGGCCTTGACCGCCGCATCCGCCTCTTCCGCCGTGATGCCGAATTGGGTTGCCAGATTGTCGAGCGCTCGGCCGCCTTGGGCATTTCGTAAGATTTCGTAAAGATTGAACATTGGCAGTCCTCCATAGATTGCCGCGCAATGCTTGCCGGCGGAACAATGTCCAGCAAGAAACCATACGATGCTACAAGACCTTGGGACGTTTTGCGAGCCGTCCCGTAACGATATAGGCGGCGATCACGGCCCCGATACCGAAGAGCGTCGAACCGGCGATCAGGCCAATATAGCCGCCCTCGGGTCCAAAGCGCGCGGCGCCGATGGTCACGCAGGGCAGCGTGCCAAGCGTGGCACGCCCCCAATTGAAGAGCGTCGAGACAACTGGGAACCCGAGATTGTTGAAGGCGGCGCTGGCGACGAAAATGGCGCCCAGGAAAAACCAAAGCACCCCGCCATAGGCGCAAACGAAAGTTATCAACCCGGCCGTCTCGCCTCGCGCGTGAAACAGTTCGACGATGAAAGGCGCGGCCAAGCGCAGAAAACCCGACACCACCAGGACATAGATCGCGGCAAAAGTGAAGCAGTCGGTCAGCACTTGGCGCACCCTCGCAATCAGCTTGGCGCCGAGGTTTTGCCCCATGATCGGACCGACCGCCGCAGACAATGCGAACAGAACGCCGAAGGCCATCGGGTTCAGGCGGTCGACGGTGGCAAAGGCCGCGACGACCGCTTCGCCGAAATGCGAAAATATCCGCATCGCGTAGGCATTGGCAACCGGCGTCGCCAGATTGGTCAGGACGGCCGGAACGGCGATCGCCATCATCGGCGCGAGGTCCAATATTGCCGCCTTGCGGCTGGGCTTTGCGACAAGATCATGTTTGCGAACGGCGCCGTTCAGTCCAACGGCCACGAAAACGAAGCGTGAAATCACCGTGACAATGGCCGCGCCAGTGACGCCAAGGCCGAGGCCGAAAATAAACAACGGATCGAGAACGGCGGTCACGATGGCTCCCGCGAGCGTCACATACATCGCGCGCCTTGCGTCGCGAGCCGCGCGTAATATGCTCCCGAGCGCCATGCCGAGACCGAGCAAAACGGTGGCCGGAAGCGTGATCGCGAGATAGGCCGAGGCGACATCGAGGGCCATGCCGCGGGCACCGAAGAGGGTGAGAATCTCGCGCCGGAATGGCCAGGAGGCAAAGCTGACCAGAGCCGCGATCAGAAACACTTGAACGAGACCCGATGCCGCAAGCCGCCTCGCGGCGGCTCTATCGCCACCGCCGAGCGCGCGACACAAGGGCACCGATGGCGATCGAAAGGCCTAAGCTGATCGAGACCGAAAAAAACAAAACCTGCGTGGCGAATCCGACGGCAGCGGTGAGCTTCGGATCGCCAAGCCGCGATACCCAAAGCATCGACAACAGATCGACGGCGAAAATCGCCATGAGCCCAACAGAGCTCGCCGCCGTCATAACAATGACGTGGCGCATGGTCGAACCCTCGGTGAAAACCCCGCGCGGGATCGTTCCGGAGTTCGCGATGGGGGTTTCCTTGTTGCCGGACGTTCTTACGGCCGCTCGGCTCGTCAAATTTTCGGCGCGGTCCAAATGACGATCTCGCGCATGACTTCGGCAAGCGCCGCGTCGAGCGCGGCGGCGACCACCGAGGGATCGCTCGACAGCACCGGAACATTGCCGGAAAACAAGCGACCGGCGATAATGCGTCCGCTCGGGCCCACGAGCTGGGCGTAGATTTCGACGGCTGCCTCGCTCCGCGCCGCATCGAGCTCGAAACGGCGTAGAGTGGTTTGGAGACTGAAGTCTGCGAGCATGCCGGGGCGGCCGACCGCGCGCAGAAGATGCGCGTTCCGAAAGCTCTCGATGAGCCGGCTCTGAACGAGCGACGGCAACTTGTCGGCCCATTGCGCGCCCGTGAGATAAGCGACCGATAGCGGATTGGTGCGCACGACAATGCGGTCCGAATCAGCGGGCAGAGTCGCGTCCGGCAAAAGAACGGCGAGCTGGCCGTGTCCAGAGCGCACGGCAAAACCTTCCGCCGGGGTGAGATCGTAGGTGGCTCTCGGCGCGGATGAACAAGCCCCGACCAGGAAAAAGGTCAATCCGGTGAGCAAGTCTGGGAAAAGCCGGCGTCGCCGCGCGAGGCGGAACCGGTCCAAGATCAAGGCACGGACAAGCGCAAAAAACGCCATCTCAAATCCATTCCCATCAACGGGGCACGAGATCAGCCCGGCTCCAGAGCCATCGGCGCATTACCGCGGCGAGAATTTTCTTGCAAGGCATAAGCCCGGGTTCCGCGTATAGCACCGTATGCTTGCTGCAAGGTAAGCGCCGGCATTGCGGGTCCACGTTAACGGCCGCGCAAGTCAAGGAAACAAGTTAACGCGCGCCGGAATATTCGGGAATTTGCGGCGACTTGCCGAACAGGAATTGCTGGGGATTGTTCTCGAGCGAGCGAACCGCCTGATTGATTTGCTCGAGCGTCTTGCGGCCGTCCACCGCCAAGGCCTCGTACTGACGCAGTCCGCTGCCACTGAAGCGGTTGATGTTGGCGGCGATTTCCTTCGTCCGGGAATCGAGATCGTCGGCGGCCTTCTTGATCGCTTTGGCGGCGGCGGCAACGTCGCCCTTCACCACATTGTCGGCATCGCCCGCCAGGCCCTCGAGCTTTGCGGTCAAAGGCTTGATGGATTTGCCGAAATCGGCGATCGCACCCATGAAATCCTTGACCTCGCTTGAATTGGCGGCAAGCGCATCGGAGAATTTTTCGACATTCTTCACCGAAGCCGTGATGGAGGCCGAATTGGCGTCGATCAGACGGTTGGTCTTCGTGAAAAAATCTGAGGCCTCCGTCGCGACACGCTGCGCGGCTGCAACGAGATCCTGGAACTCAGAGCGCTCGGCGACGATAACGCCCGGCTGCTGCGGGCTGGTGGGGAGCGGCGGCGCATTAAGGGCGCCGCCCGTCAATGCAACCGATGCAATCCCGGTAAAGCCGGTGTATTCCAGCCGCGCCTTGGTATCGGCGCGCACCGGCACCTCCGCACCGACGTCGATCAGCGCATCGACGCGGGAAGGGTCTTGGGGCTGGAGACCGATCTTGGTGACCGCGCCGACCCGCACGCCGTTAAATAGAACCGCGCCGCCATCGGAAAGTCCGGAAACCGAGCCGGTAAAAATAATTTTGTAAGTCTTGCGCCCGCCTGGCTTTTCAGCCCCCGAAAACCAAACCACAAAGGCGAAGGCGGCGGCAATGACCGCCAAGGTGAACGCGCCGATCAAGGCATAATTCGCACGGGTTTCCATCTGACCTCGCCTGCGTTTTCAGGCTTCGAAAGCCGCTTCACGTTTGTCCGGGTGAACCGGCCGCTTCCTTCTCCGTCGTCATCCGACGCACGCCGGAGCGTCCGGCAAGCGCGGAATCGCCGAGACGCGCCCTTTTGCCGTGAAAATAAGCGTGTACCCAGGGATGCCGCGAGGCAAGCATCGTCGAAACCGGTCCCTCGGCGACCACTTTCCCGTCGGCCAAGGCGGCGATCCTGTCGCAGATCGAATAAAGACTGTCGAGATCATGGGTCACCATGAAGACGGTAAGCCCAAGCGTGCGCTGCAAGGTGGCGATCAACTCGTCGAATTCCGCCGCGCCGATCGGATCGAGACCGGACGTCGGCTCGTCAAGAAACACCAATTCCGGATCGAGCGCCAGAGCCCTGGCCAAGGCGGCCCGCTTGGTCATGCCTCCGGATAGTTCGGATGGGTACTTGTCGGCGGCATCGAGGTCGAGGCCGGTAAGCTCGATCTTGAGCATCGCGAGTTCTTCCGAAAGACGCGGCGACAGTCGCAGATGCTCGCGCATCGGCACCTCGACGTTCTGCTTGACGGTGAGTCCCGAAAACAGCGCGCCTTGCTGAAACATCACACCAATCCGCCGCTCGATCGTGCTGCGTTCGCCGGGCGAAAGGGTGTCGAGATCGGCGCCAAAAATCTCGATCAGCCCGCTGCGTTTGCGGGTGAGCCCCAAAATTGCCCGGGCAAGGACCGATTTGCCGGTTCCGGACCCGCCTACGAAGCCTAACACCTCGCCCCGGTAAACGTCGAGATCGAGGCCTTGCATGACGAGCTCGTCGCCAAAGCCCACGACGAGATCGCGGACCTTTATGGCGGTCTCCGGCGCCGCGCGCCGATCGTCCCGCCCAGCGGAATGCTCCGGCAATGCGCCGCCAGGCCCGGCGGCCCGCGCGCTGCTCAATATCCGATTCCCGCGAAGAACATGGCAAACAACCCATCGACCACGACGACCATGAAAATTGACTTGACCACCGAGGCGGTCACTTGCCGCCCGAGCGATTCGGCCGAGCCCGCGACGGCCAGGCCTTCCACGCAAGAGATGAGCCCGATGACAAGCGCCATGAAGGGCGCCTTGATGAGGCCGCTCAGGAAAGTGTGGAAGCCGATCCCCGATTGCAACAATGTCATAAACCTCGCCGGGCTAATCCCGTCGTAGACCCAACTCATCAACAGACCGCCGAATATCCCCGCCATGTCGGCCACGAATGTCAATAGCGGAAGGCTGATCACGAGCGCGAGGATGCGCGGAACGATCAGTATATCGACCGGCCGCAGTCCCATGACGGTCAGCGCGTCGATTTCCTCGTGGAGCTTCATCGAGCCGAGCTCGGCGGTGATCGCCGAGCCGGAGCGCCCGGCGGTCATGATCGCGGTTAGCAGGACGCCGAGCTCGCGCAGAACCAAAATGCCGATGAGATCGACGACGAAAATCGTCGCGCCGAAACGCCGCAATTGAAAAAGGCCCTGTTGTGCGATGATCGCGCCCGCCAGAAAATTAATAAGGGTAATGACTGGCACGCCGCGAAGCGCAATGTTTTCCATATGGACAACCAGCGACGTTCCGCGAAAACGCGACGGGCTCAAGAGGCTTTTCCCAATCGCCGCCACGACTTCGCCGAGAAAGCCTACCCCATTGTAAAAATCGGCTCCCGCGGAGGCCACGCTCTCGCCGATATCGGCGAGAAGACGGACGATATGTGAGCCGCTTGGCGGCTTTGGCACGGGAAAAGCCCGGTGCCTGGCTTCGCGGAGCAGGATTTCATACTCCGGCCGGACCGATTCAAGCCTTGCATCGACGCCCTTGGCATCGAGCGTCTGGCGCGCCCGGTCGATGAGCCAAGCCCCCGCCGTATCGAGCCGAGCGACCCGGCCAAGATCGAAAACCACCCGCCGCGCTCCGTCGCTCTCCACTAGAAGAGCGTCGGCCCGGGCTTCGATCGCGGCCGACGCGTCCACCGTCCAACGCCCGCCAAGGTCGAGCGTCACCGTGTCGTCGAAGCGCTGGCTGGAAAATTCCGGGCCGTCCGGCAAATCCATCAAGCCCCAGTCTCGACCGCAACAAGCAACACAATCGGCTTCCCGAGCCGCGCGCATTTTGCAGCCGCTTGCGGCGAAGTCGAGGCGCCCCGGTTAGCACCTTTTGGCGCGGTTTGGGAAGCGCCCCTAACCGGCGATGAGGGCTCGCCGCTGCCTCGTTGCATGAAAGTCACGGTTCCCGATAATCGAAGCGTTGCACTGGGCCTGACCTCAACCATTAACGATTATGGCTTGACTCCGTGCGGGAAACACTCGCATTTTACTCCATGCGGGAAGTACTCGCACTTTCGAAAATATAAAAATATAAATCGTTAACTGTCGGTTTGAAGGTCCCACCCAAGTGCGTGCGGCTGGCCCTTGGCCTCATAAGCATTTTTCGCGAAGCCCCGTGAGAGGGTGGACGCGGGCCGCGCGCTGTTGCCTGGTCCTCCTTGCTTGCCTTGCCCAATTATGGCTGTTGCCCGCGCAAGCCGCGCGGTCCACTGTCACCGCCGCCCGCTCCGCCGTCACTGCCGCGAGCTTCGATGCGGGTCAATCAAGCGTTCCCTGCGCGGTCCACGGCACCCGTCCCAGCGACGGCAACACTCCGGCGCCTTGCCCCCACGGCGATTGTCCCTTCTGCCCGTGCCCCTGCTGCTGCTCGCACGTCCACGCCGCGATGGGCATACTTCCGCAGGAGGCGGCGCGCGCGGCCTATGCGCCTCCGTTTTCCACGATTGCCGCGCCGCCCGTGCGTCTCGGCTCCGCCTCGCGGTTTGCCGTTTTCGCCGGGCAACCCCGCGCGCCTCCCCTCTCGATCTGACTGACGAGCAACCATCCGGCACCGCCATCCGGCGGTTGACCGCGGCTATCTCTCACTTTCAGATCGAGGAATCATCATGTCTTATAAAGCTTCGATGGCTTGCGCCGGCGCATTCGCCGCCGCGGCCACGCTCGCCGGAACTGCCTTCGCGGCCGAGCCCCCACCCGTGCCACCAGTTCCGATCTTTACTTGGAGCGGTCTCTATGTTGGTGGCCAGATCGGTTACGCTTGGGGCCGCGACCCCGTTTCCTGGTCCGGGATATCGAGCGACGATGAGCTGGCAGGAGGCACGTTTAACAATACGCCGCAAGGGGTGATCGGCGGCGCCCATGTCGGCTACAATCTCCAGTACAACCAGTGGCTGGTCCTCGGAATCGAAGGTTCCGTCGACGGCACGAGCCTGAGCAATACCCGTGTGGTGCCCGTGAATGACTTCGTGGGCGACACTCCGGGGAGCATAACGGCCAGCTCTAAAGCCGATGTCCAAGGCTCGCTCCGCGGCCGCCTCGGCATCGCGTTCGACCGTGCCCTGATCTACGGCACCGGCGGCGTCGCCTTCACCGGCTTCAACACCACTCTTATAGATACGACGGGCTTCTTCACTGGCGTTCCGGGAAGCAATGCAACCTTTTCGAACACGCGCGCCGGCTGGACCGCGGGCGGGGGCATCGAATATGCGGTCACCGACAATTGGTGGGTGCGGGCCGAGTACCGCTATTCGAATTTCGGCCACACCACGGACTTTCCGTTCGCCGGTTCGTTGCCCTTCCCGGACAGCTTTGTTTTCCTGCGACATCGCCTGACCGAAAACCAAGTCCAAGTCGGCATTAGCTACCGATTCGACTGGACGCTTCCCGGACCAGCCGAGGCTGTGGCTCCCGGACCGCCTGTGCCTCCCGGACCGGCGCTGCCTCTGTATGTACGTTAAGCCAAGCATTCAGATCGAGGATCAATCATGTATCACAAAGCTTCCTTGGCTTGCGCCGGCGCATTCGCCGCAGCGGCCACCCTCGCCGGCGTCGGCCCGGCGCTCTCCCACACGATCGTCGGCAACCGGGTGTTTCCCGCTACGCTCGCAATCGATGATCCCGGCGTCAACGATGAACTGGGTCTTCCCACGTTCAGCTATTTTCCAAATCCGGATAACTCGAATGAGTTCGACTTTAATGGTGCCTACCAAAAGACGATTACGTACGATCTGTCGTTTTCGATCGCCGACACGTTCACTCATCTCACCAACGCTTTGAGGGCGGATGGGACCATCGGCACGATCAACGGATGGAAGACTCTCAGAACGCAGCTAAAGTACGTTCCCTACCAGAACGCCGAGCATGAATTCATCGTTTCGGTCGCTGGCAGCGTCGCGTGGGGCGAAACCGGCAACGACAGCATTATGCCCGATGAGTCCACGTTGCTGACCGCGAAAGGCTTCTTCGGAAAGGGCTTTGGCGATCTGGAAAACGAATGGCTGCGTCCCTTCGCCGTGACCGGCGAAGTCGATTACACATGGTCAACCCACCCGTTCGACGTGACGGGGGTGGACCAATTCGGCAACGTCTTGTTCAGCCAGACCCCCACGGTCCTGACCTATGGCGCGACGCTGCAATATAGCTTGCTCTATATGAACGCCTTCGTGCACGAGGTGCCGCCGTTCTTCAGAAACCTCATTCCCACGGTCGAAGCCGTCTTCACGACTCCGGTATCGAATATTGGCCCCTCGGTCCCCGGAGTGGTCATCGGAACGCACGAGACCGTTGGCACGGTGCAGCCTGGAGTTTTCTATATCGGGAGGCTTGGGCCTGTGTCGTTTGAGCTCGGCGCCGAGGCGGTCATTCCGATTAATCACGCGAGCGGCAGGCATGTCGGCGCGATGGCCATTCTGGATTTCTTCCTGGATGACATGTTCCCCGATTCGATTGGAAGACCGCTCTTCGGCCCCGCTCAACCCCGCGCCGCCGGACTCTACTGAGGAGGCAATTATGCAACGTTTTCTAAAACTTCTCCTCGCGGCGGCCTTGGCTTACCCGCTTGCCGTGAATACCGCGCTCGCGCATGCGTTCCTGGACCACGCCGTCCCGGGCGTCGGGTTGACCGTGAGCGGACCGGTGCGCGAGCTCCGGCTCTACTATACCCAGGGCGTGGTCACGGCCTTTTCCCATGTGCATGTCGTGAGTGCCGCTGGGGCTCAGATTCCGGTCAGCAAGCCAGTCAACGATCCATCCGACCAGCAGACGATGATCGTGCGTCTTGGACATGCGCTGGGACCCGGTACCTACAGCGTGAGTTGGCAGGTGGTCTCGGTCGACACGCATACGACCCAGGGCACGTTCACCTTCACGGTCTCGTAAAGCCGAGGCGGCGCCTGGCTTCGCCGTGCAAACGCCAGCCGGGCGTCCGCCCCGCAAGCGCGGTGGAAGCCCGGCCACCGTGTTCCGGCCTTTACGAGAACATGAACGATCGGCAGCTAAAAGGGATTGCCGGCAATGCTGATGATTTACTTACCCCTCGTCATCGCACGCTGGATCCATTTCGCGTGCGTGTTCGCGCTGTTTGGCTCCTCGTTCTTTTGGATGTACGTGGGAGCCGTGCGAGCCTCGGCGGGTCCTGGCGGACTGCCCCGAACCCTTGGCGCGACAATCACCTTGCTCCGTATCGCCGCGCCGGTAGCAGCGATTTCAGGCGTCGCCTGGCTCGCATTGATTTTGATCAATATGACGCAGGATATTGGCAGCGTCATTAACCACGAAGATCTGCGCCTTTTCTT
This sequence comes from Methylocella sp., assembly GCA_050728715.1. Lineage (GTDB taxonomy): Bacteria > Pseudomonadota > Alphaproteobacteria > Rhizobiales > Beijerinckiaceae > Methylocapsa. The sequence continues at coordinate 9,056 of JBOHJT010000031.1, forward strand.
TTTCGAGACGCCGTTTGGCGCGGTGTCGATCGTGCGCCTCGCGCTCCTCGCGATCGGCGTCATGCTCGCCTTCCTGCCTTGGCACAATCGCTGGCGGTTTACCGCTCTCGTTCCGGTCAGCGCCGTGCTTTTGATTACCCAAGCCTGGTTCGGCCATTCGGCCGATGGCACTGGTCTTTATCGAGTCACCATGATCACGGTCTATGCCATCCATACGATCGCTGCGGCGGCCTGGGCGGGCGGGCTTCCGGCGCTTCTCTTCGCGCTCATCGAACAATGCCGCTCCAGGCCTTCGGAACGAGCACGCCACTGCACGCTCGATATTTGCTCCCGCTTCTCCTTGATGGCGATGGTGGCGGTCGCGTTGGTCGTCTTGAGCGGCGTTGCCAACGCTGGCTTTCGTGTCGCCGGATCCTTTGGCAAGCTTTTCGGCAGCTATTATGGCAATGTGCTGCTCACGAAGGTAGCGATTGTCGCCGCCATGCTCGCCCTAGCCTATTTGAACCGTTTCGTCTTGACGCCGAAGCTGCGCGCCGCGCCGCTCAAGGGCATGACGCAAATCACCAAGCTTCGCTACAGTTTGGCTCTTGACGTTGTGCTCGGCGCGCTTGTTCTTGGCGCCTCGGCTGTTCTTGGCATCACAATGCCGCCGCAATAGTGCCCAGCGAGCCTGCGGCGCGGGGTTAAGTTTAGCGAGTTTGCAACGTAGAGCGGTTTTCTGCGTTTGCAAAGAGTGCGGTTCGAACCCAATGCCTCGAACCCGATTAAGATGAGGAGAAAACCATGGACCGTCGTGAATTCATTGCCGCCGCAGGCACCGTCGGCGCGGCTGCTTCGGCCTCGCAGGCCTTTGCGCAAATGGCTGCCGAGGAGCAGCCGATGCATCCGCCAAAATACAAGGCCCTCGAGGACGCCGCCGCACATTGCGTCGTGACGGGCAATGACTGTCTGAGGCATTGCCTCGGCATGTATAAGATGAAGGACACGAGCATGGCGGAGTGCGCCGACGCGGCTTTTCAGCTTGTGGCGGGCTGCGCCGCGCTAAACACGCTTGCCGCGGTCAATTCAGCGCATACCGGCCATTTTGCCAAGGTGGTCGAGATGCTCTGCAACGATTGCAAGACGGAATGCGACAAGTTTCCCAAGATTGCCGTATGCAAGACCTGCGGCGACTCATGTAAAGCCTGCGCCGAGGAATGCCGTAAGGCTGCCGCTTAACCAATGATTTGAAGCAGCGGCTGAGACCATTTGTCCGTATGTGACATCCGTCCCAGCCGCTGCCGTTGCCGCCGCGACGAGAACCGTTCCCCGGGGCCGGGGTTCACCTCCGGGGCCGCATGCCAACGACGCCGCATCTCGAAAAGCACTTTTCCGCCTCGGCCCTTGTCCGCGACATCGTCATTGGAATGGCGGATGGGCTCACCGTTCCTTTCGCCCTTGCGGCGGGCCTTTCCGGGGCCGTGTCCTCGACGGCGATCATTATAACCGCCGGTCTCGCCGAGGTCGCGGCGGGCGGGCTCGCGATGGGTCTTGGCGGTTACCTCGCGGCGCAAACGGATCTCGAACATTATCATTCCGAACTGCAACGCGAAAAAGCCGAGATCAAAAAGGTACCGGAAACCGAGCGCGCCGAAGTCCGGCAAATTCTGCGCGAACAGGGCCTCGATCCCGCCCTGACCGAAACGGTGACAGCCGCGCTCACCCGCGACCCGGACCGTTGGGTCAATTTCATGATGCGTTTCGAGCTTGGCTTGGAAAAGCCGGAGGCAGGCCGGGCACTCAAAAGCGCTTTCGCGATCGGCGGCGCCTATGTCGTCGGCGGTCTTATTCCGCTCGCGCCCTATTTCCTGCTGGACACGGTTTCTCGCGCGCTTCCGGTCTCGATCGCGCTGACCCTTGCTGCCCTGCTGATCTTTGGCGGCGTCAAGGGCCAATTGACCGGCGTCACGCCGCTCCGCAGCGCCCTGCAGACGGCGATCGTCGGCTCACTTGCCGCCGCCGCCGCCTTTGCCATCGCACGGACCGTTGGCCGTTGATCCCGGCCCAACCCCAATTGACGGAGGCTTCGCACAATAAGAAAGACTTCGAGCCCCCGTCGTTCACCCGCCGATCATGGTGGTAATGACTTCGCCGCCGCGCGCGATTGTCAATTTCCAATAGTTGTGATGCTCGCTCACCGCGGCTTCGAGTTCCCGCGTCGTGCCGATTGCCCTGTCGTTGATGGACTTGATTACATCGCCTTTTTGAAAATTGACCATCGCCGCCCGCGAGCCTTCCTCGACGTCGCCGACGACGACGCCCTCGCTCACGCCATGGAGGGATAATTCTTCCGAAACCGCCGGCGACAGATTGATCACGGTCATGCCGGAGAAGGGCGAGGAGCCGGTGAGCTTGATTGGATCTCGGGCCGGAATTTCCGGGGCCGGAACCAGTTTGACCGAGGCAGTCCTCTGTTTGCCGTTACGAAGCAGGGTCAGGGAGGCGGCGCCGCCGAGCGGTTTGGTGGCCATCCGGTAGCCGAGACCCTCGGGATCGTCGACGCTCTGGCCGTCGATGGCTGTGATGAGATCGCCGCGCCGCAAACCCGCCTCGGCGGCCGGGCCGCCCGCGGCGAGATCGGCGACTAGCGCGCCCGACGGCCGGTCGAGGCCAAGCGAATCGGCGATTTCCCTGGACACGGTCTGCAGGCTCGCGCCGAGCCAGGGGCGCCGCACCGCTTGGCCTCCGCCCTTGGCGGCGGCGATCACGATTTTCACCATATTGACCGGGATAGCGAATCCGATCCCGATCGAGCTTCCGGTTTGCGAAAAGATCGCGGAATTGATGCCGACGAGCTTTGCCCGCATATCGACGAGGGCGCCGCCCGAATTGCCCGGATTGATCGCGGCGTCGGTTTGAATAAAAAATCCGTAATCGGATATTCCAACCTGGGTGCGCGCCAGCGCCGAGACGATTCCCTGGGTTACCGTCTGCCCGACCCCGAACGGATCGCCAATGGCCAGCACGATGTCGCCGACTTCGAGCGCGTCGGAATCGCCCAATTGCATCACCGGAAAGTTTTCGCCCCCCTTCAAGCGCAAGACCACGAGATCGGTTCGCTGATCGCGCAGGACAATCCCGGCATCGAATTCCCGCTTATCAGCGAGCACGACCCTTACATCGGTCATGGCTTCGATGACATGATAATTGGTGACGACGAGGCCCGACGCATCGACGAGGACACCGGAGCCGAGGGAGCGCGCGGTCGGGCCGCCTGGCCTGGAATTGCCGCCCTCGCCAAAGAAATGGCGAAAAATCGGGTCGTCGAAGAGGGGATTGCGCGGCCGCTTATCCGTCCGGGAGGCATAGACATTGACGACGGCGGGTTGCGCTTTCTTGACGACTGGCGCGAAGGACAAAAAAATGTCGCTTTGCATCTGAGGCGTCTGCCGCGGCGGCTCGGCGCTCGCGGAAACGGCAAAGAGAACCAATCCCAGAAGCAAAGCGGTCAAGGCCCGGAGCAAACCAAGCGACGGCGTGTTCATGGATCGCTCCAAACCAGCGGACCTGACCCTGTATCGGATTTAAGCGACAACTGGCTCGCATCACGGCAATGCGCCACGCGAGTGCACGCCGGTCCCCGCAAACGGTCCTTAAGCCGCCGCCTCTTCCTCGCCGCCCAGTACCGGACCCGAATCCAGGCCCTTGGCATCGACATCGCGGTCGACAAATTCGATGACCGCCTTGGCGGCATTATCGCCATGGCGGAATCCCGCCTTCAAGACTCGCGTGTAGCCGCCATGCCGGTCCTCGTAGCGCGGCGCGAGAACGGCGAAAAGCTTGCCGACGAGAATGGCATCCTTGATTTGGGCGATCGCCTGGCGTCGCGCGTGCAAATCGCCGCGCTTGCCAAGCGTGATCAGCTTCTCGACGATCGGGCGCAAATCCTTTGCCTTCGGCAGCGTGGTGACGATCTGCTCATGCTTGATTAGCGCTTGGCACATATTGGAAAACATCGCCTTGCGATGTTCATGCGTGCGGCCGAAGCGGCGCTTGGCGTGTCCGTGATACATGGTGTTCTCCGGTTATTTCGCGGCCGCCGTGCCAAGGTACGGCCGCACCCATTTGCATCCCGCTCGCTTTGGACGAGAGGGAAGGGATAATCCGATCAGTAGTGTTCCTCGAACCGCTTGGCGAGTTCATCGATATTGTCCGGCGGCCAGCCGGTGACGTCCATCCCGAGGTGGAGGCCCATCTGGGCCAGCACTTCCTTGATCTCGTTCAGCGATTTCCGCCCGAAATTCGGCGTGCGGAGCATTTCCGATTCGCTCTTTTGAATGAGATCCCCGATGTAGACAATATTGTCGTTCTTCAGGCAATTCGCCGAACGCACCGAGAGTTCAAGCTCGTCGACCTTTTTGAGGAGCGCCGGGTTGAAGGCGAGTTCGGGAATCGACGGTGTCGCCTCGACCCGGTGCGGCTCCTCGAAGTTGACGAAGACATTAAGCTGGTCCTGAAGGATACGCGCCGAGAAAGCGATCGCATCTTCGGGCGACAGCGACCCGTTGGTTTCCACTTGCATGGTAAGCTTGTCGTAATCGAGGATTTGTCCTTCCCGCGTATTTTCGATTCGGTAGCTTACTGTCTTGACCGGCGAGTAGAGACTATCGACCAGGATCAAGCCGATCGGCGAGTCTTCCGTCCGGTTGCGGTCGGCCACGACATAGCCCTTGCCGGTGTTGACCGTGAATTCCATCCGGATTTCGGCGCCTTCGTCGAGAGTGCAAATGACAAGCTCCGGATTGAGGATCGAAATATCGCCGGTGGTGCCAATGTCGGCGGCAGTGACCTTGCCGGGACCCTGCTTCCTCAAAACCATGCGCTTTGGGCCATCGCCCGGCATCCTGAGGGCGATGTCCTTGATATTGAGCACGATGTCGGTCACGTCCTCGCGCACGCCGGGGATCGTCGAGAACTCGTGCAAGACACCGTCGATATGGACCGAGGTAATCGCCGCGCCTTGCAGCGACGACAAAAGAATGCGGCGCAGCGAATTACCGAGGGTTAGGCCAAAGCCGCGCTCGAGCGGCTCCGCTACGATCGTGGCCACGCGTGTGGGATCGTCGCCCGGGACCACTTCGAGTTTGCTTGGCTTGATAAGCTCCTGCCAATTCTTCTGAATCACGACCGGACCTTTCCTTGATGCGAATCGCCTGACGCAATGGTGTCGAAAATGCTTTCTTAAACGCGCCGCCGCTTGGGCGGCCGGCAGCCATTGTGCGGAATAGGCGTAACATCGCGGATCGAGGTCACCGTGAAGCCCGCGGCTTGAAGTGCTCGCAACGCCGATTCCCGGCCGGAACCCGGCCCGGAAACCTCGACATCGAGGGTTCGCATACCGTGTTCGGCCGCCTTTCTGGCGCAGTCCTCGGCCGCCATCTGCGCCGCATAAGGCGTCGATTTGCGCGACCCCTTGAACCCCATGGTCCCCGCCGACGACCAGGAGATTGTGTTGCCCTGCGCGTCGGTGATCGTAATCATTGTATTATTAAAGGTCGAATTGACGTGCGCGACGCCGGACGCAATGTTCTTGCGCTCGCGGCGGCGAACGCGGGTAGTCTCTTTTGCCATTATCCAATTCCTTCAAACGCGCCCGTCATGCCAGGCGCTCGGGACCATCATCGATTCTTGGCGGCGATTGCTTGGCCGGTCACCTGGCGGCGAATGCCATGAGCAGCTTCGCTTGAATTTACTTCTTCTTGCCGGCGATGGGCTTGGCCTTGCCTTTGCGAGTCCGCGCGTTGGTGTGGGTGCGCTGGCCGCGCACGGGCAATTGGCGCCGGTGGCGAAGCCCACGGTAGCAGCCAAGATCCATCAGGCGCTTGACGTGAATCGCAACCTCGCGGCGAAGATCGCCTTCGACCATGTAATCGCGGTCGATCGCCTCGCGAATTTGCAAGACTTCCGCGTCGGTTAGCTCGGCGACGCGCCGCCCGGAGGGAATATTCACTCTTTCGCAAATTTCCTTCGCCTTCGTCGGGCCAATGCCGTGAATATATTGAAGCGAGATGATGACGCGCTTATTGGTTGGAATATTCACTCCGGCGATACGAGCCAAGACTTGAATCTCCACGCGGGCCGCGCTGCGCGAAACCTTCGCGGCCGAAAAATTTGTCCCTCTTCCGGCGGAGGCCGACCCTTGCGGGAAAGGGCAAAGGCAGCCCTTGGCCAACAGAACGGCCCCGCGAACCTTGTCTCGGGCAGGGAAAAAGTGTGCTTAGCCGATCACGCGCGCGGCGTCAACTGGCCGTTTCCCTCACCGCGGCGCCGCTCTGCGGCTTCGCCATCGTCCCTCGACAAGCTCGGCATGAGGGGCAGCACACCGCAGCGCTCCCCCAGAAAAAGGACGCGAGCACCCATTCTTCTCGCTCGGCTCCAAAGCACCGGTAATCGTGGGAGGGAAATGACGTCATATCCACGACTGTGGTAATAAGATGTAGAACTAATCGCGTCTGACGTCTCGTGCGCTAGGAAGAGCCGGCGGGGAGCGAGGCCATTGAGTCACAGCCGGTTCGGTTTCACCTAGTCCGGTCAAGCGTACGAGAGCCCGCGGCGCCTCCCATCACTCAGCCAGGTATCCAGCCAGCGCGAGTTCACCGCGAAGATCGGCAACCCATTGCTCGCCCTTGTCCTCGAATTCAAGCTTGGAATGATCGAAGCTGTCGGACCGGTAATCCGGCAACATCTTCGGGCTGTTCGTTCCTCGCAGCATTTCCTCCTTGTATGCCACGTTCAGAAAATTGCATACCTGGGGCAGGACCTGTCGAGGCGAGACGACCAAGTCCTCGAATTTGACAACCAGGAGACGCTCGTGGCTCGCACGTAAGGCGCTGAGAACGCGTATAGAAAATTTCCACCCCTCGATCGCCAGATTGAGAGGTTGACCGGTCCTGTTGACCTTCGATCGCACGCAAGTGCGGCCGTCGCGGACGATGAATATTGTAGGCACTCTGGATAGACTCGAAACGAAAAAATCTAGACAATCGCCACTTAGAGGGTGCTCTTTGTTCTTGGACGCGTCCGTGGAAGCCGGCCAGCTCAGCGCAGCGATGTGCTCGGTCGTCGTCTTGTGGCCCCAAAGCTTGTCCGGAACCTTGGCGGCATGCGTTTCGCAGGCCTCCATGAAGTTCCTGATTCGCAATGATGCTCGAATCGTGGAATTCTGGATAGTTTCCGCGTCCGTGGGCGCCCGTCCCATCAGGAAGCCGGCCGACAGCTGCTCGAAGCAAACCTCGCAATCGGGATGCGAGTCGATCAACCCAGCGATGAGGCTAGTGCCGCCGCGTCCGGCACCGATCAAATGGAACCCGAACCCGCCCATGTTCAATTCCTCATCTGCCATGCCGCATGGGATTACCGCGGCATCGTCCCCGAATTCTACGCATCGGCTTTTTGCGCTGACGTGATGCCATTCGCGGCGATGTGGCAAACGAGTTACTCAACCAAAATCTCCCGTCCATTCAAAGACCGCGCAAACTCCGTACGATTTGGGGTCCGAGACTAGCACGGCGGTGCGGCGGCCTTGAAGCGCTTGTCGCAACGATCCAGGCGCTTGAAGCCGTCCCCGCCGGCGGTCAGCATACAGCCGGCGGTGCCGCCTTTCAGATGCATCCACGCGAGTTCGCCGGGGTTGCTTTCCGGCGAATAGGGCGGAAATAAAAGAGCCGCGGCTGTCGCTTCGGGCCATCGCCAAAGGCCCTGGTTTTTCCAGCGATGCGGGCGGGCGCTTCCAAGGTCGCACGATCCGACTTGCGGGCGCCATCTTTTCTCAAGCCCCAAGAAAAATGTGGGCTTATATATGAAGGGCCTAATAGCCTGGCGTTTGCGTCAAACCATGCAAAAGTCACGAAATCCCAAGAGCAGGTTCGATTTCTAGCGAACGCGTTCTTTAGCCGGCTTGCCATTAAGCGAAAATAAAAGCTAAATTGCTTAGGCAATCTGGAGAAAAGGCGGATCATGCCAAAAAAATTAAGTGAGGATGACCGCGCTTTATTGCTGGCCGAATTCGAGCGCCTGAGTCAGGAGCATCGCGACCTCGATGCCGCGATCGAGGCATTGCTCCATCTTGGTGCCGGCGACCGGCTGCAAATCCAGAGGCTCAAGAAACGAAAACTCGCTTTGCGCGACCGTCTGGCATTTCTCGAAGATCAGCTTACGCCGGATATCATCGCCTGATCGCACGGACGGAAAACCGCCGGTAACAACCGTTTTGAACGATTTCAACGATAGCGAGCAACAGTTTGGTGCCGGGAGAGGCATCAAATTATGCCATTATCTCTTTGATATTGCTTGCTTGAATTTATGAAACAAGCTAACGAGGCCAACAGAAAAGCCAACAATTTTTTTGCGGCTCACTTTTTGTTTCAGCTTTCAGGGCTGAAACCGGATTGCTACTTCCACCGCTTCCCGCTAAGCGCTCAGTAGCGAAAATCGCTTCCGAGCAGCCCGAACTTCAGCGCCGCCGCCTGCATGGATCGCCCTACCAACTGGTTATGCTTCGTGGTCAGCCGGTCGAACGTGCGCCAGCGCATCCACTTCGGCTTGCCGCCCTCGCCGTTGAGAGTGCCGGGTTCCCAACCCAGCCGCGCCCGAAGCCTGTCAGCCCGCCTTGCAGCAAGTGCGCCTGCGTCCTCGCGCGAACTGGCGTAGGCGAGCTGATAGCAGTGCCGGCAGGCGAAGATGCCGCCGCCGTAGAGGATTGCCACGCGCCGCCCACAGCCGACAGCCGGGCAGAGGAACCATGCGCGTTCGCCGCCGAGGTTGCACGGCGTTCGCACGATGCGCACGGGATATTGATCATCCTTCCACTCCCCGCCGCCGCTGCGGTGCCGGTAAATCAGGGTTACGCGGTCCTGCTCGGCCCGCATGTGGATCGATGCCACGGTTTCATCGTTGCGCGTCCGTTGCCAGCCGCCCCAATAGCCCGGCCTCAGCATCCCTTCACGCGCCCCGCGCCGCACGTCCAGGGTGCGGTAGTCGTCCGTCGTGGACTTCGCGCCGTAGCGCCAGCGGTTCCCGCTACCCGGCCCGCCCATCGGATTTTCCCGTAATCAATTGGCGAACTGACATGCTCAAGATGACGACGATTCCGCCGGAAGCCTTGTCCCATCTAAGGTTGCAGCGGTTTCTGGGGTGTTGGGTTTCTGTTCTTCGAGGGCCCGCAATTCGTCCGCTACACGGGTATTCAAGGCGTCTTTGAAGTCATCTGCGTGCAGTGAGGGATATTCCGCGCGGTCAATGTGCGGTTGCGCCAGCCTGTCCACCAGCGGATCGCGGCCGGATAGCTGCTGCACTACGACCGTTAGCGGGGCCGGCGCGGCCGTGCTCGGTTTGCCCACCAGATATTGCGCCAGCCATGCGCGCGCCGTGGCGTCGCCGG
>JBOHJT010000032.1:0-18470 GCA_050728715.1 Methylocella sp.
AGGATTTCAGACGCATCGCCACGCGCTACGACAAGCTCGCTCAAAACTTCTTCTCGGCCCTCTGCTTCGCCGCTACCTTAGCCTACTGGATCTGAATTAATTGAGTCCGGACCCTAGCGCCGCTCCGCCGGCTCGCTGCGTGTCGGTGTCGGAAGCCGCGGCGGGTTGCCGAGGCGGCGGTCGAGATATAGCCCGACCTCCTCCGCCAAAAGCTCGACGCAGTTTTCGAAGAAATGGTTGGCGCCGGGAATTATCGCATGCTCAATGGAGATGCCCTTTTGAGTCTTGAGCTTTTCGATCAGACTGGTAACCTCTCTCAAAGGCGCGACCCGGTCGCGATCTCCATGCACGAAAAGTCCGGAGGAAGGACAAGGCGCGAGAAAGGAAAAATCAAAGCGGCTGGCCGGCGGCGCGATCGCGACGAAACCTTCGATTTCCGGCCGCCGCATCAAAAGCTGCATGCCAATCCAGGCGCCGAACGAGATTCCGGCGATCCAGCAGGACCGCCCCTCCGGGTTGCGCTCCTGCGCGTAGTCGAGGGCGGCGGCGGCGTCCGATAATTCGCCCTGGCCGTGGTCGAAACAACCCTGCGAAAGCCCGACACCGCGAAAATTAAAACGCAGCACGGAAAAGCCGCGCTCCGCGAACGTATAATAGAGGTTATAGACGATCTGATTGTTCATCGTCCCGCCGAATTGCGGATGGGGGTGCAAGATGATCGCGATTGGCGCGCCGCGTATCGTCGATGGATGAAATCGGCCCTCGATGCGGCCGCACGGACCGTTGAACTTGACCTCGGGCATGGTTACTCCACTAGGATTTGTGCGGCCGAGCGATGTAAGCGGCCTGAAACGATCCCGGCGGATTTTCCGTGCAATTCGACGTTTCCCACCTGGCGCTTATTCCCGGAGCGCATTGTCGGCGTTTGTGGCGCGCTTGACTTTGGGAGCCGCGCGGCGCCTAAGAGAAGTGCGGCAATTGGGCGCATGGGACGCAAGTCGATGTCCGGCTCCGCGAAGTCCTGATGATTGCGTGGATCTTCTAGCATGTATGCCCCATTGGATTGCAAGCTCTTTTGGTTTGCAAGCAGTAAGGGCAGGCGGGTTGCCTGGCCGCTTAATTCGGTACGTTGCGGAGACTGCGGATTTCTTTCGTGTCGCACACGCGTGTTTACCTTGACCATAACGCCACGGCGCCCCTGCATCCCGCGGCGCGCGAGGCAATGTGCGCGGCCATCGATCATTGCGGCAACGCGTCCTCCGTTCATGCCGAAGGGCGAACCGCGCGGGCCACAATCGAAGCTGCCCGTGCCGAGGTGGCCGCTTTTGCCGGAGTCGCGCCCAAGAATATCGTTTTTACCTCGGGAGGGACGGAGGCGCTGAATTTGGCGCTGACGCCCTCTATCGAGACGCCGGACGAAAAAAGGCCCTTCGACCTGCTCGTGGCAAGTGCCGGGGAACATCCCGCCGTCCTCGCAGGCCACCGTTTTGCGGCAGAGCAACTTGAGCTTGTCGGTCTGACGCCGCGAGGCGTGCTCAATATCGAGGCACTTGGCGCCACCCTCGCCCGCGCGAGCGCCGAAGGGCAACGCGTTATGCTTGCCCTTCAGGCCGCCAACAACGAGACCGGGGTTATTCAGCCGGTCGCGGCGGCGGCGGAGATGATCCATGCGGCGGGCGGGTCCCTGGTCTGCGATGCCGTTCAGGCGGCGGGCAGGATCGATTGTGACATCGGGAGCTTGGGAGCGGACGCGATCGTCTTTTCGGCGCATAAATTCGGCGGCCCAAAAGGGGCCGGGGCGCTTTGTTTTGGCTCTGACTCTTACCACATAAGAGATGCGCTCCTGCGCGGCGGCGGACAGGAACGGGGGCTGCGCGCCGGAACCGAGAACGTTGCCGGCATTGCCGGAATGGCCGCCGCCCTTGCCGTCGCGAAAGTCCGGCTGCGGGAGGTAGCCGCGGCCCTATCCGCCTGGCGGGACGAGATGGAGGCGGAAATTTCGCGCGTCGCGCCCGGCGCGGTGTTTTTTGGCGCCGAGGCGGAAAGATTGCCGAATACGTCCTGCTTCGCCGTGCCCGGCATCGAGGCGCACGTGTTGCTTATAGCTTTGGATATGGAGGGTATCGCGGTATCGTCGGGTTCGGCTTGTTCGTCGGGGAAGGTGAAACGCTCGCACGTCTTGAGCGCGATGGGCGTGGAGCCGGACGTGGCGAGAGGCGTAATCAGGGTTAGTCTCGGGTGGAATTCGCGGCGGGAAGATTGCGTTTCGTTCGTCGAGGCTCTTGAAAGGACGGTCGGTACAATCAAGGCAAGGCGGGACAAGTCCGCCGCATGAACAAGCGGGCTGTTTTTCGGCGAATGCCGGCGGGGTTTTTTGCCGCTACTTTATCTGGTTCCCTCCCGCTACTTTATGAGGTACTCTACTACATCTGAACCAGCGGTCCTTGAAACCGCCAAGGTGAGGAGAATGGCATGTCTGCGGTCCAAGCGACCGTCGATCGCGTGAAGGCGATCGACGTCAGCGAATATAAGTATGGCTTTTTCTCCGATATTGAATCCGACAAAGCCCCGAGGGGTCTCAATGAAGACATTGTCCGGTTCATTTCGGCGAAAAAGGACGAGCCCGCCTGGCTGACCGATTGGCGGCTCGGCGCCTACCGGCGCTGGCTGACGATGCAAGAGCCGCGCTGGGCCAGGGTGGACTATCCGAAGATCGATTATCAGGACCTTTACTATTATTCCGCGCCCAAGACGGCCGCCGGTCCGAAGTCGCTCGACGAAGTCGATCCGGAGCTTCTGAAAATTTACGCAAAGCTCGGAATTCCGTTGCGCGAGCAGGAGGCGCTGGCCGGCATCGGCCCGGACCGCAGAATTGCTGTCGATGCGGTGTTCGACTCTGTCTCGGTCGTCACCACCTTCAAGGAGGAACTGGCCAGGGCCGGGGTAATTTTCTGTCCGATCTCGGAAGCCGTGCATACCCATCCAGACCTCGTCCGGAAATATCTCGGATCGGTGGTGCCCACGACGGACAATTTCTACGCGACGCTGAATAGCGCGGTATTTTCCGACGGGTCCTTCGTTTACGTTCCGCCCGGCGTTCGCTGTCCGATGGAACTCTCGACGTATTTCAGGATCAACGAGCAAAACACGGGCCAGTTCGAACGCACGCTGATCATCGCCGACAAGGGCAGCTACGCTTCCTATCTCGAGGGCTGCACGGCACCCAAGCGCGACGAAAATCAACTGCATGCCGCGGTCGTCGAGCTGATCGCCCTTGACGATGCCGAGATCAAATATTCGACGGTGCAGAACTGGTATCCGGGGGACGCCGACGGCCGGGGCGGGATCTATAATTTCGTCACCAAGCGCGGCGATTGCCGGGGCGCGAATTCGAAGATATCCTGGACTCAGGTTGAAACCGGATCCGCGATTACCTGGAAATATCCTTCATGCATTCTGCGTGGCGACAATTCGCGCGGCGAATTCTACTCGATCGCGATTTCCAACGGCCGCCAGCAGGTCGATTCCGGCACCAAGATGATCCATCTCGGCAAGAACACGACGAGCCGGGTCATTTCAAAGGGAATTTCCGCGGGCAGATCGCAAAATACCTATCGCGGTCAGATTTCGGCGCACCGGAAAGCCACCGGCGCCCGCAATTTCACCAATTGCGATTCGCTGCTCATTGGCAATTCGTGCGGCGCCCATACGGTGCCCTACATCGAATCGAAGACCCCCAGTGCGCAATTCGAGCACGAAGCGACGACCTCGAAAATCTCCGAGGATCAGCTGTTTTATTGCATGCAGCGCGGGCTTTCGGGCGAGGAGGCGACGGCTTTGATCGTCAATGGCTTCGTGCGCGATGTGTTGCAGCAGCTGCCGATGGAATTCGCGGTGGAAGCGCAGAAATTGATCGCGATTTCGCTCGAAGGGAGCGTCGGCTGACGCGGCTCCTTGGCGACGCGGGGGGCGGTTCCCGCTTGTATCGGGTTTCGCCGGGAAATCCCGAAGAACGGAGCCAATAATTCTCGCGATCGGAGAAGCGAAAAATTCGAGCGGGCAGCCGGCGCTCGAATGTTCAAACCCGCTGATATCTAGGCGAGGAAAAATCGTGCTAGAAGTTAAAAACCTCAATGTTTCCATCGGCGGACGCAAAATCCTCGATGATCTCGATCTCACTGTTCAGGACGGGGAGCTTGCCGCGCTCATGGGGCCGAACGGGAGCGGCAAGTCGACCTTGTCCCATGTCATCGCGGGCCGCAAGGACTACACCGTCGAGACCGGCGAGGTCTTGCTGAATGGCGAGAGTCTCTTAAACCTCGAGCCGGACGTCCGCGCCGCCAAGGGTCTTTTCCTCGCGTTCCAATATCCAGTCGAAATTCCCGGCGTCGCGACCTTGACCTTCCTCAAGGCGGCTTTGAACGCGCAGCGCAAGCAGCGAGGCCAAGAAGAGCTCTCGACCCCGGATTTCATGAAACTGATCAAGGCAACCGCCGGCAAGCTCAAGATCGGCCAGGACATGCTCAAGCGCGCGCTCAACGCCGGTTTTTCCGGCGGCGAGAAGAAACGCATGGAGATTCTCCAGATGGCGCTTCTGGAGCCAGCTTTCGCAATTCTCGATGAAACCGATTCAGGCCTCGACATCGACGCCTTGCGCGTGGTCGCGGGGGGCGTCAACGCGCTGCGATCGCCAAAACGCGGTTTCCTCATCATTACCCATTACCAGCGTGTTCTCGACCACGTGGTGCCGGACACCGTGCATGTGATGGCGCAGGGTCGAATCGTCCGCAGCGGCGGCAAGGAATTGGCAGTCGAACTGGAAAAAAGCGGCTACCGCGATTACGTCGCCGAGCCGGCCCCCGCATAGAAGAAAATGGCAATGGACGCTGACATCATCCCGGCGAGAACGCCTGCCGAAATCTCCCTAACCCGCGCCTTCGACGCTTCTAAGGCCGGGCTGCCCGGCAACACGGACGTGGCCAAATGGCGGGAAGACTCGTTTAGGGTTTTCAGTGCGTCGGGGCTGCCGCACCGGCGCATCGAGGCGTGGCACTATACCGACCTGCGCACGCTGATGCGCGATGCCTTGCCGCTTGCCGCCGCCCCCGGCGCCGCAACAATCGATGCGCTGCGCAAGGTATTCACCGCCGGCGCGGCAAGCCAGCGTATTGTTCTGGCCGACGGCTTCTTCGTGCCGGAATTATCCGGCGGATTGCCAGAAGGACTAAAGGTGCGCTCGCTCGCCTCGGTATTGGCCGAAGGGCGGCCCGATCTGATCGCGCTGTTGTCTTCGCAAAATCTTGCCGAGCAGGATGCCATCGTGTCGTTGAACGCGGCTTTAATGCAGGACGGTATAGTGATCGAGGTGGCGCCTGGGACCGTGATCGCCGAGCCGGTCAACCTCATTCACGTCGCGGCTTCGCCCGCGCCCGCCGCGCATTTCTCCCGCTCGGCTCTAATTATCGGGGCTGGCGCATCCCTCCGCCTCGCGGAGTCGATGCGTGTCGCAAACCGTAGCCAAACGGTCCGCGCTGGCCAAGCCAACGCCTGTCTTATGGTCTCCCTCGACAATGGGGCGAAGCTCGCTCATACGGCGATGGTGACGGGAACGGCTCCGGGCGGTGTGCGGCTCGAAAGCGTGATGGTGCGGATCGGCGCCAAGGCGAAGTTCGACAGTTTCGCGCTCGTCGCCGGCATCGGCCTTGTGCGGCGGCAGATGTTTGTGCGGTTCGAAGGCGCGGGGGCGGAAGCCTTGCTTAGCGGCGTATCGCTTCTCGGCGGCCGCGAACATGCCGATACGACCTTGCTCGTCGAGCACGTGGCACAAGGGTGCGTGAGCCGCGTAACATTCAAATATATTCTCGACGAGGAGGCCACCGGTGTGTTTCAGGGTAAGATCCATGTCGCGCCAGGGGCGCAACGGACCGATGGCAAGATGCTTTGCAAGGCAATGCTGTTGTCCGATACGGCCGCGATGAACAATAAGCCGGAGCTTGAAATTTTTGCCGACGACGTTGCCTGCGGGCACGGCGCGACATGCGGCGGCTTGGACCTCGACCAGTTGTTCTATCTTCAGACCAGAGGGTTGCCTTTCGCCCAAGCCGAGGCGCTTTTGCTGGAAGCCTTCGCGGGGGAATTGGTCGACTGGATCGGGCATGAAGAGTTGATCAAGGCCTATCGCCGCGAGGTGCGCGCTTGGCTCTCCGCGCGGCATGGGCCGACGCAGACGCCGTCGCGCGGCCTTAGCGCCTAGGCAGTGCGGCCTTGGCGCGGGGCGCCAATTTGGAGCAACGAATGAACAAGCATATCGCCGTGGACGCGCCGCTCGAAATTGCCTCTCTCCGCGAGGATTTTCCCATCCTTGCGACCCAGGTCTATGGCAAGCCCCTCGTCTATCTCGACAACGCCGCTTCGGCGCAAAAGCCAAAGGAAGTCGTCGAGCGGATGCTCCACGCGACCTATCATGAATATGCCAACGTTCATCGCGGCCTGCATTATCTCGCCAACGCCGCGACCGAGGCCTATGAGGCCGCGCGCGAAAGCTTACGCGCTTACCTCAACGCCGGGTCCGCCAGCGAGATCGTCTTCACGAAATCGGCGACCGAGGCAATCAATCTAGTCGCTGCCTCTTTCGGCGAGGCCTACGTCAAGGAAGGCGACGAGATCGTCCTTTCGATCATGGAACACCACGCCAACATCGTGCCCTGGCATTTTTTGCGCGAGCGCAGGGGCGCCGTCCTGAAATGGGTGGACATCGACGAGGAGGGAAATTTCCTGCTCGATGCGTTCGAGCAGGCATTGACGGCGAAGACCAAGATCGTCGCCCTGACCCATCTGTCGAACGTGCTCGGCACGGTAACTCCGGTCAAGGAGATCGTCAGGATCGCGCATGCGCGAGGGATACCCGTATTGATCGATGGTTCGCAAGGCGCGGTCCATCTCGACGTCGATGTTGTCGACCTCGATGTCGATTTCTATTGCCTGACCGGCCATAAGCTCTATGGGCCGACCGGCATCGGCGCGCTCTACGGCAAGAAAGAATGGCTGGAGAAATTGCCTCCCTTCCTCGGCGGCGGCGAGATGATCGATGAGGTCACCAAGGATCGCGTGACCTATAACGAGCCGCCGCATCGTTTCGAAGCAGGCACTCCGCCGATCGTGCAGGCGATCGGGCTCGGCGCCGCCGTGAGCTATGTGCGAAGGATCGGCCGCGAGCGTATTCATGCGCACGAGCTGGGCTTGAGCAATTATGCGCATGAGCGCTTGTCGCGCATCAACTCGCTGCGGATCTTCGGCCACGCGAAAGGCAAGGGCGCCATCATATCCTTCAACATGGACGGCGCCCACGCGCATGATGTCGCCACCGTGCTCGATCGATGCGGTGTCGCGGTACGTGCCGGAACGCATTGCGCCCAGCCGCTTCTTTCGCGCTTCGGCGTGACATCGACCTGCCGCGCTTCCTTCGCGCTCTATAACACCTTCGAGGAAGTCGACAAGCTCGCCGGCGCATTGATCAAGGCCGAAGGCCTATTTGCTTGAGCAACGAGGAGCCAGACATGGCCGAAGCACAAACCGGCGAATGCCAGGAAGAGGTTGAAGGCCCCGAATCCATGCCGAACGAGCCGCAATGGCTCTTCGACGGATCGGTGCCGGAAGGCGAGCGCGCCCGTTTCACCAACGACATCGTCGCGGCTCTGAAGACTGTGTTCGATCCCGAAATCCCCTGCGATATTTACGAGCTTGGGCTTATCTACAAGGTGGATATCGGCGACGATCGCCTGATCAAGATCGATATGACCCTGACCGCGCCAGGTTGCCCCGTGGCGGGCGAACTCCCCAAGTGGGTCGAGACAGCGGTTGGCGCGGTGCCAGGAGTTCTCGATGTCAATGTCGCGATGGTGTTCGATCCGCCATGGGACCAGGGCCGCATGTCGGACGAAGCGCGCGTTTCGCTTGACATGTTTTGAGTTTTGCGCGCAACCCCGGCGGCTCACTTAGCGGCCTTGCGTCACGGAAATCGCCCGGGCTCGACGAGCCGATGGATCTATTATCCCTTCACGAGGGGACCGAGCAATTTTTCGAGTGCGTCTGTCGTCATCTCGCCCGTCTCCTTCTTGCCGTTGATGAAGAAGGTCGGCGTGGCGGTGACACCGAATTTCTTCGCCGCGCGATCATGCACCTTTGCTATCTTATCGTAGAGATCTTGATTTTTGAGGCAAGCATCGAAACTATTTTGGCTCATTCCAGTTTGCTTTAGGAGAGAGGCCAAGGCTTCGAGGGGCTTGTCCGTAAAGGCCCAATTCTTCTGTTGGGCGAACAGGAGATCGACGATTGCATTGCGCTCGCCGTCGCCCGCGCAGCGGGCGAGCATGAATCCCGCCGTCGCCAAAGGGTCAAGCGGGAACTCGCGCAAAATGAAACGGACCTTGCCGGTGTCGATATATTTCTTTTTTAATTCGGGAAACGTGGCGGCGTAAAAGCCCGCGCAGTGCCCGCAGGTCATCGAAGCATATTCGACAATCGTGACCGGCGCGTCGGTCGCGCCAAGCGCAACGTCCGGCAGAGCCTCGCCGGCCATCAGCTCATCCAATGGCACACCCGCGCCTTGCGCCAGGACCGGGGCCGCGGGATCGCCGAGCACAGCGAAAAAACCGGCGATTGTCAGACCGGCGGCTGCCGCCATCTCGAACACACCGCGACGACTCCTTAAGGCAGCCTGACCAGTTTTGGGCGAGCGCATGAATTTATGCTCCATCGGCGACTTAGGGCAGATTTGGCTTATTACCCGGCACGAAGGCAAGACAATTATTGTTTTGGCAAGTTTAGGCGCGCGCCCCGCGCGCCTCCTCCCCTGTGGCATCGTTTTTGGCGAGCCAACGCCTCTTGCTTAAGTCCCGGCGAGAACACGCGCGCCGAGCCGCGTGAGGGCTAGCCGCAACGGTTCATCCATGCCACTGCCGACGATCGTTTCCGCCGCCGTCTCGGCGGCCTTGTCGAACGGGCGGGGCCCATGCCTGGCGAGGGGCGGCGCCGCAACCGGACCTTGCTTCAACAGGAGGCGCGAGACGCAACGCCAGCCGACGTGGGCGTTGACGCGGTCGATGACGATGGGGGCGAGATGCTGCAATTCCAACGCGAACCCGGTTTCGACGCGCACAATGAGCGTCGCAGGGGCGGAGCCGTTTTCCGCCGCGTGGTCATTTTGCCGCACCGGCCACCGGACTTTGACCGGCCGCGACATCGCCGCGAGCCTCTCGCCGACAATGTCGTCCCAAAACAACACGAGACCGGACTGGCCAAAACCTTGCCGCCTCAGAACCGGATCGATCGCGGTTTGAACGAGGTCCGCGAGCGGCCGGGACCAAGGGATTTTGTTCGGGCGGCGTTTCCGCATACTCCCATATACCTTGTCTTGGCCGGTGCTCCATGCGAAAATTCGTTGCTTCCAAGCGCTTTCCCAAGGCGCTTTACCTCAACCGGCGTCTGGGGGGCGTCCTCGGACCTCAGGCTGCATCGCCGTCAAACAAAGCGGCGGCGCGGTTCTTGAGTTCCTCGGGCGAAATATCCTCCTTATGAGTCGCGATCCACCAACGATGGCCGGAAGGGTCCTCGAATTTGCCGCCGCGCTCGCCGTAGAATTGATCCATGACAGGCCGAAGAACCTTTATGCCGGCGCCAATCGCACGGGCAGTGAACGCATCGACATCCTCCACGTACAGGTGAAGCATGACAGGGGTTCCCCCGATCGTTTGCGGACTCAAGGCATCGTGGTCCGGAAATTCGTCGCAAAGCATGATCCTGGCCTCGCCGATTTCGAGTTCCGCATGTCCGACCTTGCCCCCATGCTCGATGCAAAGCACCTCCGCCGCGCCGAAAGCGGCTTTGTAAAAGGCGATGGCTTCGCGGGCGCTGCTCACGGTCAGATAGGGTATTGCCCCTTGGTGCCCCTCGGGTATCGGCTTGACGGTAGCGCTCATCTTTCGTCCCCTCTGCTTTGCCCCTTTTCGTACGTAATATAAAAGAGCGACAAAACGAGGCGCATCTATGGCGTTCAAAACGAGTTTTGACGCGCGAGCCGGTGCCGCCGCTGCTGTTCTTGCCTGGTATGACCGCCATCGCCGCGATCTGCCTTGGCGGGCCTTGCCGGGCGAGCCCACCGACCCCTACAAGATTTGGCTTGCGGAAATCATGCTGCAACAGACGACGGTCACGGCTGTGAAACCCTATTTCTTGGGCTTTCTGGCCAGATGGCCCAATGTCGGCCTGTTGGCGCAAGCCAGCGGCGAAGACGTGATGCGGGCCTGGGCCGGGCTCGGCTACTACTCCCGCGCGCGAAACCTCCATGCTTGCGCCAAAATTGTCGCGGGACCGCGCAAGGGCAAGTTTCCGGATACTGAAGCGGGATTGCAGCAGCTTCCAGGTATTGGGCCCTATACCGCGGCGGCCGTCGCGGCGATCGCTTTCGGGCGCCCCGCGGCCGCCATCGACGGCAATGCCGAGCGGGTGCTTGCGCGCCTTTATTCGATCTCCACGCCGCTGCCAGCGGCGAGGTCCGAAATCAAGGCCAAGGCTGCCGCGATGGTGCCGGTCGAGCGGCCCGGCGATTTCGCGCAGGCGATGATGGACCTTGGCACGATGATCTGCTCGCCAAAGCACCCTTGTTGCGGCATTTGTCCATTGCGAAAACTTTGCCGCGGCCATCTATCGGGCAGCCCCGAAAGACTTCCGCGCAAGGCGCCGCGGCGGAAGAGGCCGCTGCGCCAGGGCGCCGTCTTTTTCGTGCGCCGCCAGGATGGCGCGGTTCTCGTCCGTACGCGGCCACCCACGGGACTCCTCGGCGGCATGACGGAAATACCCGGCACCGGTTGGGAAACGGATTTCGATGGGACCTCCGCGGCAAGCCAGGCGCCGGTCGAGGCTTCCTACCTGAAGCTCGATCGCGAGGTTACGCACGCGTTCACCCATTTCGCCTTGCGGCTCGACATTTACGTCGCGGAAGTTCCAAGCGGGCGGCGCGCGCCAACGGGCTACCGTTTCGTGTCTGATTGCGGCCTCGACGATGAGGCGTTTCCCAGCGTAATGCGCAAGGTGATCGAAGCCGTGCGCCTCAGTGGGCTGAGGTAGATCTGCCGCCTCAAAACATTCGCCCGCCACAACGGCATCGAGCGCAGCCGAGAGTTCCGGCTCCATTGCGAGCGTCGCCTCAAGAACCCAAAGCAGCTCAAGAAACTCGTCCGTCATGCGCGGCGTCCAGCGCTCCGGCCGGATCTTGTCCGAGGGCGAGGATTTTTTGCCCGCACGTACCCTCATCCGATAGCCAAGCCAAGACTGCACCGCCTTTAGACCAGAAACCTCAATCTCCCAGATTTCTGGCGCGACGGGGCCAAACCGGCCATCACCGGCGCGCACCTCGCGCTTGTCGGGGTCGTAGGCGTAGTCCACGGGGTTTCTCGCTGGGTCGCTGGAAACTGGGGTGATGTTTCTGTGAGAGCCAGCTGGCACCTCATCTCCGTGATCTTCTCCCCTGGACCTCTTAGCATAGGTGTGCAGCCAAATTAGGCGGCGACCAAGGGCTGCTGCGTCAGCAAATACCGCGCCTTCCTTTGTGACCGGCACCGCGGGCCGGGCGTCCCGAGCTCGTTCCAGAAGCGCCGCGTATGGGACTGTCCGCCCAGCAGCGCGCATCAGAATCAGCCCACCCGGAAAACGCAAGAAATTTCTGCCGGATCTTCAATGAGCGGGGGTAGATCATAAGATTTTGGGCGGTATTAAAAGCGCGCCCTGAGCAATTTCGAACAGATCGACGCTCGTTAGTTTGTTACTTTAGCTTTGAGACCACAAAAAGAACTAAACCGTAGCCCACCTCTCCTGTCCGGAGGCTTTGCTAGGGGTGAGAGTCAAGCGCTGCGAACCCGCTATCACCCTGTGAATGCCTTGATTTCCTTGAGGTAGGCCTGGACTCTTCCGTCTGATTTTCACCCCAAGGCATTCCCTGAATCAGCCTTTCCGATCTTGCCGTGGAAAGGGTGCGCGTTTGTGCGTGGCAAAAAAACCTTCGCGATTGCGGTGAGTAACTCCATCTAGGCCGTATTCTCGCCATGAACTATCGGTTAACCTTATCCTTATTTGCTCAAATGCACCGCTTTCTGGTTAGCCTCGATCAAGGTTGATGGAACATTCCTTTAACGAAAGGCAGGTAGGGCTACGATCTGCCTCGTGATCACAGAAGGATATGGGATGAGCTTTCTTCAGCAGACTGGCGAACTCAAATTCGCTGCCGCGCTGGGCGCCGCCCTTGCGATCTCCGCCTGCGCGAAGGCCCCCGCCGAGGGCTCTGCGGCGCTCGCCGGCGGGCGGGCAGCGCCTGGCAGTCCTCAGGATTTTGCCGTCACTGCCGGCGACCGGGTTTTCTTCGACACCGACTCCAGCGAATTGAGTCAGACCGCGCAGGCGACCCTCGCCAAGCAGGCGACCTGGCTGCAGCAATATGGCCGCTACACTTTGACCGAGGAGGGCCATGCCGATGAGCGCGGCACCCGCGAATATAATTTCGCACTTGGCGCGCGGCGGGCCGAAACCGCCAAGGACTATCTCGTGGCCCGCGGCATTCCGGCATCAAGAATTCGCACCATCAGCTATGGCAAGGAGCGGCCCGTCGCGACCTGCAATGACATCTCCTGCTGGTCGCAAAACCGCCGCGCGGTTACGGTGCTGATGGGCGGCCAATCCTAACAAAGGTTTCGGCGAGCGGCCCTCCCCCGCCGCCGATATGTCCCGGACGGACACAAGACCCGTCTGGTCTTGATCCCAATCCGGAACCGGCGACTTCCTCGTGAGCCGCCGGTTTTTTTGTCATGCCGAACCGCTGTTGTTGATCCGTCCATAAGGCGATTCATGCTCAGGCGTATTCGAGCGAGGGTTTCCGAAAGGAGGAGCTGATTTTTTGGGATTCAAATCTTCTCCTTGAGAAACTTCGCGAATTCGTCCATGTTCATGGGAAACACGTTTTCCGCCGCCGGAAAATTTCTGGAACGCACATCCAAGACATAGGCTTTTGCCGCCTCCAGCATGAGCTGGCCTACTTCCTGGTAGCGCCGGTTGTGATGGTAGTTGGCGGGCGTGAAGCCGAGCACATCGGAAATGACGAGCACCTGCCCATCGGTCTTGCGCCCGGCGCCGATTCCGATGGTCGGCGCCTTCACAGATCTTGTCACTTGATCGGCGACCTCTTCCGGCACGAGTTCGAGAACGAGCATTGCCATTCCGGCTCTGTCGAGGGCGATGGCGTCGGCGAGCAGAAGCGCCGCGTCCGCCGCCTTTTGGCCCTTGAGGCGTTTGTCGTCATGATGCTGCGGCTCAAGACCCAGGTGACAGCAGACCTCGATCGAGGCCCGCGCGAGGGCCTCGGCGATGCCGGTTTGCGGCCCTTCGAATTTGACAATATCGGCTCCGGCCTCGATCAGGCGGCGGGAGCTTTTCACCGCGATCTCGGGCGTGCCATAGCTGCGATAGGGCAAATCGGCGATGATCGTGGTTTTGGGCGCGCCGCGGCGCACGGCGCCGACATGGTGGCACATGTCGGCGAGGGTGACGTCTCTCTCGCTGGCGTAGCCCAGCATATTGGTGCCGACGCTGTCGCCGACGAGAATAATATCGATGCCAGCGGCCTCCTCGGCCTTGGCGGTCGGGGCGTCATAGCCGGTCAGCACGGCGATTGGCTCGACTTTCCGCTTCATATCGAAAAAGCGGGCGGTATCTTTGCGCATCGAGGCGGTACCCTTGACGGTAGCCGATAATTGTCATTGCTGGCGAAGGATAACCATGACGAATTTTTCCATCGGGTGTTCGACCCGCCCCATCGGACGTGCGTCCGGTGCCGCCGCGCGCGGTTAACGATTAGCAACTGCGGCACCCCTTGAACAGGGGCCGCTGAGGAAGTGGTTTCGCGAAAAATAATCCGGGCGATGCGGGAGTAAGTATCCCCCGGCAAAGCCGGGGGCTTTAGGGTGTGAGCCGCTCAATGCGGCATGATGGGGTCGCTGACGCGACCCCGATGAATGGAGCCGCCCATAGGCGGCGGTTCAGCGGAACAGGTTCATCTGATCCATGCGGGCGTCTTCTTTTTCCTGGTTTTGAATGTATTCGCGTATCGTCTTTTCGTCCCGGCCGACGGTCGAGACGAAATATCCCCGCGCCCGGAAATGCTGGCCCGCAAAATTGCGCTGACGCTCGCCATAGGTCCGCGCCAAATGGATCGCGCTCTTGCCCTTGATATAACCGGCCACCTGCGACACCGCGTATTTGGGCGGAACGGAAGTCATCATGTGCACATGATCGGGCATCAAATGACCTTCCTCGATCCGGCTTTCCTTGTGTTCCGCCAACCGGCGGAACACTTCGCCAAGATGCTCACGCACGTGGCCAAACAGCGCCTTCTTGCGCCCCTTTGGAATGAATACGACGTGGTATTTGCAGTCCCATTTCGTGTGGTTTGGGCTTGGAAACTCGTCCATCGTGACTCGACCTTTCGTGTGCTTGGCGGCTCACGATCGGGAAAGTCACGATGGACCGCGGAAAACGTCAAACGCCTACTGTCACCCCGGCAAAGCCAGGGGATTACCCAGATTATTTAGCTATTGACGGATAATGTTAGTTGTGATAGCTCACACATTGGCGGCGAGCCTCTTGCCGCCAATGCCCTTTTTGGGCGTTTCCTCCCTAGACTTGGGCCGCTTGCGGCAACGCCGGCGGCCTCTTTATGTCCCACTGGCACTGGCTTATTCGCCGCTGGTTTGTGACCTTCTTGCCGGCATCTAGCGAAGCGAGCGTCCCGCCCGGCCGGGCACTGTCCAAAAGCAACGCTGACTATTCCGCCGCGGCGCGATGCCGGTCGCGGCGCGCGGCAACCGCATCGGCCAAGACACCAGCGACCTTGGCCAGATCGGCGGCAACATTTGCGAACCTTTCGCCCCTGCGCACGGCGCGTTCGTCCATATAGAGGGCCCGGCTCACCTCGATTTGCATCGCATGGCAATCGTTTGCGGGATTGCCATAATGTTCGGTTATGAAGCCCCCGGCGTAAGGCTTGTTGCGCCGCACATCGTAGCCGCGGCGGCGCAGCTCATATTCGACGGCATCGACAAAATCCGTGGCACAACTCGTTCCATAGCGATCGCCCACGACGAAATCCGGCTTTTGCGGCATTTCGAGTGCTGCCGCCCACGAAGGCTGGCCGGCGCGCAAAGAGCCCGAAGGCATGGAATGGCAATCGACAAGGACGGCGATGCCGAACTTTCGCCGCGCCCGGTCGATGAGCCCGCGCAGGCACGCGTGATAGGGTTTGTAGAGTTTCTCGATTCTTTCAATCGCTTCTTCGACCGGCACGCGGCGAGCATAAATCTCTTGCGCCTGGCCGGCCACGCGCGCGATCGTACCAAGCCCCCCCGCGACCCGCAGCGAGCGCGTATTGGCGAAAGCCGGCAGCCGTCCCTCGAACATGCGCGGGTCCAACTCGTAGGGTTCGCGATTGAGATCGAGATAGGCGCGCGGAAACCGGGCTTTGATGAGGGGCGCGCCCAGCGCCGCAACCCCGCCGAACAAAGCATCGACGAAAGCGTCCTCCGAGCGGCGCAGCACCGCTTCGTCGAGCCTCGCGGCTTCGAGAAAACGGCGAGGATAAACATTACCCGAATGGGGCGACGAAAAAACCAGGGGACAGGCAAGGCGCGCCGGTTCCACCACCTCGAAGGGCGGATCGAGTTCCGGCTCGTGCGGCTGGTCGAGACTCGCCCGTGCGTCCGGCGCGGAAGCCGGGCCGGACAGCTTCGAAGTCATCAAGCCTTCCCCGCCACGCCGCCCGCGTCCGAATCCCATGGACGCCAGCCAATCTGTCAAGGCCATCGCGTTCTGTCCAGTTCCATCGCGAACCGCTAGCCTGATTCGTAAAAATTAATGGATAAAGCAAAATCTTGTAATTTTCACTCGATTTTTACCCGGCCGGCGTCTTGATGGCAAAAGTTGCGAGGACCCCATGAACGAGACGCGTATTCCAATCAATCATAAGATCCTGCTGGCCGAGGACGATCACGACATGCGCCGCTTTCTCGGCAAGGCGCTGCGGAACGCGGGCTATGACGTTGCCTCGTTCGGCAACGGCATGTCCGCTTATCACAGATTGCGCGAGGAGCCGTTCGAATTGCTTCTCACCGATATTGTCATGCCGGAGATGGACGGGATCGAATTGGCCCGCCGGGCGACCGAACTCGACCCCGACATCAAGGTGATGTTCATTACCGGCTTCGCGGCGGTGGCGCTCAACCCGGATAACAACGCCCCGCCGCAGGCCAAGATCCTGTCGAAACCCTTCCATCTGAAAGACCTGGTGAACGAGGTTCAGCGCCTTCTTGCCGCCTGATCGCGCCGCTATGCTTGATGGTTGCCAACATGGCCGCGCCTTGCTACCGCGTGATCGAAAACGGTTGCTCGACAGGAAAGTGAATTCCTTGCTCAACGATGCTAGCGCGATGCGGCGGCTTTCCGCTTGCCTCGCTCTCTGCCTCATCCTTCTCGCTGCCACCCAAGCTGGCGCTGCCAGCTTTTCTGACTGCCTTGCGGGACTTCGCGGCGCGGCCCAAGCGGGCGGCGTCGATGCCGCCACTTTCGACAAAGCGGCGCGCGGGCTCACGCCCAATCCCGACGTGCTCGCGCTTGCCGAGGTCCAGCCGGAATTCAAGACGCCGATATGGGACTACCTCGCGGGCCTCGTCGACGAGGAAAGAGTGAACGATGGCCGCGCGATGATGGCGCGCTGGGACCAGGCGCTCGCGCTCGCGCAACGCCGGTTCGGGGTGGACTCGGCGACGCTCACCGCCGTCTGGGGCGTCGAATCCGATTACGGCCGCAGCTTTGGTAGCCGCCCGGTGGTGCAGTCACTCGCGACGCTGGCCTGCGGCGGCAGGCGGCGGGCCTATTTCCGGTCCGAGTTCATCGCCGCCCTCAAGATCATTCAGCACGGCGACATCGATCCCGCCCAATTCAACGGGTCCTGGGCCGGCGCCTTCGGCCACACCCAGTTCATGCCCTCGACCTTTCTGCGCGTGGCCGTCGATCTCGATGGCGATGGCCGCAAGGACCTCATCAATTCCGTCCCGGACGCGCTCGGCTCGACCGCCGCCTATTTGCGCAAGAGCGGCTGGGCCGCCGGCGGCGAATGGGGGTTCGAGGTGCGCCTGCCGGACCATTATGCGGGTCCCTCGGGGCGGACCCGCAAGGAGCCGATGGCCGCCTGGGCCGCGCGGGGCGTTACGCACGTCGACGGCTCGCCCCTCGGCGGAGGCACCAAGGTCGGGCTCCTGCTGCCCGCGGGCCTCGCCGGTCCTGCTTTCCTCGTCACCCGCAATTTCGATGCGATCTATTCCTATAATGCGGCGGAATCCTATGCGCTGGCGATCGCGCTACTGTCCGACCGGCTGCGCGGGCGCCACGGTCTCGTCGCCGCGTGGCCGACGAATGACCCGGGCCTTTCGCGGGCGGATCGGCGCGAGATGCAGACGCTCCTCATGCGCCGCGGCTACGATCTCGCCGGCAAGGCGGATGGCGTGATCGGGACCAAGACGAAACAGGCAATTTCTGATTTTCAATCAAGATCGGGCTTGCCACAAAACGGCCGCGCCTGCGTCTCGGTGCTGGCCGCCCTACGCGGAAGGTGAAGCGGCCAATCGACTCGTTCGAAGCAAAAAAGTGCTTGCCATCCGAGGCCATCCACATAGGTACGATTGGGGCCAAAAACCTTACAAGGCCGCATACATCCGGCCGCTCGGATTGTGTGCGATTGCTCGGAAATCGCAGTTAACAGGTAGCATGAAACATTGTGGCGCATTTACCACATTTGTGGCGAATTTTTGGCGCGCCGATTTTAACGGCACTGATCATGGTAAAACATGAGTGCGACGGGTTTGGCTCGGGCCATCAATTTTTGATACCGAACAGTTTTGCCATTCCCGTCGCACCTTCGCCCGGCCAGCACAGTGTCGCAAAGATAACCGCCGGTTAGACCCCAGCGTCCGCTCGCTGGCTGCGCCGCCCCGCATCTCGCCTTGCCCGCCATCCGTCTACTGGCTAGGCTTCCGGTCTCGAACACCGCAACGGGCACGGGCGGCGGCAGCGATGGCCGACAAGATGCGCATTGAGACCATTTGGCAGGCCGGCGCCGGCGAGCCAAGCACGAAAGAAACCGAGGCTTTGGCCGACGCTCTCAACCATTCAGCCGAGCGCGTGCAGACCCTGTGGTTCAGCTTCCTCGCTCTCATGCTCTATCTCGCGATCGCGGCGGGCACGACAACGCATCGCATGTTGTTTCTGGAAGAGCCGCTCAATCTGCCGGTGCTCAACATCGCTCTACCGCTTTTGGCCTTCTATGTCCTCGCGCCGGTCATTTTCGTCGTCCTCCATTTCTATATGCTGTTGAATCG
>JBOHJT010000033.1:0-18374 GCA_050728715.1 Methylocella sp.
CTTGCGGGTCATGGCGGGGCCATCTTCGCCCGTCGGCGCGTGGACCTGAAAATAATTCTTGGCAAGATCAACACCGATTCTGATAAACTTCTCCATGGACGGTCTCCCTCTTTGTGGCGCTCCGGCGGCCACGCCTTGGCACTCTGATGCCGTAAGGCGAGGCCGTCCACACCATCAAAAATGTTTCACGTGAAACATTTTGGTACGATCCGCGACGACGGGAAACGGCGTGCCCATCACTTCGAACCGGCGTCGAGCACGGCGATCCGGGTCATGTTATTCGCGCCAGGCGCGCCAAACGGAACGCCTGCAACGATAATGATGCGATCTTGCGCTTGTGCAAAGCCTTCGCGTCCGGCCAATTTGCAGGCGCGCCGCGCCTCGATGCATATCGCCGGCAGGCCGGCCTGCGTCAGTCCTTCATGCAGCCAAGCTGCCGGCGAACAGGCTTCGAGGCCGGTGCGCTCCAGCGTCGGACCCATCCCTTGCAGGGCATCGACGAGCGCATCCGGGAGGCGTTCCAAACCTTTCGGACAAAGTTGCGTGCGAGGCCTATTCGAATAAGTCAGCGGCGCAGGCTTGGTCCGGCGGGGGCGCTATCGTTTATCCGGCCTTCTAGTCCTGCGTTTATCCCATGCCGGTGGGTTTTCGCTCGGCTCGCGTCCGGGCCGGAGGCTGCCTCCTTCAACCGGGAACTGGGGGAGTTTCTATTGTCATACGCTTTTGCTGGTGGCCTTAGCAGGCAAAGCATGATACGCGAGGACATCAGGAACCAGGAGTTAAAGAGAACCAACGTCTGGATCGCTTTGACCTGTGGCGCTAACCAGCCACCTTCACGTGGCGCCAAGAAACCAGGGTCGCGTCAGCGACACTAAATAGCCGCTTTGAGCGGCTCACATCCTAAAGCCCCGGCTTTGCCAGGGAATGCTTAGTTAGGATTGCCCCGAGATAGCCCCGCGGGCAGGAGCACTAGCCGAATGGCCGCCATTTTCCGGCAAAGTGCGAATTTGGCGGCTACGCTGACCCTGTTGGGTATCGCAGCTTTATTCGCCGGGGGCCTGGGCTGGTGGTGGGTCTGGCCGCGAACCGATTATGCGCGTCACGTTGGTTGGACCGTAGGTCAGCCGGTAGCGTTCAGCCACCAGCATCATGTTGCCGGTTTGGGGATCGATTGCCGATTTTGCCACGCTTCGGTTGAGGTGTCGTCGAACGCTGGACTGCCCCCGACCTATACCTGCATGACCTGTCATTCCCAGATCTGGACCAACGCCGACCTTCTGGCGCCGGTGCGCCAAAGCCTCGCCGCTGACAAGCCGATCGTCTGGAACCGGATCACCGACCTGCCTGACTACGTTTATTTCAACCACAGCATTCACATTGCCAAGGGCGTCGGCTGCTCGAGCTGTCATGGGGAGGTGGACAGGATGCCGCTCAGCTACAAGGCCAAGTCCCTCACGATGGAGTTCTGTTTGAATTGTCATCGGAATCCTGGCCCGAATCTGCGGCCGAAGGATCAGATCTACAACACCGAATGGCGGCGTACCGCCTCCACACCCTCGCCGGAGGCGCTGGTGGCCGAGTACCACATTGGCGGGCGCAAACTCACGGATTGTTCGATATGTCACCGATGAGCCGGCAATGGCGCAGCCTGGAGGAATTGGCGAACGATCCGTCGTTCATCGCGCGCGCGGCGCAGGAATTTCCGGGGCTCGCCGAGGCGCTGGCCTCGCCGCACGATCGCCGGCGGGTGATCAAGCTAATGACCGCGGCCTTCGCGATGGCCGGGCTTGGCGGCTGTGATATCGGAGCGCCGGGAGGACACCTCATTCCGGCCGTGCGGACGCCGCCCAACATTATCCCGGGTTTGCCGAATTTCTACAGCACGGCAAACATGCTTAATGGATACGCTAGCGGCATAGTGGTCAAGCATCAGATGGGCCGGCCGATCAAGGTGGAGGGAAATCCTCGGCATCCGGCGAGCCTCGGTGCCACGGATGTGTTCGCGCAGGCGCAAGTGTTGGATTTTTACGATCCGGATCGGGCCTGGGCGATAACGGCGCATGGTCTTCCGTCGGATCAACAAAGCTTGCGGACGGCTCTATTGGCGCAGCGCGCAAAAATCGCCGAGAGCCGCGGGAAAGGACTCCGCATTTTGACCGGCACCATCACCTCGCCGACCCTGGCCGCACAGCTCGATGCGCTGCTTTCAAGCGACCCAGAGGCCCGCTGGCATAGTTGGGAGCCGATCTCGCGCGCCAATGTTTCAAAGGGCGCTGTGCTGGCGTACGGCCAGACTGTCGAAGTGACGCCGAAACTCGACGTGGCGGACGTCATCTTCGCGATCGACAGCGATCTCCTGAGCTCGGCGCCCGGACACTTGCGCTTCGCTCGGGACTTCGCCTCCCGCCGAAATCCTACGCGTACCCAACAGATGAGCCGGATTTACGCAGTGGAGCCGACGCCGACGCTGACCGGATCGGTCGCGGATCATCGCTTCATCGCCGGCCCGCGAGCGCTTCACCAGGTTGTCATGGCGCTGGCGGCAGGGATTCTGGAGGACTCGCCGTTGTCAGCGGCGCCCGATTGGGTTGGCACGGTGATGGCGGATCTCACTGCCAATCGCGGACGCGCGCTAGTCCATGTCGGACCGGACCAGCCCGCCGAAACGCATGCGCTCGTGCACGCGATAAACGAGAAGCTCGGCGCGCGTGGAAACACGCTGGAGCTCATCGCGCCGGTGGCGCATCCGGCCGGCGGCCACGCGGCGTCGCTGGCTGAGCTGGTGGACGATATGCATGCCGGGAAAGTGAGCACGTTGCTGATCATGGACAGCAACCCCGCGTACGCCGCTCCGGGAGCACTCGGTTTCGCCGAGGCCCTGAAACGCGTGGACTTTAGCCTCGCGCTGAGCCCGGCTCCGAACGAGACCAGCCAAGCGACCGTTTGGGGTATCCCGATGGCGCATGCGTGGGAGACCTGGAGCGATGCCCGGGCATATGATGGCACCGCGACCATTCTCCAGCCGCAGGCGCTGCCGCTTTACAACGGTATCAGCATGCACGAGATGCTGGTGCTGCTGGCGGAACCCGTCCCGTCCACCGCGCTCGAAGTCGTGCAGGCCACATGGAAGCTCCGGATGGGTCAGGATTTCGCGCAGGTTTGGCACGATGCGCTGGCCAGTGGCGTCATTCCCAACACTGCAAGTCCGAAGGCCGATGTGTCGTTGCGCTCGGACGCGGGACGTCAGACGCCACCGGAACCGCCCGATCATCCGCTGACGATACTCTTCCGCCCGGACCCGCATCTCTGGGACGGGCGCTACGCAAACAACGCTTGGCTGCAGGAGCTGCCTCGGCCCCTCACGAAGCTCACCTGGGACAATCCGCTGCTGATCTCTCCGGAGCAGGCACGACAGTTGAAGCTTCGTAATGGCGACATGGTTCGCCTCTCCATCGGTGCTACCAGCCTGACAGCGCCCGCCTGGATCATGCCGGGCCAAGCAACGGACTGCGTCGTGGCGCTTCTCGGCTTCGGCCGGCGCGCCGGCTCAGTTGGGCGCGGCGCCGGCTTCGACTTTTATCCGCTGATGGCCCGAAGCGATGCACCGTCGCTGCGGAAGGTGGCTGGTCACGTGAACCTGGCCAGCACGGACCACCACAACTTGATCTTCGACGAGACGGGCGAGTATGCCAGGCACGGCACGCTTGCCGCATATAGGGAAGACCCGCACTTCCTCGCCGACAGGAAGCCGGAGCCACACTTGTATCGCTGGAAGCCCGAAGGACCGGCCGCCTGGGCAATGAGCGTCGACCTCAACGCCTGCATCGGTTGTAACGCGTGCGTTGTCGCCTGCCAGTCCGAGAACAACATTCCCGTGGTCGGCAAAGAGCAGGTGATCCGGGAGCGCGAGATGCACTGGCTGCGCATCGATCGCTACTACGAAGGGAGTCCAGCCGCTCCCGACAGCTATTTTCAGCCGGTGCTTTGCATGCACTGTGAGGAGGCGCCCTGCGAGCCCGTCTGTCCCGTGGGGGCGACAGTCACCGATTCCGAGGGCCTCAATGTCATGATCTACAACCGATGCATCGGGACGCGGTTCTGCTCCAACAATTGCCCCTACAAGGTGCGCCGGTTCAACTACTTCGCTTTCGCGGAGGAAGAGCAAAGACCGCCGGAGGCGCGCAACCCCGATGTCACCGTGCGTGGGCGCGGAGTGATGGAGAAATGCAGTTTTTGCCTGCAGCGGATTGCCGAGGCGCGGATTGCCGCCGACCGGGAGAACCGGCCGGTCGGCGAAGTGGTGACGGCGTGTCAAGCCGCCTGCCCAAGTAAAGCCTTTACCTTCGGCAACATGGCGGACCAGGGCAGCGAGGTCGCAAAACGCAAACAAAGCCCGCTCGACTATGCGCTGCTGGCCGGCCAGAACACGCGGCCGCGCGTCACCTACGAGGCGCGGATCCGCAACCCCAACCCGTCAATTGAGGGCGCTGACGAATGACCGATATTCCCGCTTCCCACGCACTGCGTCCGGAGAGCCGCAGCGGCGGATCGCGGCCGCCGCGTGCCGGCGATCCGGTTGTCTTGCCGGGACCAACCGTCGGCTCGATGACCGACCATATATGCGCGATCGCGCTGCGCAAACGCGCCTTTCTTTGGTGGTGGGTCGCGATGGTCCCCGTCTCGCTAGGCGCCGCTCTCTTGTTTGTCGCGATCGTCTGGCTCTTCTACGCGGGCATTGGCATTTGGGGCGTGGACTGGCCGGTGGTGTGGGGTTTTGCCCTCATCGGCTATGTCTGGTGGATCGCGATCGCGTCGGGGGGAACGTTCATCTCCTCGCTTTTCTATTTGACGAAGGTGGAATGGCGAACCTCACTCAACCGTCTCGCCGAGACGATGACGCTCTTCGCGGCCGCCTGCGCGGGGATCTATCCGATCCTGCACCTGGGCCGCCCATGGTTGTTCTATTGGCTGTTCCCCTATTTCAATACGATGACGCTGTGGCCGCAGTTCCGCAGCCCGCTCCTGTGGGATTTTTTTGCGATTTTCACCTACGTCATCTCTTCCATCGTGTTTTGGTATTTTGGCGTCATCCCCGATCTCGCGACGATGCGCGATCGTGCAACGACGCGCCGCAAGCAGATCCTCTACGGTGTGTTCGCTTTGGGCTTCCGCGGCTCCGGCAGCCAGTGGCG
The DNA here is from genome assembly GCA_050728715.1 of Methylocella sp. Lineage (GTDB taxonomy): Bacteria > Pseudomonadota > Alphaproteobacteria > Rhizobiales > Beijerinckiaceae > Methylocapsa. The sequence continues at coordinate 5,193 of JBOHJT010000033.1, forward strand.
GCATTACCATCCAACCTATGGTGTTATGGCGGCGATCATGGCGCCGCTCGTCGTATCCGTGCACAGTATCGTCGGGCTGGATTTCGCCGGCGCCGCCACCGTCGGATGGCACTCCACGGAGTTCCCGCCATTCTTCGTTTTCGGCGCGTTGCTATCGGGCTTTGCGATGGTGCTGCTGATTGTCGTGCCATTGCGCCGCCTGCTGAGCTTGGACGATTTCATAACGGGGCATCACCTCGATGTCCTTTGCAAGATGTTGCTGGTGAGCAGCCTATGTCTCGCCTACGCCTACATGATGGATGCGTTCTCGGTCTTCTACGGCGGGGAGATCGCCGAGAAGATCGGATTCGTCGATAAGGTCAAGGGATCCAGGGCGGCGTTCTATTGGGCAACCATACTTTTCAACATTACTCTTCCGCAGCTCATGTGGTTTCGCCGGCTGCGCCTGAACCAGACCCTGATCATGCTCGTCAGCTTCGGCGTGATCGTCGGCATGTGGTGCGAACGCTACGAGATCGTCGTGATGAGTCTGCGCCGTACGCACCTTTCCTCCGCTTGGGGTAATTTCGAACCGACGGTCTGGGACTGGGTGACGCTTTTCGGCACGGTCAGCCTGTTCGTTTCCGGAATCCTGCTCGCCGTGCGCTTCGTGCCGGCGATCTCGATGTTCGAGATGCGTAAGCTGCTACAGCCCCGCCCACGCGCGAGAGAGGGCCAATGAGCGTCTGAATTGTACGCCTTCGCTGATCATACGGCGGTTTCACACACGATCACTGTAATTTTCCGCCGCCCCGGGTTAAGATCATGTCCGCAATCGGCACTCCGCATTTCCACAACCAGCCCGGCGTTACGTAAGTGCCCGTTGGCGCCAAGGAATTCATGTGCATCCGCGCTCTGCCGCCCTTTCGATCATCCCCATATTTTCATCGACATGGGCGACGGTAATGAGGCCGTCCGCCTTTATTGTTCGACCATTTTTGTGTATGATCCTGATTTGCGCGGAAACTGCGAGCCGGCCGAATGCGCGTTCCCCTCTAGGAGCGCGAGGAATTCCGTTAGCCCCGCGCTTCCTGGCAATGATCTCGACGTTCGAGATGCGCGCGCTGCACCGGAGCCGCCCACGCGAGGGAGCGGGCGAATGAGCGGCGGCATCGTTGCCTCTTTTGAAACCGAGACGGCCCTGCGCCAGGCGATGGACCTCCTCGACGCCGGAGACATCGGCGGACTGCAAACGTACACGCCGACATTTCTTGATGACGGTCGCACCGACTCGCCTGTGCCCACCGCTATTCTGATCGTGGGACTGTTTGGCGCCGCCGCCGGTTTCGGGATGGAAGTTTACGCGAACATGGTCGGCTATCCTCTCGACATTGGCGGACGGCCAGAATTTTCCTGGCCGTCCTTCGTGCCGATTGCGTTTGAGATCGGCATCTTGTCCGCCATTTTCGCCGGGTTTTTCGGCTACTTGATCTCCGCCAGGATGATCAGGCTCTACGATCCGATTGACGAGTGCCGGTCGATGCGCCAAGCTATGCGCGATGGATGGGTCGTCGCGATCCGCAACGGCGACACGCAGCAGCTCGAGCGCGCCCGCCAGATACTGGGCGGCCTCGATCCCAAGCTGATCGAGGAGATCCCGGAATGAGGCGCGCGATCATGCTTATGGTCATTGTGGCGCTCGGCGGGTGCGACGACATGAGCGTTCAGCCGAAGCAGAAGGTTTATTCGCCGCTCGTCGGGCCCGCCAAAGTCCCCTCCGGCACTGTGGAATACGCTGCAAAGCCGGTGGAGGCGCCGCCCGTGACGCTCGCGCTCCTGGAGCGCGGACAAGAGCGTTTTCGGATTTACTGCACGCCCTGCCATTCCGAGCTCGGCGACGGACACGGCATGATCGTTCAGCGCGGCTTCCCACCGCCTCCCTCCTATCACACCGATCGGTTGCGCCAGGCGCCAGTGCAGCATTTCTACGACGTAATAACAAACGGCTACGGAGCAATGTATTCCTTTGCCGAGCGCGTGCGGCCAGCGGATCGCTGGGCGATCGCGGCCTATATCCGGGCTTTGCAGCGCAGCCAGAACGCTACGGGGGCGGATTTGCCGGCGGACCAGCAGGGGGCGCTGCAATGACCCGCCGCGAAGCCGAACGCGTAGCCTGGATGATTGGAAGCGCCGGCCTCGTTGGCGCGGCGATCGGATGGATCGTTGAGCCGGCCGCATTTCCATATGCCTGGCTGGCGGCGCTGACCGCATGGCTCGGGTGGCCTATCGGCTGCATGGGGCTTCTGCTGATCCACGCCTTGACCGGCGGAGATTGGGGTTACGCGACAAGGCCGCAGCTGGTTGCCGGGATGCTAACATTGCTGCTGCTGCTGCCTGCGCTGGTCCCGCTGATCATCGTCTCGCCGGCCCTCTATTCCTGGCTGCGGCCGGAGCTGGCGGCGCATTTGGCTAATGGGTTTTACTTGAACTCGCATTCCTTCGTTGCTCGAAGCATCGTCTACTTGATCATTTGGTTCGTACTGAGCCTGTTGATCTTGCGTGCGCTTAAACAAGAAGGGCCCGATCTGAGGCTTGCGCGGATCGCGCCCGCCGGCCTGATCCTGCTGGCGATCACTGTCACCTTTGCGGCAATCGACACGACAATGTCTCTCGACCCGCACTTTGTCTCCAGCGCCTATGGCCTGATCGCGATTGCCGAAATGGGGCTTCTGGCGCTCTCGGTTTCCATTTTTGCTGCGGTCGCGGGAGAGCCGCCGGACAGCGGCACGCTGCGCAGCCTGGGCAGGCTTCTGCTGGGTCTCCTCATTCTATGGGCATATCTCGACTTCATGCAGCTGCTGATCGTCTGGCAGTCGGACCTGCCAAAGGAGGCGGCATGGTACGCCGCCCGCTGGACGGGCGGATGGGCCGTTGCGGCCGGATTCATTGGCGGAGGCCATTTCCTTTTGCCCTTCTTCGCCCTTTTGTCGCCCAAGGTGCAAAGCTCGCGGCGGGGGATCGCCTGGATCACGGCGCTTCTCATCCTGAGCGAAATCGTCCGCAACTGGTGGCTGGTGGTGCCCGCATCCGGCCAGGGATTCAGCATCGTCGACGTGCTGGCGATGCTCGGCGTGATCGGAATTGCGGCCGCGCTGGCGCTCCGTGCGCCTGTGACGCCGTGGATACCTGAGCCGGTGCGGCGCCATGTCTGAGCAAGACCTCGCCCCTGCGCGGCATGAGCCAACCGATGTCGGCGCACGGTTCATCTGGATTGGCGTGCCAGGGTTTCTGGCTTCGGTAATTTTTCTGGCGCTGGTCGTTCTGTGGCTCTATCCAGGTGCGACAACCGACCGGACCCTGCACTTGCCGTTGCCGCGATATCCGAACCCTCGGCTGCAACCGGATCCGACGGCGGACATGGCGAGTTTCTACCGCGAGGAAATGCAATGGTTGAATGGCACGGGCTTTGTTGACAAGGCCCACGGCATCGCGCACATCCCCATCGCGGAGGCCATGCGCAAAGTCGCACAAGAGAATATCCCGGGCTGGCCAGGCGCGGCGGAGAAACCCCCTGCGGCGCCGGCGGCAATTTCTGCGGCTCCCGCGCCGGCAGAGAAACTTCCTGCCACGCAGGCGGAAATCCCCGCCTCGCCAGCGGCGGCGGAGAAACCCCATGAGGCTGCGCTTCCTAATTATCCTTCTGCTCGCTACGCCAAGGTTCGCGGTTGCGGCGCCAGCGCCCGATTTCAGCGGCCTTGCCTTCCAGCAAAGGCCAGGCGCCATGCTCCCCCGGCAAGACATGTTCCGCGACGACACCGGCCGCACGGTGAGGCTCGCAGACGTTTTTGAAGGAAAGCCGTTGATCCTTGCGCTCGGCTACTTTCGTTGCCCCAATCTTTGCAGTGTCGCTCGCGCCGACCTTTTCCGCGCGCTGCTGGCGTCCGGAATGATCGCGGGGCATGACTACTCCTTGGCCCTGCTGAGCATCGACCCGGCGGAGACCAGCGCGACCGCGGCCTCGGCCAAGGCGGAAGAACTGCAGCGCTATCCGGCGCCAGGCGCGGCGCGGAATTGGCATTTCCTCACTGGCGCCGCCGATGCCCTGCAGGCGGTGGCCGACAGCATTGGATTTCGCGCCCGCTTCGATCCGGAACTGAAGCAATTCGTGCATCCCACCGGTGTCGTGTTCGCGACGCCTTCCGGTATCGTGTCGAGCTATCTGCTCGGTGTCGGCTATGCGCCCGCCGATGTGCGGCTTGGCGTAACGCGCGCCGAGGCGGGGGGCATCGCGGCCGCGGCATTACCGGTCCTGTTGCTCTGCTACGATTACGACGCGACGACGGGGCGCTACACGCTCGCGATCATGAAGCTGCTGCGCTTGGCCGCGGCGATCACGGTGCTGACCGTCGGGGGTATGTTGTTCCTTGCGTTTCGCCGGGAGAAGGGGCGCGCATGAGCTTCTGGTTCCCCCAAGCGACAATTGACGCGGCCGAAATCGACTATCTGCTCTTGGCGCTGCTCCTGGTTTCCTGCGCGATCCTCGCGCTCGTCTTTGGCCTCATTTGGGTCTATATGATCAAATACCGCGCCGGCAGCAAGATTGACCGCGGCGTTCTGGCCGAGAAGACCTGGCGGCTGGAGACCGCATGGACCGTTGCCACCTTGGTGGTTTTTTTTGGTTTATTCCTCTGGGGCGCGGACCTTTACGTCCGGCTGTTCCAGCCGCCTCCCAACACCTTGAAGATCTACATCATCGGCAAGCAATGGATGTGGAAAATCGAGCATGATGGCGGCCAGCGCGAGATCAACGCGTTGCATCTGCCGGCCGGGCGCCCGATCGAGCTGGTGATGACGTCGGAGGACGTGATCCATGATTTTTCCGTGCCGGCATTCCGGATCAAGCACGACGTGCTGCCGGGCCGTTACGAAACATTGTGGTTTCAGGCTGACCGGCCCGGCACGTATCGCTTGTTCTGCACGCAGCTTTGCGGCACGGGCCACGCCAGCATGATTGGCGAGGTCGTGGTCATGTCCGATCCCGATTACCAAGAATGGCTGGAACAGAATAGCGGCGGCGAGACCATGGCCACGGCAGGTAAAACCCTGTTCATGCGCTATGGCTGCAGTGGCTGCCATGGCGGGACCGGCGCCGGCGGACGTCAATCGGGCAGCACGGTGCGCGCACCCGCCCTCGCAGGGCTCTACGGCAGTCCGGTGACGCTGATCGACGGCACAATAGTCACCGCGGACGACCGTTATATCCGTGATTGCATCCTAATACCGGAGACGCAGCGGGTTGCGAGCTATCCGCCGGTCATGCCCTCCTTCTCGGGACAGATCAGCGAAGAGGATCTTCTAAAGATCATTGCTTTCATCAAGTCCCTGACACCGGAGACACAGCCATGAGCGTAACGGCCGCCATTGAAGCCCCAGAGATCGCCAGCTCGTACCTGACCGATGGCGCTACGATCCGCAGCTGGCTGTTGACGACCGATCACAAGCGGATCGGGGTCCTCTATCTTGGCACGATTACGATCTTCTTCTTTATCGGCGGCATAGCAGCGGCATTGGTCCGTTATAATTTGATCGTGCCGGAAGGGATGATCGGCTCGGCGGAGACGTACAACAGGCTGTTCACCATGCATGGCGTGGTGATGGTGTGGTTCTTTCTGATTCCCGCCGTTCCGACGACGCTCGGGAATTTCGTTATCCCCTTGATGCTCGGCGCGCGCGACGTCGCCTTTCCGCGCTTGAATTTGATCAGCTGGTACCTCTTTGTCGCTGCGGGGGTCGTCGTTATCTACTCGCTATTCGCGGGGGGCGTCGACACCGGCTGGACTTTCTACACCCCGCTCTCCTCCGCCTATTCCAATGGTCACGTGGTGGCGACGGTCGTGGCGATCTTTCTCTCGGGCTTTTCCTCGATCGCGACCGGACTGAACTTCATCATTACCATCCATCGTCTGCGCGCACCGGGCATGACTTGGTACAAGATGCCGGTGTTCCTTTGGTCGCTCTACGCCACCAGCGTCCTTTTGGTGCTTGCCACCCCGAATTTGGCCATGACGCTGCTGTTGCTGGGGTTCGAGCGGATCTTTCACATCGGCGTGTTCGATCCGGCGTTGGGCGGCGATCCGCTGCTGTTCCAGCATCTGTTCTGGTTCTATTCCCACCCGGCCGTCTACATCATGATCCTGCCGGGCTTGGGCGTGATCAGCGAGATCATCCCCGCCTTCTCGCGCAAGCGGCTATTCGGCTATAAATTTGTCGTCTGGAGCAGCATCGCGATCGCGGTGATCAGCTTCGTTGTCTGGGGTCATCACATGTTCGTGGCCGGCATGTCCCTCTATTCCGCGCTCGTCTTCTCGATTCTGAGCTTTGTGGTTGCGGTGCCGTCCGCGATCAAAGTATTCAACTGGATCGGGACAATGCACAAAGGATACATCCGGTTCGACGCGCCGATGCTGTATGCAATCGGCTTCATCGGACTTTTCACGATAGGCGGCCTGACCGGCCTGTTCCTGGCCGCGCTCGCCGCCGATGTCCATCTGTCGGGGACCTACTTCGTGGTGGCGCATTTTCACTACGTGATGGTCGGCGGCATGGTTTCCGCCTTTTTCGCCGGACTGCATTTTTGGTGGCCGAAGATCTTCGGACGTATGTATCCGGAGATGTGGGGCCGCGCCGGCGCGATCATCATCTTCATCGGCTTCAACCTGACCTTCTTCCCCCAGTTCATCGCCGGGTATCTTGGCATGCCCAGGCGCTATCACGCCTACCCGCCGGAATTCCAGGTCCTGAACGTGCTCTCGTCGGCCGGGGCAACGATCCTGGCCCTTGGTTATCTGCTCCCGCTCGGCTATCTGACGTGGTCGCTGTTCTACGGCAAACGCGCAAGCGCCAATCCATGGGGCGCCACCGGGCTCGAGTGGCAGACGTCCTCGCCGCCGCTCACGGAAAACTTCGTTGTCACGCCGACGGTAATCGACACTCCCTATAACTACTCGCCACCCATGGCCGTGCAGCAGCATGTCTGAAGCTTCGCTTAAGCACGAGTTCCAGTACTCGAGTGCGCGCCACCAATCGGAAACCGCCATTTCGGGGATGTGGCTTTTTCTGGCGACCGAGGTGTTGTTCTTTGGCGCCCTATTCCTGACCTGGATCTATGCCCGCCATTGGGATCAGGCCGGATTCGATGCGGGCGCGCGGCAGACCGATCTTGCAATCGGCACGATCAACACCGTGATTCTGGTAACCAGCAGCCTCGCGTACAGCGCCGGCGCCGCCTTCATCGAGGCCGGGAATACCCGCAGGCTGATCCAGTGCTGCGCCGTCGCCTGGCTGCTTGGGCTCGCCTTCATAATCCTCAAATTCGGGGTCGAGTGGGGCAAAGATTACAGCGTACATCTGTTCCTGGGGCCCGACTTCGCCATCAACGGTCCGCTTGGCGGCGGAGCGCGGATCTTCTTCGTTTTCTACTTCCTCGGCACTGCGATCCATGGGCTGCATCTGCTGGTCGGGCTGATTCTTGTCGGCTGGATCATCCGGCTCGCGCGGCGGGAGGAAGTTTCTCCCCGATATTATACGCCGGTTATCGTGGTCGGCATTTACTGGAGCTTCGTCGACGCGGTGTGGCTCGTCCTTTATCCACTGATTTACCTCGTGGGGCGTGGCACATGAATCAACGCTTGCGTGGCCTGCTATGGGCTTGGCTGCTGCTGATGGTTCTGCTGGCAATAGAGCTCGGCGTAAGTTTTTTGCCGCTGGACCGCTCCGCCCGGCCACTTGTTCTGATCCCCGCCGTGCTGATGGTTTGGGTCGTCGGAACGGTCTTCATGGAAATCGGGCGAGGCCCGGATATCGTGCGTTTTTTCGCCGTCGCCGCCCTACTCTGGCTGAGCTTCCAGCTCGGCATGGGCAGCTTGGACCCGCTGACGCGAATCGATTACCTTGTACAAACCGCGAATCCAAAGTGATGCGGAATATCGAGCCTAATTTAGGGCATGTCGTCGATGTCGCGACGCGACATCCGATGGCGTGATGCAGACCGGTCGAAGCCGGGGATTGGAAAAACCCGAGGTTCTGCCAGAGCATCAAGCTCGTCAACGTGAATGGGATTCAATCCGCGGATATGATCAAGGCCAGGGGTCATAGGAGCCGCACATAAAGCCGGACATATGAGTGCACCCGGCCGTCTTGCACACACACTCATGAAAAATCTTGCCAATCGAAGCGTCCCCATATGACAGAGTCTTCCGAACGGACGACTATTTAGCCGTCGACTTGTTTTGCGCGAAGGACGCCTCAGCTGCGGCGACGCCCGTTTTGTAGGCGCCATGCGCTGTTGAAAAGTCATTGATCGAACAGGCTTCGCCTGCAAAGAAGATGCGGTTCTGGATCGGCGTGCTCAGCACCGATCGGGCATTCGCGCGGCCTGGCTCAGCGTGCGAATACGATCCCAATATGAGCGGATCGTCCGCCCAGCTGCTGACCCCTAGCGGCCGCAAGCGAGCAATGATCGCTGCGCCAAGAACCGCCGCGATCTCCTCGAATGCGAAGGCGATCATGGCGGCTTTGCCAGCGGTTTGCAGATCGCGAGCCAGGCTACCGCCAAAATAGGCTTCGATCATCGGCCGGCCGAAGGGTCGCATTTGGTAGGCGCCCGTAGCCGCCCGGTCCGTCGCACCGAAAAACCGCACGTCTTCTGGAAACTGAGCGGCGTTGTCGAGTGTCAAAAAGACCTTTTCAGCATGGCCGAGCGGGAGGTGGGCCGCGGCGTTGCGGGCGTCTGGGATATCCGGTGTGAAGCGGATCGCGCCAGCAGCAAGCACATTCGTCGAAACGGTAACAATGACAGTCCGAGCCCGCAGAACGCCATCCCCGGTTTCGATGCGAACCGCAGCGCCGGAGTGGTCGATCCGGACCACCTTGCAGCCCAGAACTATCGGCAGACCGGCGCTGTAGCGCGCGATCAGAGTTCCATAACCGGCTGGCACGCGCCAATTGATATGCGTGTCGGCGTAACGGGCGAAATCAAGTGCCGAGACGTAGGCGAGTTCCGCTCCGTTGATGTATGTCGATGTGGCATTGATCAGGCTATTCCATGGGTTGCCTAGCTCGAGGTAGTCGGCTGCCGGCTGATCCGGGATCGGCGCGCTGTCGGTGTCGAATTTCTCCCAGAAGCGCGTCGAAGCTGTGCGAAACGCGCGTCGTTGCGCCAGCGACATCCCCAGGTCGTGCCTATCGTCCTGCCAGGGCGGACGCGTCCGATCGATCTCGAAACCGAGCGCTGCCGCAATATCTGTCCACGGATTGACATCTGCCGAGTGCAGCCAACCGCACCCGAGATCGATCGCGCCGCCGTCGTCTTGTCGGACGCTGAGTGCTCGTCCCCCGACTCGATTGCACGCTTCGAGCAACAACACATCCACGCCGGCCTCGACAAGGCGGCGCGCCGCGGCAATTCCGGCGGCGCCGGCGCCGATCACGACGACATCGTGCTCATCGGTGATTTTTTTCACCTAAGTTTCCCCTAGCATCTTACTTGCCGGCCGCTTTGTCGCGGCCGCGTGCGGCAACAATCTAGACCGGGGCTTTGTCCTTAGCGGGTTTCACTTGGCTGCACCTTCATCCACTCCCCGAGATTTGTCCACCGTCGCCGACCCGCGCCGCTCCTCACCGCGATCGCCATCGCCCGCCGCTGGCCGACGATAGCCACGAGACGCTTGCCGTGGGTGACATCGGTGTAGACGAGCTTTCGCGCCAACTTTGTGTAATGTTGCGTCGCAAAGGTGATGATGACCCCTGCGATTTGTGAATTGTCGTTGCTTAGGCAGGAAGGAGCGCATCAAGTCCACGGAGCGGATATTCGACCTCGCGCCCGTCGAAAACGGCAGCACGGTCCCAAGATCTCCGTTGAAGACATCGCAATCGTAATCATTCTCGGTCTGCATGATTTTGTCGCCCGGCGCGAAGACCGAGCCGAACTTATCGATGCGAGCGGCGGGGTTTGGATTGAGCGCCTTCTGAAGATCGGCGTTGAGCGAACGCGCCCAGAGCGTTGCTTTGCATGGGACACAGAACCTGGACGCCGCGGATCGGGTCGAGGCCAAAACGCCGCGGAATGCGATCGCGGACGAGTTCTACAACCTTGGCCGCTCCGTCCTCGAAATCCTTCGCATCGACGAACCAGAAGTCCGAGTTCTCGCCGCTCTTCGGCCACTCTGGCGTTTCGCCGCGATTGATCCGGTGGGCATTGACGACAATGCGGCTCTCGGCGGCTTGGCGGAACACTTCGGTCAAGCGCGCGACAGAAATCGCGCCGGAATTGATGATGTCGGAGAGTGCCTGCCCCGATCCTATCGAGGGAAGCCGATCGACGTCGCCGACGAGCAACAGGGCCACCTTCGTTGAGGCGCAATCGCCGGATCGCGTTCTGCTGCGCCGGCATCCGCGCGCCTCGTCGATCTGGCGCTTCAGATTCTCCGCCTTGATGGTGACGGCGAGGCTCGGATTGGCCTTGACCCAGACCTCCGGATCGAGCCAGTCGCCGTCGGCATCGATGGTGGCGATATAGGCTGGCATCAATCACGCGCTCGGCCTCGCCGAAGACAATCTTCGCCTGGTCGCGGGTCGTGGCGGCCGCGCAGACTTGCGATCCTGGCTCGCCATTGGCGACGAGCGCATAGAGCGCGGCACCAGCCAGTATCACCGGCTTACCGTTTTTCCGCGCCACCTCGACATAGGCGGTGCGAAATCGCCGCACACCGTCCGCGCGCTTCCAAGCTGGCGATCCGATCCATATCGAGGCGGGTAGTCATTGGAAGGCTTCCGGCGGTCAAATCCCTCGCCATGATAGCCGTTCGATTAGCCGGCGCATCAGATATGACCGCAGAACCGGGATTATAGTGAAGATGCCACCGATATCGCCAGATCGTCCGATATGCCGATGTGCGGGCCGAACAGCAAAAAACACCAGCGCCTGGGTGACGGCCGCGATGCCATAGCCGACGGCGACATTGACCAGGGATTCCGCCAGCGCCATGCGGCGGGACTGCTTCACGCCTTCCGCTCCGCCACCAGATCATCGAAGGTCCGGCCGTGGATCCCAGCACCGCGGCCTTGCCGGTGAAGGCCCGCCAACGCTGGACGATCACGTCGCAATAGGCCGGGTCCAGTTCCATGGCGCAGCAGACTCTCCCGATAGTCTCAGCCGCGCTTAGGGTGGTGCCGCTGCCGCGGAACGGCTCTAAGACCAAGTCCCCGCGTTCGCTGTTGTTGACGATCGGGCGGCGTATGGCTTCGACCGGCTTTTGGGTGCCGTGCGGCGTGGCCGCGTCTTCCGCTCCTGCCGGCGCGATTGACAAGAGCGTCGACTGGTCCCGCGCCCCTTGCCAATGGCTCTTGGTGCCCGCGGACAGAATACCAGCAGGGTTCGTGCTGCCAATGATAGCCGCCGCGCCCGAGAGCGAAGCGGCTCGTCGGCCAGACGATCTGTGCCCGGATGTCGAAGCCGCAGGCGGTCAAGCTCTCGGCCACCGTGGTCGCATGGATCGCGGCGTGCCAGACATAGGCGACATCGACTGGAACAGCACCCAGGCCTCGCGCCAATCGGCACGGTCGTCATTGGCCACCTTCCCGGTGCGTTTGGTGGTCGAGACACCGGCCTCGTTGCGCCACGCGGGATCGTAGTCCACGCCATAGGGCGGATCGCTGACCAGCAGATGCGGCTTCGGCCCGGCCAGTAGACGCTCGACGTCCGTGCCGACGGTGGCATCGCCGCAAAGCAGCCCGTGCGGTCCCAAAACCCATAGATCGCCGGACTTGTTCACCGGCTCGACTGGCGGCGCCGGGACGGCGTCTTCGTCGGTCAGACCGGTAGAAGGTCCGTCATCGATCAGGCTCGTCAGCTCGCCGGCATCGAAACCGGTCAGCATCAGGTCGTAGCCAAAGCCCTGAAGATCCTTGAGTTCCAGCGCCAGCAGTTCATCATCCCATTCCGCCCAGGCCGCCGACTGGTTGGCGAGCAGCCGGAACGCCCTGATCTGCGCTTCCTAGAGACCGTTGGCGAGTGCCACCGGCAACCTCGGCAAGCGCCAGCCTTTTCGCCGCCTTCAGGCGCAGATGGCCATCCACCACCGCGCCGTCAGAGCGCGCCATCACGGGAATGCGGCAGCCAAACTCGCGGATGGCGGCGCACATCTTGTCCACCGCCGCATCGTTCTTGCGCGGGTTCCGCATATAGGGAATGGGCGCGCCACCGGCCATGTCTCGACTGTCAGCATCTTGTCGCGTCCTTCTTCTCGCTGCGCCGTTCGGTGGCGATTTCGTCATAGGTCCGGCCCTCGCCGTCGAGCACCGGCGCGATATCGGGATAGAGTCAGGCATCAGCGCCGCAACGCGACTTCGGCAAAGATCGGCGCAAGTTCGATGGTCCGTACCCTTCGCCCGGTACGCTGACCGCCGATGATAGTGGTCCCTGACCCGGCAAACGGATCGAAGCAGAGCGTCCCCGGATCAGTGTAGGCTTCCAGCACGAAAATGGGGAGCGCCACCGGGAACACGGCCGGGTGTTCGAATTCGATCCCACGGGCCTCATGGCGTCAGATGCGGATGACACTGTCCGCGATGCGGAAATCCTGGATCGGCTGCCCGGTATGGGCCCAGGCGCCGACCGCGCCGTCGGCCTTGCGCGTGGCGGTGGAATGGCCTCCGGCACGCAGATGTGTGTCCTGGCCGGCGAATTTGCAGGGCACGGTCTTGTTCGGCTTGCGTCCGATGTGGTTGAAGTGAAACACCAGCTCGAACGCCGGCGCGAACCTTCCGCCCTAGTCCCCGGGCAGGCCCGGCCCCTGGTCCCAGCAGTAGAGGCCGAAGCGCCGCCAGCCCTGCCCGCGCATCCAGGCGATCCAGTCGGCCCAATAGGGCTGCCACTCGCCGTCGCGCTGGATCAGCCCGAGATTGACCAAAATTTGTCCGTCGCCGGCCATCGGCAACGCGGCGAATACGCCTTGCATCAGCCGATCCCAATCGGCGACCCCGCCCGTCGTGTAGTCGCGCTGATTGCCGTAGGGGGGCTAGGGTTAAGACCTGATTAATCATGTTTTGATTCAAGAGGTTGGTCAACCGATTTGGGGGCTAACCGATGGAATCGCATTTGTTTTGGTTCGACGACGGGCAATGGGCGAAGATCGCGCCGCATTT
>JBOHJT010000034.1:0-18030 GCA_050728715.1 Methylocella sp.
GAGGCCTTGCGCGGACTTCCGGCGGAATTTGCCCGATATGGGATCGTGCTGCTCGGCCATTCGCTGGGCGGCAATCTCGTGTTGAAATTCATGGGCGAAAGCGGCCATGGCCTGCCGGTGCTGGCCGCTGCCGTGGTGTCCGCGCCGATTGACCTGGCGGCGACCTGTGCCCGGATGATGTCCCCGCGCAACTTCGTCTATCACCGCTACATGCTCGATGCGATGAAACGCGAGGCGCTGGCGCCGGGCGCGGCGGTTAGCGCCTCTGAGCGGGCCGCCATCGCCGCCGCCAAGAACGTCTATGAATTCGACGACCGTTTCATCGCGCCGCGCTTCGGCTACCGCGATGCCCACGACTATTACGAAAGCAATGCCGCCAAGCATTTCCTTGCCGGCATCGCGCGGCCGGCGCTGGTCCTGCACGCGCTGGACGACCCTTGGATTCCGGCGGCATGCTACACCGCGATCGATTGGCCGCGCCTGCCGATGATCGAGGCGGTGCTGACCAAACGTGGCGGGCATCTGGGCTTTCACGGCCGGGGAAGCCGCGTCCCTTGGCATGATCGGGTGACCGCGTGGTGGCTCGCGCGAAGGTTTCGGCTGGGACCATATTATTCCGAACATCATTATTCGTAACTCTTGCTGTCATGCCCGGCCTTGAGCCGGGCATCCAGCCACGAAAGGCATATGTTTGGATGGCCGGGTCAAATCCGGCCATGACACTCGGAGGGTCGACGCGACAGTCTCTTCGGGCTCTTTTGGCTTTTCGGAAAAATGAAGATAAGCCTCCCACGCGCCCCCAATCGCAACAACCATCCGGCAACCGATAAACGCGACCGTTGCCTGGTTCTCCCGACCCCAGGCGCTGCTCAGAAGATTGATCGATTGGCCCTTTAGAGGTTTGATACCGCTTGCAACTATGCCTATGGCTGGCAATCCGCCGCTAACCCTGTTCGACGCTCGGCTCCTCCTCGCGCATGGTCATTTCATTGCCGTGCCAGACAAAATGATCCATGCACCAGGCGTCGATATAGATGACCGGAAGCATCACGTCGCGCAACACGAAAAGCAAGGGCATGCGCCAAGAGAAATGCCACTTGTTTTGACGCGCGAGAAGCGCTTCCGGACCAAACCAGGCGACCGCAACGCCGAGCGTCGCGGCGGCCACGTTTAAATCCAGCATCCAAGCGGCATAGGCCGCGGCCACGCAAGGCAACCCGGCTCCGGCGACGATTTCAAACGCATAAAAAAGCGGAAAGGTTTTCCGCCGCATTCGCGCCCAGCGCAACTGCCTCAGCCAGACATCGCGAAAGCCACGAAAGCCGAGCGGCTGTTCGAACGGACTATCGACGAGATTGACGGCGAGCCCTTGGCGGCGCACGAGCTTCGTCGAGGCGGCGTCCTCCGCGATCTCGGCGGCGAGCGCGCGAATTCCGCCGCTCGCCTCCATGATATCGCGCCGCCACAACATGTTCTTGCCCTGGGCGAAACCCAACCCCGTGGCTTCGGCGCAATACTGCCAGCGCGCCTCGAAAGTGTTGAGAAAAGCGCATTCGAGTTCGGCCCAGAGATTTCGCGGCCGCGAGCCCAGCGCCATCGAGCAGACAAGACCGGTACGGTGCCGCCAGCTTGCCAGGAGACGCTGGATATAATCCCTCGGCATCAATACATTGGCATCGGCGAGGATAATCCAGTCGTGGCACGCTGCATCCCATCCGCGCACGCAATTGTTCAGCTTTGGATTGGGACTTACCTTTTCGTCTCCGACGATCAACCGTGCGGGCCGATCAGGATATTTCGCGATGAGACACTGGACGAGCGGCAGGACGGGATCATTCGCCCGCGCGACGCAAAAAATAATCTCGTAGGACGGATAATCGAGCCGGAAACTCGATTCCAATGTCTCTTCGCAGAAATTATCGAGGCCGCAAAGCGGGCGAACCACGGAGACTCCGAGCGCTGCGCGTGGCGCCGGAAGCGGTGTTGGCCGTGGCCTTGCCCGGATCGCCGCGATCCCGATACTGATCAGATTGAGAAGGGTCAAGAAAAAGCAAAACCACGCCGCCGCATATGTCATCGCCATCATCGGGCTCCCGGGCTACTATCCGGATTTTGTCAGGGAACGGCCTCGGCACGCGCCTGGAAACGCTCTGTGTTTCAGGTACTTATCGAAAAGCGAAGGACCGGCTTTCAAGAAGTCCGGTACGTGGCCTTGGTGAGTTACGCTAAACAAGCTCGCTTTCGATGGTTCGGCGTGCATTGTCGCGGTTGCATAAACTTTGGGTAACTCATGCCGCATCCAATCGTCCGCTTCGCTCCTTCGCCGACCGGCCGCATTCACATCGGCAACGCGCGGACGGCCCTTTTGAACTTCCTCTACGCAAAAAAATACCATGGCGAATTTATTCTTCGTTTCGATGACACGGATGTGGAACGCTCCAAGGAGGAGTTCGCCCAAGCGATCGAGGTTGATCTCGCCTGGCTAGGCATTGTGCCGGATGCGGTTTTGCGCCAGTCGGGGCGAGTTGCGCTTTACCGCGCCGCCGCCAAAAAACTGCGCGAGGCAGGACGGCTTTATCCTTGCTACGAAACCGCCGGGGAACTCGACCGCAAACGCAAGCGCCAGCAAGCGCGCGGCCTGCCCCCGGTCTACGATAGGGCGGCGCTCGCACTTTCAGGTCCGGAACGGGCCCGCCTTGAGACCGAGGGCCGAAGGCCGCACTGGCGCTTCAAACTCGACCACGAAATCGCGCGCTGGTCCGATCTCGTGCGCGGCGAGAGCCATATCGATTGCGCGTCCTTGTCCGACCCGGTGCTGTTGCGCGAGGACGGCAGCTATCTCTACACCTTGCCTTCCGTTGTCGACGACATCGAGCAGAAAATCACCCATATCGTCCGGGGCGAGGATCATGTGACCAATACGGCGGTGCAAATGCAGCTTTTCGAGGTTCTGGCCGGGCCGGGCAGGCTCCCTTCCTTCGCGCATCACAACCTTTTGGCATCAGTGAGCGGCGAGGCGCTCTCGAAACGTTCCGGCGCGTTGTCGATCGGCGGATTGCGTGATTCCGGAATCGAATCGCTCGCCGTCGCGGCGGCGGCGGTTCTGACCGGATCTTCCGTGGCGTTGCATCCGGTTGGCAGCCTTGACGAACTCGCTTCGCTCGATCTCGGAGAGCTCTCCCGGACGGTTGCGCGTTTCGATCCCGCCGAACTCGCCGCGCTGTCGGCGCGCACGCTGCACGGGTTAAGTTTCGACGCGGTGCGCGAAAGGCTCAAAGCGTATGATATCGCCGGTCACAAGGCGAAACCCTTCTGGATCGCCACGCGCGGCAATCTCTCGGCCTTTCTCGACGTGGTTGATTGGTGGCGGGTCGTGGAAGGCGAGATCGCGCCGGTTATCGAAGACGCCGAGTTCCTGGCGGTGGCATGCGCGAACCTGCCCCGCGAGCCTTGGGACGAAACCGTCTGGGCGAATTGGACGAAAGCTTTGCAGGCCGCCACCGGACGCAAGGGAAAGGCGCTCTATCATCCCTTGCGTCTCGCCTTGACCGGCCGCGGCAATGGACCCGAGCTCGCGGCGCTTTTGCCTTTGATTGGCAAAACTAAAGCGGCGGCACGATTATCCGGACGCGCCGCTTGACTCCATCGGGGCCAGTGACCTCCTCGGTCCCCGCTTGCCCCTCGAAGTTCGCGGAATTCTTCCCCGCCTCGTCTTCCTTGGCCGGGGAGGGTTGCGCGCCTGGCCCCGGTTGCGCCGCCTTTTCCAATTTCGGCTTTGCCATTTCCGCCGATTTTTCGGGAGTGACCACGATATCGCTTTTGCGTTCGCGTCCAAGCATCTGTTCGGCTCCCGCAAGCGCCTCGGCCCAGGATTGCCCAGCCGGTTTGCAGGTGCAGGCAGGATCGAAAGTTTTCTCGAATTTCAGGGCGTTGGGCAAATCGGAATAGGGTGTGTCGCCGTCGAGCGAGACGGCGGTATTGATGTCCCGGCTCGGGGAACGTGTATAGACGCTGACCGCGGCATTCGGGCAGAGGGCCTGGCATAGGCCGGTCAGCTGGTCCGGATCGCTTTGCCTCGCCGATAGGCTGAGCGGGAAAAAACCGCCGTCGCAGTCGCGCACGCACACCGCCTGCGAGCCGCCGCGTGGGATGAGGTCCTCGCCAGGCATAGGGCGGACCGCTTCGATCCGAGGCTGTTGATCGAATGGGAGCGGATTCGGATTGGGTGCGAAGATGCCGAAAAGCGTTTCGAAAAAACCCCGCTGGCGCGGTTGGCCGGCAGCCTGGACTTGGCCCCGGCAATGGGCATTGTAGCTCGCCATCAGCTGCCTCGCCGCTGGATTGCCGCTAGGCTCCCTGCCGCCTTGGTTTTGGGCAAAATTCGCCTGCATTTGTTGAATTTGCGCGTTAAGGCCCGGGCATTGCGGCGGCGGCGCGTCGAACAAAAAGAATTGGCTCCGGTCGCAGCCGAGCGCACGCGCATACCGGATCGCGCGATCAAGTTCCGCGCGTTGTTTTTGCGCGGCGCCGCCATAGTGGTTCGAATACGTCTGGTTGCCTTCGCCGAGCGCGGCGATCCGCGCCGCCAGTTCCGCGCAACCGTTCGGTTGCGAAGAGGCAGGACCCAGAGAGAGGACGAGGGTCGCGCCGCCCATGGCTATCCTTGAGCAGGCGCCAAGACGCGTGAATGATTCTCTAAGGGCGCGGCCGGAATGCATGCACGTCTCTTGGGGCGCTTGGGGGGTCACTTGCCAAGCGAGGATTCCATCGAAGGATTAGATTGGTCTTCTTTCGTGGCCTTACCATGGCCACACCGTGCGGCCAGGTCCGGGAGGCGGGACCGGACGAACATCGCGAAAACGGAAAGTTACGAATCTCGCTTGCTAGTTAGCTAATGATGTCATTAAACACTTCATATTCGGATATACACGCAGGCGGGCATGCTCGCCGCGCTACGAAAATAGAGCGGCGTGCCGATCAGGGCCGATCAAACTCGGCCGGAGTCATTGTCCGGCAAAGCATGATGGCTTGACGGAATCTTGATTGTCCTCTGAAGCGAGCTAGTTGACACGGTTGCCGCAGGTGACCTGGAAGGAGCCAGGCTCTATCCTGGATCGCGACGACTCGTCCACCGTGCCGGCCGCCTCATCCGCCGGTCCAAAGCCGTTCGAGCCCGCAAACCCATGCGCCTTGCACCAGGCATCCGCCACGACGAGGCCGCACTGCGAACCCGGCTTGAAACATTCCTCGAAACCATAGCCGTCATTCGGCGGAATGATCAGTGTCCCGCTTTCGTCCGCTCCCGCGGGAATTTTGAGGGCAAGGGCAGCCAAAATTCCGCCGAGCGGGAAAAGCACAAGGCGAAACAATTTGCGGTGAGCGCGCGCGGCGATCGTTATATTGGCAATCGGCGGGATCAAAATCGACATGGAAATCTCAAGAATTGGCGGGAACAGGCAGGATATGTGAGGATATATAGCGAAAGCGCTTGAAAATTCCATTAATGCGCCGGCGGGAACCGGCACCAAGCGCCAAGCTTGACCGATAGAGCATTCCGCGCGCATCGTCATTAGACGACGCGCTTGACCGGCGCTTGCCGGACCCTCATTGCGATCACTATTTGTAACGGCTAGCCTTGCCCCTGGCGGGAGCCGTCACGTCCTCCTAAAGAGTTCGTCCTTGATGCCCCAGGTCAGAGCAGGCACGAGGGGAACATATGCGATTGCGGCTCTACAATACGCTGACCCGCCAAAAAGAGTTTTTCGAGCCGCTCGATCCCGCGAATGTGCGCGTCTATGCCTGCGGCCCGACGGTTTACGATCATTTGCACATCGGCAACGGGCGCATGCTGGTCGTCTTCGACGTGCTCTTCCGCCTGCTACGGCATGAGTATGGCGCGGATCATGTCAAATATGTCCGGAACATCACCGACGTCGACGACAAGATCAACGCGCGTGCCGCCGAGCGCGGGGTCGATATCCGCGTGCTGACCGATGAAATGACGGCGGTCTTTCACGAAGACGCCAAGGCACTCGGCTGCTTGGGCGAAGACAATGGTGTAATTGAGCCCCGCGCGACGGACCATATCGCCGAGATGATTGCAATGATCGAAAAGCTTATCGCCAAGGGCCATGCCTATGTGGCGGAAAAGCACGTGCTGTTCGATGTGCCCTCGATGCCCGCTTACGGCAAGCTCTCCAAGCGCCCGCTCGACGAAATGATCGCGGGCGCGCGGGTCGAGGTCGCGCCTTATAAGCGCGGGCCGATGGATTTTGTCCTGTGGAAGCCTTCGAGCCCCGCCGAGCCCGGCTGGGAGAGCCCTTGGGGGCACGGGCGCCCCGGCTGGCACATCGAGTGCTCGGCGATGAGCTGGAAACATCTTGGCGAGACCTTCGACATTCATGGCGGCGGCATCGATCTCCTGTTCCCGCATCACGAGAACGAAATGGCGCAAAGCTGCTCCGCCTTCGGGCATGATGTGATGGCGAATTACTGGATGCACAACGGCCATCTCCAAGTCGAAGGAGAAAAAATGTCAAAAAGCGTGGGGAATTTCGTGACGATAAGGGAGGTGCTGCGAGGCTGGCGAGATGAACCGTGGACAGGCTCTGCGATACGTTTCGCAATGCTCGGAGCGCATTATCGACAGCCTATTGACTGGACCATTGAGCGTCTACGTGATGCAAGGCATTACATTCAGACGCTCGCTGACTACACGCGCCCGAAAAGCTTCAATGAGGCTTCCATGTATAAACAAGCATGGAAGGAAGAACCTGGCCCATCGTCTGAACTCGTCGCGGCATTATCTGATGACCTCAATACCCCAGATGCCATTACTCACATGAAGGCTTCGATTTCGAGGCGCCATTCGCTTGACGATCAACGACGCGTTGCCCTCGTGCATGATGCACGGTTTCTTGGTGTGGTAACAGAACACCAACGTGACTGGCTCACCGCGTTCCTCCTTGAGAATATGGCTGCGAAGTTATTCAAAGACGGGTTTACACATTTCCGGGATTATCGAGTTTTCTCTGCCAATAATGACGTTGAAAAACTAAGGGAGGAGCGCCTCTGGTTCAAGGCAAACGAAATGGAGGTCTTAGATGATCCCCCGACGCTTCGATATGGGGGTCAGAGCCCGACCCGTGGTCAAATCGAGAAAATGATCCAAGATCGCATCGACGCGCGCGCTGCTAAAAACTGGGCGGAGGCGGATTGCATTCGCGATAAACTCGCCGCGATGGGCATCGTCCTAAAAGACAACAAAGACGGCACGACCTCATGGGAGCTGAAGCGATGAACGGGACAATGAGCCCCGAGGATCTTCTCAAACCACCGAGCGATGAAGAGGTAGGACAAGTTCTCCTGCGTTTCGCGAAGGATGTGCATGAACATTATGGTTCAAGCTTGGCCGGTCTCTATTTGTACGGAAGCCGTGCGCGCGCCCGGCATCATCCTGAAAGCGACACGGATCTCGTGGTCATCCTTTCGAAGGATTTCGACTTTTGGCGAGAGGTAAGCGTTCTCTCCGATTTGTCTTTCGACTATCTCGCCGATCAAGGTGTTTGTATTGATGCGAAACCAGTGGCTTTATCGGAGTGGAACGATCCGTCATCGCATGCGAACCCGTCCTTGGTCCGCGCGATGCGGAGGGATTGCAAGGCCATCGGAACAAAATCTTGAATGGCATCTGGGCGAAGGTCATCGAGAATGTCAGAGCGGCTCATCTGTCATTTGACAACGGGCTCTATAACATGGCCACGAGCCGAGGCTATTGTGCGATGTTCACGGCGGTGCGTGTTCTTTTGAGCGACGTTGCCGGCATAGAGCTCGAACAAACGAGACGGCACACCACGGTCATGCGCTATTTCTCTTCGCATTTCGTTCGGCATGGTCTGTGCGATCGGGAACTCGGCCGGGCCTTCATGCGGGCCTCCCGCGTGCGTGGAACGGCGGATTGCGATGCGCAAACGATTAGCCGCGATCAGGCAGCGGCCGTCATCGGGACGATGCTAGATTTTGTTGCCTTTGCGGAATAACTGTTGTCCAAATGACCCGCGAAAAGCTCACTTTGTTCGACACGACCTTGCGCGACGGCGCGCAAATGGCGGGCGTCGATTTCTCGCTCGCCGACAAACGCCATATCGCGGCGCTGCTCGACGGCCTCGGCGTCGATTACATCGAGGGCGGCTATCCCGGCGCCAATCCGCTCGATACGGAATTCTTCTTAGAAAGCCCCAAGCTGAAAGTTGCCCGCTTCGCCGCGTTCGGCATGACAAAAAGGGCGGGCCGCTCCGCCGCCAACGATCCGGGCGTGGCAAGCCTTCTAAGAGCGGATGCCGATGTCATCGCCTTCGTTGCCAAGGCCTGGGATTTTCATGTTCACGTCGCGCTCGGCTGCACGCTGGAAGAAAACCTTGAAAACATCCGCCAGTCGATCGAGGCGGTGCTTGCGAAAGGCCGCGAGGCGATCCTCGACTGCGAGCATTTTTTCGACGGTTTTAAGGCCAACCGCGCCTATGCGCTGTCCTGTGCGCAGACCGCCCATGCGGCCGGCGCCAGATGGATCGTTCTCTGCGACACCAATGGCGGAACGCTGCCGCATGAGATCGCCAAGATTGTCGAGGAAGTTGCCGCGCATGTGCCCGGATCCCATCTCGGCATTCATGCGCACGACGACACCGGCAACGCGGTCGCCAATTCGCTGGCGGCCGTTCGCGCCGGGGCGCGGCACATACAAGGCGCTCTGAACGGGCTTGGCGAGCGATGCGGCAACGCCAATCTCGTCTCGCTGATCCCAACGCTTCTATTGAAGCGCGATTTCGCGGAAAAATTCGAAATCGGCGTGACGCCGGAAATGCTCGCAACGCTCTCCAAGGTCAGTCACACCCTCGACGAATTGCTCAATCGCGCGCCGAACCGGCACGCGCCCTATGTCGGCGCCTCGGCCTTCGCGACCAAGGCAGGGATCCATGCCTCGGCGGTGATGAAGGAGCCAAAAACCTACGAGCATATCGCGCCGGAGGCGGTCGGCAACAAGCGCAAGCTTTTGGTGTCGGACCAGGCGGGGAAATCAAACATCCTCGCGGAACTGGAGCGAATAGGGGTGCGCCTCGACAAGGACGATTCCCGGGTCGCGCGTCTACTCGACGAGGTCAAGCAAAAAGAATCGCTTGGCTACGCCTATGAGGGCGCGGATGCCTCGTTCGAGCTTCTAGCCCGCCGGATTCTTGGGCAGGTGCCGGAATATTTCGAGGTCGAACGCTTTCGCGTCGATGTCGAGCGCCGCCATAATGCGCAAGGCGAGCTCGTCTCGGTGGCGGAGGCGGTCGTCAAGGTGCGTATCGGCGGCGAAACCCTAATCTCGGCGGCCGAAGGCAATGGGCCAGTCAATGCGCTCGATCTCGCGTTGCGCAAGGATCTCGGCAAATATCAGCGCTTTATCGAAGACCTCGAACTCGTCGATTTTCGCGTCCGCATTTTCCACGGCGGAACCGACGCGGTGACGCGCGTGTTGATCGAGTTTCGCGACGCATCCGGAGAGAGCTGGTCGACGGTTGGCGTCTCCGCCAATATCATCGACGCCTCGTTTCAGGCGCTGGCCGACGCGATCACCTACAAGCTTTTGAAATCCGGCGCGCGGTAAGTGCCGCCGTAAGGAGATGGCACGAGGACGGAATGGTGAATAGTCCGCCGCCGCATGAGATAACGTTCCGTCCGGTCGAGGAGCGGGATTTTCCGCTTCTCACCGCCTGGCTCGCGGAGCCGCATGTTCGCAAGTTCTATCAGAAGACGTCCGTCACGCTGGAGGAAGTCGCCTCGGAGTACGGCCCGTGCGTTCGAGGGGAGGAACCGAGCGTTTGCCACCTCGCGATCAGCGCAGGCAAACCGTTCGCCTACCTGCAGTGCTACCGCAATGCCGATTATCGAGAGTGGGCGGAGCTGATCGGCGAGGATGGCGCGATAAGCGTGGACCTGTTCATTGGCGATTCGACATGCCTGCGCAAAGGGTTCGGGCGGGCCGCGCTGAGTGGATATCTGCAGCGGGTGGCGTTTCCATATTACAATCGGGAGACCCGCGCCTATATCGCCCACGAGCAGGTGAACACGGCGGCGCTCAGATGTTCCCAGGCCGCCGGTTTCCGTCCGATGCGCGCCTTCCTGGAAGATGGCGTCGATATGTTGCTGCTGGCGACGGACCGAAGCTCGGCGGAGCGGGTAGTGCCAGGAAGTGGCAAGCCCGTTGATGTCGGGGCGGGTTGGCTCTAGCGTGGCGGTCGATAGCCCCGAGCAAATATGCATCGAATTCTGGGCATCTACGACGGCTTGCGAAACCGAGGTCAGCATTCAGGGCAGGGCCACCGCAACAGACGAATACGGCCCGACAAAAGCAAGCGAATGAGCCGCTCGCGTTGGGATTAGCGGCGGGCCGTCGCGGGCGGTGTGGGCCGCTTCAACTGAGTTTGCGCATGATACCGCTTATTTATTCACGAATTTGAGATCGATGTGAGAGAATTGCTTCTTTTTCTTAAGAAAGTCGGTCACCTGAGTGATCTGCGTCACCGTCGCTGACGAAATGATGCCGGTCGTACAGATCTTCTCGTTGTAGGTTTCCGCGCCGATCACATACGGACCCTGGTCCTTCACCACCGTGCATGCGCACGCGGCCTTCGTCGGAGCGTTCTTGTCGACGATGCAGGGCTTATCCAGGCACCATGCCCAAGGCCGGTCGTTCGAGCAGACTGCGACGCTCTTGACAGGGAAATAGCGCGACCTGAGTTCTTTGCCTTCGCTGGCCTCCTTCTCTTGGCATCGTTCTTGGCCGGCGGACCAGCCGGTTTTCACGTCGCAGGTGCACGAGACCGTCCCTTCCTTTCCCGGAACAGATGTGCATTCGGCTGACGTGCACAAAGCGTATGTGCTCTTGCAGAGCTTGAAACTGGTTTGCCCCGCCGCGGCGTTGCCACTCGCCGCTAAAAGAGAACTGACTGCGAACAAAGAAAGGGCCAGAACCGCTTTGCTCATTGTAGGTCTCCTGCCTCTTCGAGTTGCATTGGACTTCTCAGGGGGCTTCCTTCGTTGAGCCTCTGAGCCGCGCGCCGGTTAAGACGCCGAGAGGCCACATATACGCGCGGCGGCCAGTCCCCCGTCAAGCCGGTTAACGCTGCGCTTGCCGCTGTCAACGGATTTTGGCAAGGCAATGCCAATTCCGGTAGCGTCCTAATTTCGAAGTAGCCAGGGGCGGGTTTAGCTGCGCCGGGTGTTGGGGAGGGCCGGAGGTGTTTCAATCCGTGAGGTCCCAGCGGCTTCAAACCGTCGCTCTCGCGATCATCCACGAGACGCTTCACGGCGCGCTCTGGCGTATAGGGATTATCCTCCGCCGAAATTAGCACACAACACGATTTGATGCCCGCTCGCTATTTCGGCGTTTCGGCAGTTTGCGGCCTAAAGATACCGTCTCACTCGATCGCAATACTCTGTATATTGCTGGCCGTAATGCTTTCTCATGAATTCTTCTTCACGCGATACCTGCCGGTGGAACAGCCAAATGGCGGCAATCAAAAAGACCAAAAGAATCCAATTTGAGAATACCAAGAATTGGCCCAGCAAGACGAGCGCAAAAGCCAGATAAATGGGATTGCGGGTAAAAGCGAAAACGCCGGTCGTTACAAGTTTGTCCGGGTGGTCTTGATCGATGCCAACACGGAAACTCCTCCCAAAAGAAACAATACTCATGAATAAGAATGACAATCCCGCCAGGCAGAAAAGCACTCCGACCCAGGAGACTATTCCGGAGTGAAAGAATTCTTGCCTGCTTACGGCCGGAAAATTAAATGCAGCGGCAAACACGATATAAAAATAAAAAAGGGCAAACGGCGGAATCAAGAAGTCCTTTTTGTCTATCTTGCCGAAATTCATCGCTCTTATCCCTTTTCGTCTCAGCAGCAGGACTCGGACCCATACCAATCCAAGCAGCAGTAAAATTGTTATCGCACCGAAGTATCTTGGCATAGGCATCCTCCGTTCCATGTCAGTCTGGTTTGTCGCCCCCGCGCCCCGGCTCCTTCTCCCTGAAATCGTGAGAAGCTGTCGCGTGAGCTTGGGCGGGCATGGGAATGAATTGTACTCCGCACGCAGATTGTACGAAATTAGGACACCTCCCAGTTCCTCGACACAGGGGCTCCCGTGGGGAATGCGGGTTATTCCTGGTTCGAATATTGCAGGATGAAACCATGCGGCAGGCCTCTCGGCGGAGCGGGAAAAGGCGCCGCGTGGCGGACCGCCGCGAGATACGCGGAATCGAGCGCCGGATCGCCGCTCGCGCGGTAGAGCGCCTGATGCGTGAGATTGCCCATTTCATCGACGAAAAGACCGATCTGTCCCACGTTGATCAGGTGACGCGCGCGGGCCTCCGGCGGAAGATGCAATTGGCGGCTTATCAATCCCATCAGCAATGACTCATAGCTCGCCTTTTCGGTTCCGCCGCTGATCGGCGCGGCCTTGGCCGCGGCCCCAATGGAATAATTTGGCGCCGGGGATAATGCGGCGAGCTGTTGGGCAACCGTCGTCTTTTTGCCCTGGGCGGCGGGGCTCTTGCTGTCGCGCGGCGCCGGCGTTTTTCGCGGCTTGGCAGGGGGCTCCGGCTGCGCCTTGTCGAGAGCCTCGGCGTCCGGCGTGTCGTCGGCGAGCTTTTGCGGCTCCGATGGCGGCGACGGATTGACCGCTCTCTTGTTTGATGCAGTCGCGGCCTTTTCCTGCTCGGGCTTTTCTTGGGCAGGCCGTGGCGCGGCGAGTTTTGGCGGTGGCGCCACGCGAGGCGCCTTCGTTTCCTTGCCCGGTTCTCCCTTGTGGGTTTGATCGTTATTGCCCGATACCGGCGCATCGTGCGCGACTTTGACGTCGTCGAGTTGCGCCTTTTCGGGCGGCGGCTTCTCTTTCACCACGGGCGGGATTACGAGATCGGGCGGGGGAGGGAGAGGCTTTGCAATTGGTTCGGCTTTCTGCTCGGGCGGGAGCTCGGCGACGATCTCCACCGGAATTTCCTCGACGCGGGTGGGCTCCCTGGCAACGGAGAAATCCTCGAAAAGAAGGATACATAAAAGCAACGCGTGGGCAGCCAAACAGGCCGCCAGAATCAGGGCGGATTGGGTACGTGCGCGGCGTTCCCGCGGCGTGATCAGACGATGCGACGAATCCGCTTTCAAGGCGGCATCGCCGATATCGCGATCGAGCGTCACCTTGCCCTCGACATCAACGGCCACGGCCCTTCATCGTTTACGCCAGCTTCAATGCCCAAAAACAAGCTTTCATAAGCGTGGATCGACGGTCTCCTTGCGCGTGCCAAGCACCGCGGCCTTTGCCGCCGCGGTTTCGACCATCGGCAAAATATCCTCGATCTTTTCGGCAACAAGATAGCGGACCTCCAAGGAAGGCTGGATAAATCGCCGCTCGCGCATATGCGCGAAAAGCCGCAGCAACGGCTGCCAGAAGCCGGCGATGTCGGCGATCACAACGGGTTTGGTGTGACGCTCAAGCTGTACCCAGGTCAGCTGCTCGGTCAGCTCCTCCAAGGTTCCGATGCCGCCAGGAAGCGCGACGAATGCATCGGCGCGCTCGAACATTAGGCGCTTGCGCTCGGACATGCTGCCGACAACGATACATTCCTGGAGTTCCGGCAGGGGTCCTTCTCTGCCCACCAAGAAATTAGGGATGATCCCGGTGACCCGGCCGCCGCTGGCGAGAACCGTGCCGGCGAGGGCTCCCATCAGTCCAATTGCGCCGCCGCCATAAACGAGGCCGATGGAAGCCTTCGCCATGGCCTGGCCAAGCTTTCGCGCGGCCGTTTCATAGATCGGATCGACACCTTGGGCGGAGCCGCAATAAACGCAAATGTCGCGGACGAGGCGCGAGCGGGGCTCCATGACGATGTGCTTCGATGCCATCGTCTGCTTGTCGCGCGCCGCCCACGGTGGGTCAAGCGGGGCTTAAAACCGGAGGCGGCGCGGGGCGCATTGCCGTTGCGCCGCCGCAGGTGGAAATCATTTAGCGGATCATGGTAATGCGAGTTCAAAAAGCCTAGAGGATTATGGCCGGATCGCCCTCTAGGCACTTGGACGTTTCCGGTCCATTATGAGCCTTCACAAGCAAACGAGCGGCATGACTCGTCCTTTCTTTTTCAATGCTTCCGCTCCTCAAGCCAAGCCTAAAGCCAAACCGGTGCGGGGCTCGGCCCTCCGCAAGCTCTGGCCCTACGTCTGGCCGTCCGGGCGGCTTGACTTGATGCTGCGGATTTTCGCCTCCGTGGCGTTGCTGCTGGCCGCGAAAATTGTCACGATCGCCGTTCCCTATTCCTTCAAATGGGCCACGGACGCCTTGAGCGATCCGGCGCGGGCGTCCCTTGTCCCCGTGATCGCGGGTCCGCTAGCCTTCACGCTTCTTTATGGCGGTCTGCGCATTTTGATGGCGTTCCTCAGCCAGGCCCGCGATGCGATCTTCGCCGATGTCGCGATGCACGCCGTGCGCCGTCTCGCGCGCGACGTATTTTCGCATTTGCATCTGCTGTCGCTGCGCTTTCACCTCGAACGCAAGACCGGCGGTCTCACCCGGATCCTTGAACGCGGCCGCAATTCAATCGAGACGATCGTTCGCACGACGATGTTGACGGCGGTTCCGACGATTGTCGAATTCGTTCTGATCCTGGCGGTTTTTCTCTATCAATTCGATTGGCGTTATGCCGCCGTGGTGAGCTTGATGATCCTTGCCTACATGGGCTACACCGCCGCGGCGACCAATTGGCGGATCGCGATCCGGCGCGCCATGAACGAGAGCGATACCGACGCGAATACCAAGGCGATCGACAGCCTGCTCAACTTCGAGACGGTCAAATATTTCACTGCCGAGGAGCGGGAAATGCGGCGCTACGACAAATCCATCGCCCGTTACGAGCGGATGAGCATAAAGACCTTCACGTCGCTTGCCTGGCTCAACGCCGGGCAGGCGGTCATTTTTACCTTGGGATTGACGGCCGCGATGGCGATGAGCATCGAAGGCATCAAAAGCGGCGCCAATACGGTCGGCGATTTCGTCCTCATCAATGCGATGATGATTCAGCTCTATCAGCCGTTGAACTTCATGGGCGTCGTCTATCGCGAGATCAAGCAGTCGGCGATCGACATCGAGATGATGTTCGCCATACTCGGCCAGCATCCCGAGGTCGAGGACCGCCCGGGCGCGAAGCCTCTTGCCGTGACGAACGGCAGGCTTTCGTTCGAGCATGTGTATTTCAATTACGACCCGCGCCGCCCAATTCTGAAGGACGTGAGCTTCGAGGTGCCGGCCGGAAAAACCGTGGCGATCGTCGGTCCCTCGGGGGCCGGCAAATCCACGCTGTCGCGGCTGATATTCCGTTTCTACGAACCCTCGGCCGGGCGGATCGCCATCGATGGTCAGGATATCGCGATGGTGACCCAAGCCTCGTTGCGCGCGGCGATCGGGATGGTTCCGCAAGACACGGTGCTGTTTAACGACACGATCGCCTATAACATCCGCTACGGCCGCTTCGACGCGAGCGACGCCGAGGTCCGCGAGGCGGCGCACTTAGCGCGGATCGACCATTTCATCGAACATATTCCGGGCGGCTACGAGGCGCAGGTCGGCGAGCGCGGCCTAAAGCTCTCGGGCGGCGAAAAGCAGCGCGTCGCCATCGCCCGGACCATTTTGAAGGCGCCGCCGATCCTCGTTCTCGACGAGGCAACCTCGGCGCTCGACTCCTTCACCGAGGGCGAGATTCAGGACGCGCTCGATCTTGTCGCCACGGGCCGGACGACCCTCGTGATCGCGCATAGGCTCTCGACAATCGTCAATGCCGACGAGATCATCGTGCTCGACAAGGGCAGGATCGCGGAGCGCGGAGCGCATGCCACGCTGCTGGCGCGAAACGGGATATATGCGGCGCTATGGAAACGTCAGCACGAGGTGCGGCAAGCCGAGGAAACCTTGCGCCGCGCGGCGATCGAGGAAGGAGGCAGGCTCAGCATCAAGATCGAGCCGGATAGATCGCCGGAGGAGGGCGGCGAGCCGGAGGAAGAAGGTGCGCTGGACGAGGACCAGGTTATGCCCAGTCTTTGAAGGCGCATGAGCAAATACGTCAGGCAAACCCGCTCGTGAGTCGGCTGCCGATGCTCTGAAAATAGTGGCGCGGTTAGCAGACAAGATCGCCCGGCGGGCACTTTGAAGGAGCCTAAGCCAAAACAAGTTTATAATATCTATATGGGGGAAGACGTTGGGGAACATCGGGAGCGATGTCCCCCATCACTGGCAAAGCGGTCACCTAGCCTTCCATGGCTCGCCGAGGTCTTCAATGCCTGGCCGGAATTAAAGCTGTTATAGGCGCAGCCATGAAGTTGTAAACGGCGTCAGTCGGGACACCCGTTAGATTAACTATGAGGAAGTCGCAAGAGCTGACATTCTCAGTTATCCCGGCTACTGTCAGGCTGCCGAGCGGCATAACAATACAGGCCGGTGCTATCTTGCCAAATACGTGCGGCGCGAACGTGATAATGTATCGGCCATTGCTGGGATGCGCAATAGTGAAAAGCTTTGTAGGGGATTGGGATGTGCCATTAGCGTTCACGGTACCTGTTACTAATTGCAGACCCTCGTCATCGGCCAAAGCGTAGCGAATCAGCGGCACTTGGCTAAGAGTAAACAGTGCTATTCCAAGCATGAGTTTTTTCATGGTTTCTCCTCCTTCAGATTGTTTTTTCCTCACTTGTTAGTGATGTGTTTCTTGGAGTTACGGACACATAAATAGCAATACCCCCAAAACACCAACAAACAAACGCTGCCTCGGTCCCCAGGACCA
Organism: Methylocella sp.; assembly: GCA_050728715.1. GTDB lineage: Bacteria > Pseudomonadota > Alphaproteobacteria > Rhizobiales > Beijerinckiaceae > Methylocapsa. The sequence continues at coordinate 16,865 of JBOHJT010000034.1, forward strand.
AGCGCCCTGAAATATTGCAGCAAAGCCAATTTTAGGCAAGTAGAAAAGCAAATTGATTCTTATTGGAGCCGATTTGATAACTATCACGATATGAAAACGAATAATTGTCATATATCGCGCGTTAAATTGCAGGTTTTATTCAGGCTGAGGCGGACTTCCGGCAACGGGATGGGCCAAAGACTCGGCGCCGCTGCCTTCTTGGAATTGCCGCGCGACATCGCTCGATCTTACAAATTGACGGAGAGGCCGTTGCTTTTGGCCTTGTACGGTTTTGGGCCGCGACCTTACCAAAATGTTTCACGTGAAACATTTTGGTAAGGTTGGGGCCGGCGGGAGCGAGCCCCGGCTTGGCAATTCTTAGATTCCCGTTCTGGCTAGATCGGAACCGCGGGCTCATCCTTTGGGCTTGATTTGAATCGGCGGCTCGTGGTTCAATTTCACGGACGGGGAGTGAGCGGAGGAGTTTCCATGTCGCCTTTACGTCTTCATCTTCCGCCGCCAAGACCGTCTTGGTGGCAGCGCTACTGGGACAGTTTTAAAGCGAATTTTCCCGGCCGGTCCGGCGAACAGGCCCGTGCGTTTGCGCTGACCGTGATTATGTTCGCTACCCTCATGTTTCTGACCCGGCTCTATTTTGAATACAGGGGCACTCGAATTTAGCGCGAGTTGACCCGCTAAACCCCCGCGGCGTCGATCGCCTTGGCGCGCTGGAGCGCCGGGCGGGCGAGGCAGCGGTCCACATAGGCGCGCAGCGCTGGCCGCGACGGAACAAGCTTAAAAATATCGATCCCAAAATGAAGGTCGAGGCCGATCATGACATCAGCCGCCGAAAACCGCTCGCCGAGCAGCCAGGGACCCGTGGCGACCGCCGCCTCAACCACATCGAAGACTCTATCGAAATCGCCAAATCCCGCCGCGTCGGGTCTCACGGTGACATTGGCGGACTTCGCCAAAAAGGCCTGCTCGACACAGCCCGGCGAGAAAAACAGCCATCGCAGATAGGGCGCGCGGGCCGGATCGCCGAGAGGCGGGGCAAGGTCTGCTTGCGGGACCGCCTCCGCGACGTAGGCGCAAATGGCGCCGGATTCCGCGACCGCAAGATGCCCGTCGGTCAGCGCGGGAACCTTTGCCATCGGATTGACGGCGCGAAATTCCGCGCTCTTTTG
>JBOHJT010000035.1:0-17993 GCA_050728715.1 Methylocella sp.
GACCAGCGAACTTCAAGAGGAGCATGGCTTTGATGACAAAAGGACTGGCATCTGGAAGCCCGAAGTAGGGCCCAAACGTGTAGAGCGTGATCATGGGGGCAGGCTCCGTCTCAAATTCGAGGCCGCGCCACCGCGCAAGCAGTTGACACATCAATGCGCGGTGATCGCCGTCACGTCCGAGGGCTCGACCGAAAATTCGACGGCGTCGATGACAGCGGCGCCGGCCAAGGTCATCATTGCGACATGGATGGGCACGACGACATGCGCTCGCACGATCGGCGCGAGCCACGCCTCGATGTCCCTGTTTTCGGCCATGAATTTTGTCGATTTGGAGTCCCGCTTGTGACCGGAGATGGGCGTGTAGCGCGCCGCGCAGACCGAAACCGGACCGGAGTATCCCTCGACCGCTACCTCTCGTATGCCAACATAGTGGAGCGTAACATCGAATCGGGCATAGCCGTCGTAGACCGGGATCGTCCGGTTGCAAGCGGCGGGACCGACCAGCGGTTCGCCTTCGGGAACCGCCATGATCAGGGCGGTCGCCGGATCGAGAATGTTGCGCTTGTTCGCCGCGGTGACCGGCACTCTTCCTTCCTTGTCCTCGAAGGGCGGGAAGATCTCCACGGCCTTGACGTTTCCGGCATCGAGCGACATGCGTACCGTGCGGATGCCCTGGGAATTGGCGGACGTCGTGGCATAGGTGGAAGGCGCGACGCCGCCTTTGTGCAAAGCGCCGGTCGCGGCGAGCGCCAGCTTGACATTCGCGACCATCGCCGCGACGCCGGTCAGCTTGACATTGAGATCGATGCGGTAGCCTGCCGGACCGATCGACCCTGCGGCGGCCGCCTCCCCAATTGGAAGGCCAATTAGGCTCACCGTATAGCGCGCCCGGAATTCATCGGCGCGAGCCGAAGCCATGCCGGGGCCGGCAACCAGCGCCCAAGCAAGACCGAGGATAAGAACTGGCGCACGCGCTTTCCCCCTGAAATCAGTCATTTCAGCAACCGCGATCAGCTAACAAGAACTAGAACGCCTCGTAAATCCGCCGCTTTCATGACTCGAATGCCAGCGAATCTCATCGCCCTCGGCGACATCATATCAGGATCGCGGGCAAACGCCATTGCCACGCCAACAGTCGCCCGCTCGGGTTCCGCGCCGAAATGACGCCGTTTTCACATGCTTGCCTTACGAGACCCGATTTAGGCTATTGTCCGGTTTGGAGCGTCTGGAATTTCCGACGCCGACGTGAAGGGGTTTCCAAGTGCCAAACATGCGTTGCGGGCACGGCGGGCTTGTTCTTGCGGCGAGCGTATTTGTATGCGCCGGGGTGCGGGCAGACGCGCCTTTGCCTAGGGTCCGGGATCTCGCCGGCAGATGGGAGTCATCGGTTGACGGCACGAACAAGAAATGTCGGATTTTGCCGCGGCCAGAGTTTTCAGTGGCCGCACATTGGCAAATTTCGATCCATCGGGCCTGCCTTGGCGCGTTTCCGATCCTCGCCCCCGTCGATGTGTCGAGGCTGACCGGCGACGATCGCCTCGTACTTTCCGGCCACGCCGGCCAGACGGTTCTCGATTTCGCGGCAACGGCCGGTGCGGCATTCGTTGCGATCGCGCCGCGCGACGAAACGTTCCGGCTGGCCGCAATACATGACGCGGCGCAAAACCACGAACCTTTCGCGAAACAAGGCGCAAACCCCGTGGCCGCCAACATCGCAACGAAGCAAGATTCTCCGGCGGCCGCGCCAGCCGATGCGGCCGGGCGTTATTCCATCCTGCGCGACGGCGGCAAGGATACCGGATGCATGCTCACCTTGGCCAAGCAAGTAAAGGCGCCGGGCAGGGCAAAGGCTTCTCTCGCTCCCGGTTGCCGCGACCAGGGGATCGTGATTTTCGATCCGGCCGGCTGGCAAATCGTCAACGGCCGTCTCGTGTTGACCGCGCGCAAGGGACATAAAACCCATCTTGACGCGCAACCGGACGGCACCTGGAAAAAAGACCCAAAGGAAGGCAAGAGCCTCATCTTGAAGAAATTGTGATGGGATATTTGGATTTTCCTGCGCGCCGCGGCCCATTTCAGCGATGCCGGCGTAAAACCATGGTTCGAACTGAAAAAAGGCGCGGCGAACCCGTCGCCGCGCCTGCTTGTACTGGCTCTTGCTCTCAACCCTCGACCGCGGGTTTTTTCGGGCCGCCATGCGAGGCATGCCCCCCCTTCCTGCCGGCCTCGGACGCAAGCGTGTGATTGCGCGAAAAGCTGCGCTTGTTGGGATTCACGCTTTGACCGCCCTTGCGCCCGGCTTCGGCCGCCAACGCCGGGTTTTGCGAAAAGCTCCGCTTTTCGTGCGGGACACTCTCGCCACCCTTGCGCGCGATCGCCCGCTGCTTCTCGGGATCCATGGAGGCGAAGCCCCGCGTCGAAACCGACGATTTCTTGGAAGATTCCATTGGAGCGCTCATCGTTCCTCTCTCAAAAAATTAGTGTCTACCTCGATATAGGTAATGTTTGGCAGCGGTAAAGGTCGCTAACTCTCATTCAAGTTCGCGTGACCCGTTTGGCCGGGCCCCTGGCTGGCCTCGACGGGGTCCGGGGCGCTCACCCTCTTAGCGGTCCCTGCTTCAAGCAGCTGACGTATCGGTCCGATTCGGCTTACTCTAATATGGAGATTATAACGGCCTGGTGAACAGGAAGTCGAATGTCTTATGAATGCAATGCCGGCGGCACGCATTATGTCTTTGCGGACTTACGCATGCTTCTTGCGCGCGCCTCGCCGGATCGCGCGGGCGACCGCCTCGCCGGTCTTGCCGCGGAAAGCGGCGAAGAGCGCGTCGCCGCGCGCATGGCCCTGGCCGATTTGCCGCTTGCGCGCTTTCTTGACGATCCCCTGGTGCCTTACGAAACGGACGAGGTGACACGCCTCATTCTCGATACGCATGACCGCCAAGCCTTTGCGCCAATCGCCGCTATGACCGCCGGGGAGTTTCGCGATTTTCTGCTGTCCGACGAGGCAACCAACGAAACGCTCGCGGGCATCGCGCCGGGCATTGCGCCGGAAATGGCGGCGGGGGTATCGAAACTCATGCGTAACCAGGATTTGATCGCCGTCGCGAAAAAGATTTCGGTGATCACGCGGTTTCGCACCACGATCGGTTTGCCAGGCTGCCTCTGCGTGCGGATCCAGCCCAATCACCCGGCCGACGATCTCGCGGGCATCGGAGCGTCAATCCTCGATGGCCTCATGTATGGCTGCGGCGACGCCTGCATCGGGATCAATCCGGCATCGGACAGCGCCAAGCAGGCCTTGGCTCTTCTCGAACGGATCGAGGAGTTGCGCTTGCGCTTCGAAATTCCCGTGCAATCCTGCGTGCTCGCCCATGTGACGACAACCATGCAGGTCATGGAGCGGGGAGGTCCTGTCGACCTGGTTTTTCAGTCGATCGCGGGGTCCGAGGCGGCCAACCGCGCGTTCGGCGTGAACCTCGCCCTTCTCGACGAAGCCCATGACGGCGTAAAGTCGCTGCACCGCGCCCCGCCTGGCGCCAATCTCATGTATTTCGAAACCGGCCAGGGCGCGGCGCTGTCGGCGCTAGCGCATCACGGCGTCGATCAGCAAACAATGGAAGCACGCGCCTATGCGGTGGCGCGGCGCTACGCGCCCTTGCTCGTCAATACGGTCGTTGGCTTTATCGGCCCGGAATACCTCTACGACGGCAAGGAGATTCTCCGCGCCGGGCTTGAGGATCATTTTTGCGGCAAGCTGATGGGCCTGCCGATGGGGGCCGACGTCTGCTATACCAACCACGCCGAGGCGGATCAAGATGACATGGACAATCTCCTCACGCTGCTTTGCGTCGCCGGCTGCAACTATATCATGGGGGTACCCGGCGCCGACGACATCATGCTCGGCTATCAATCGACCTCGTACCACGACACGCTCTATGTGCGCTCCGTGTTGGGCTTGCGGCCTGCGCCGGAGTTCGAGGCCTGGCTCAAAGCCTTCGGCATCATGGACGCGCATTTGCGGGTGCGGCCAAACCTTTCGGGAGGCGCCGCGCGGCTCCTTGTGGCGGCGCCGTGATGACTTCGCCGCCCGGAGATTTCTGGGATTATCTGCGCCGCGCGACGCCCGCCCGCATCGCGCTCGGCCGCACCGGCGATGGCCTGCCCACGCGCCGCGCGCTCGAATTCGAGCTCGCGCATGCCCGCGCCCGCGATGCGGTCAAGGCAAATCTCGATCCTGCCGTGCTGATCGCCGAGCTCGCGGACTGGCGCCCCATTCTCGTGCGAAGCGAGGCCCAGGACCGCGTAACGTTTCTCCAGCGGCCGGATCTTGGCCGCCGCCTCGCGGAAAACTGCGCGGAAAAACTCGCGCCGGGCGGGTATGACGCCACGATCGTCATCGCCGACGGGCTGTCCGCGGGCGCGGTGCAAGCGCAAGCTGGGTCGCTGTGCAAAATGCTGCTGGCGGCACAAAATTTCGTTTTTGCCCCGCCGGTCGTGGTGCTTCAGGCGCGCGTCGCATTGGGCGACGAGATCGCGGCGAGGCAAAATGCGGCCCTTGCCGTCGTGCTCATCGGTGAGCGCCCGGGCCTTTCCTCCCGCGATAGTCTCGGCGCCTATATCACCTTCGACCCGCAGCCGGGCGTGACCAAGGACGCCGAGCGCAATTGCGTCTCGAATATCGGCGGCCATGGCCTTTCGTTGGACGAGGCGAGCCGGCGAATTCTAGCGATCATGGCGCTCGCCCGGGCGATCCGGCGCAGCGGGACTTGCCTCAAGGAAGACGAAGCCCTCAATCTTTTGCCGCCGCCGCAAGGGCTCCGGGATCTCAATGGCTAGGTTCAGGCGGAGAAGGCCGTCGCGCGTAGATGTGAGCAGAGCGATGAGTCCTCCTGCGCTCGTCACCGTGTCTGCAAAACCTTCGGCTCGGCGATTAGACAAATGAGGCGCTTTCTTCAATCGTCATCGTCTTCGAATTGCCAACCAGAGACCGGGGCACGCCACTCTAACCCGCGGGCATGCCGCGGCTTCAACCCAACCGGAAAATACCCCGGAGACCCGGCTGCCTGGCTGGGGCGGGAGGATTCGAACCTCCGCATGGCGGAATCAAAATCCGCTGCCTTACCGCTTGGCGACGCCCCAATGCCGCTCTTATCCCAGGCTGCCGCCCGCCGCGGCCGGACCATAATGCGCGGAGGGACAAGCCGCAACCCTATTGCCGGGATGAACGAAGATAACGGTGGGCGGACAATTCAAGCGCGGCCCGCGACCGTCAAAGCGAGAGAAGTTTATGTATTTGACAAGCATGTTATGAGAGTTTTCCGAACGGCATTTTCATAACGAGGCCGCTGCGATTGCCAGGCTCGAAGCAATTGCGTGGCCAAATGGGCCGTTCTGCCCACGTTGGGGCGTCTTTGATCGGATCACGCCGGTTAGGGGGGTCGCGCGGGATTGCGGCGCCGCGGGCCATGCAAGCGCGAATTCACGGTTACGGCTGGCACCATTTTCGAGGCCAGCCATATCATACGGCATCTTTGGTTTCAGGCTGCGCATTTGGCGGCATCTAGCATGAAGGGCATCAGTGCCCATCAGATGCATCGGAGCCTTAAGCTAACCTACAAAACTGCTTGTCTCATGTGCCATGGTCTTCGCCATGCCATGCGTGACGGTCATTTCACCGTGCGATTTGGCGGCGAAGGCAAGGTGGTCGAGATCGACGAAACGATCGTTGCCGGATTGGAGACGCCGCGGCAAGCGCCAGCACGCGGGGTTCCCTCTTGTCGAGCGGCACGGCAAGGTTCGCTCTCACCATATCCCGGAGTTAGCGCGGACAATTTGCGCCCAATCGTCGAGGCTCAAATCCACGGCGCCACCTGCGTCATGACGGACAAAGGCGCGGCTGCTAAGAAAGTTGGCAGCGAGTTTGGGCAATTATGCACTGAACGGCACTTCCAACAATCCCATTCACGGACGTTCAGCGGGGACCAAAAGGGCGGCGGCGGAGTCACCACAAGGATAGCCGGGGGTGGCGCCCCGGTTGTGGGGTTCGGCGGGCTGATTTCTTCTGTAGTAGCTTGTACTTGATCTTACGGACGGTGCGTTTTTGGAGGTGGCCAGTTCGCTGCCGATGGTGGTCAGGCGACGATCATCTTTTCCCTCGCAATCGGGATGGCGTCAGGCAAGGCTTGCATCGGCGTCTTGCCGAAACACCAGCGGGCTTGATGCGGCCTCTCCTCGTTGTAGCGTCTGACTTATTCGTCGAGGCCGTCCTGTAGGGCCTCGATCGAGGGATAGAGCTTCTTGCGGAAGGCGATGCGGTGGAACTCATTCAACATCGTCTTGTGCAGGCGCTCGACGATTCCGTTATCCGGTATGTAATCCGCGGCGCCTTTCTCGTCGGGCCGTGCTTTTCAAGGAACAGCGTTATGGCGAGCCCATCCGGGACGCGGGGCGCCGGGAGCACGAAGGCGCGGGCAGGCCGCCGATAGACAGTGGGCCGAGAGCCCGAGCTCGTTACATGGCCGCCCCTTGCGACTTTCCCGGATGCGCCGCGAGCGCGGATCAGTAGATGTCGTGTCCCCTCCGCCACATATTCCAACAGGCTTCGCCTGCCGGAACCTTTATGTGGCTCCGCCCGCCAGCTCCCGTCTTATTGACGAGCCAGCTAGGGAGAGAGGCATGCGCATCATTGGACTGGATATACACCGGGCTTTTGCCGAGGCCGTGGCTTGGGAGGACGGCAAGCTCCGGCGGCTCGGGCGCGTCGACATGCGACGCAATTTCCTCGCTGCTTTTGCCGCGACCTTGTCGCGGGAAGATATCGGCGTCGTCGAAGCGACCGGCAATGCCGCGGCGGTCGCGAGCGTGATCGGCTCCCACGTGAAGCGGGTCGTGATCGCCAATCCCATGCGGGTGCGGATGATCGCGCACGCGAAGATCAAGACGGACACGATCGACGCCGGCGTGCTGGCGCCGGTCGATCCCATTTTCTTCCTGCATCATTCGAATATGGATCGGCTGTGGGATGTGTGGACACGTAAACAGAAGCGTCTCAACCTGCCCTATCTTCCAACCGGCCAGGACTTCGAAACCCTGTCCGAGGAGCCGTTCCTGTTCTACATCGACGGCAAGGGCACCTACGTCGGCCCAAGTAAGGCGGGCGATTATCTCAGCACCGATGCGTTCGACTATGATTATGAGCCGGGATTTGGCGAAGCGGTCGTCCAGCCGCCCAGCGCTGCGCTCGCGGCCGAGAAGGCCGCGCCGCTTGTCAAAGGCGCTGTGAAGGACAATATTGGATCGGTCGTGGTGCCGCGCGCGACGATTCAAAGCTATCTCGCCGACACGTCCCGGCGGCCGCTTATGGCTCAGGTCACTTTGCCTCGTCCCCCCGGGATGTCCACGGAACGCGAGTTCGATGTGCTGGTCAATGCGCCCCCGGGTGTCACGCAAGTCTCGGCCGACAACCCTTACTATGCCGGCACCATCGCCTTCTTCGGCCCCATGATGCCCGGCATGAAAATGTCCGCCGATGCGACCTTTGCCGTCCCGCTGCCCAAGACACTGCGCGCGTTCACCGAGCTGGGCGCAACGAAAAACGCAACGCTGAATATCCGGGTGGTGTCCTCGCATGGTCAGGGCGGACCCGCGCCAGCGCTCGGGGCAGTGTCGGTGGGCGCGCTGTAGTGACCATGCGTTCGGCCGCCGCTGCATTCGCGCTGGTTGCGCTCTCGGCGCAGAACGGAAATGCGGCGTCGGCACAAGACATGACGCTCGTTTTGCCGCATTCCCTCCGTGCGGGCGAGACCGCGTGGATCGAGGTGCAGGTCGGCCCAATCGGTCGCGGCCAGGAGATCGATGTCACGACAGCCTCGGGTCAGGAAATTGGCGTTATTTCGCCTTTCGGCGTGCGCGTCGGGCAGGATGCCGGAACCTATACGCTTTCCTTGCCAGAAGACGCGATCCGCGACGGCCGCGGTTCCGTACGGCTTACGATTACCTAGTTCGGCGCGCCGCCGCGCGCACCTACCGCACAGGAAGTGCGCAGCGTTAAACTGACCGTCGCCGGCGTGTCGCGCTGAGCATCAATTCAGGTTGAATTCGCTCATACGTTTGAACGTGATGCAATCACATTCGATTTCATATAAAATCGTGTATTTGCTGCGATAATCCGCTGCATTTCGTCGGCCGAACCTACGGAACTCGAATATCGTGTTTTCAAGTTTCAGAAGAATACCCCTAAAGTAGCCGCCGAACGCACTTCCCTCAGCTACTCCATGACCGTCTATTCTTGCCAAAACCCGCCCATACCCTTCATTCCCACTCGATCGTCCCCGGCGGCTTGCTCGTCACATCGTAGACGACGCGATTGATGCCCTTGACCTCGTTGATGATCCGCGTCGCGGCGCGGCCGAGAAACGCCATGTCGAAGGAAAAAAAATCGGCGGTCATGCCATCGGCCGAGGTGACCGCGCGCAGCGCGCAGACGAAATCATAAGTCCGCCCATCGCCCATGACGCCGACGCTGCGCACCGGCAACAGCACCGCGAACGCCTGCCAAATCTTGTCGTAAAGGCCCGCCTTGCGGATTTCGTCGAGATAGATAGCATCCGCCCGGCGCAGAATATCAAGCTTTTCAGAGGTGACGCCGCCCGGACAGCGGATCGCGAGCCCCGGCCCTGGAAACGGATGCCTGTTGACGAAACTTCCGGGCAGGCCCAGTTCGCGGCCAAGCGCGCGCACCTCGTCCTTGAACAACTCGCGCAAGGGCTCAATCAGCTTCATCTTCATGCGCTCGGGCAGGCCGCCGACATTATGATGCGATTTTATCGTGACCGAAGGTCCGCCACTGAACGAGACGCTCTCGATCACGTCTGGATAGAGCGTGCCCTGCGCCAAAAATTCCGGCAATCCGCGGCCATCGGCGGCGATTTTCTTGGCCTCGCGTTCGAATGTCGCGATGAACAGGCGCCCTATGATCTTGCGTTTTTCTTCCGGGTCCCTGATCCCGTTCAAGGCGCCCAGAAACAGTTCTCCCGCTTCGACATGGACGAGCGGAATATTGTAATGGCCGCGAAACAAACGCACGACCTCTTGCGCTTCGCCAAGGCGCAACAGGCCGTGATCGACAAAAACGCAAGTCAGGCGATCGCCGATCGCTTCATGGATCAAGAGCGCCGCGACCGCCGAATCACCACCGCCCGAGACGCCGCACAAGACCCGGCCAGCGCCGGCCAGCGCGCGTATCGCGGCAACCGCCTCGGCCCGGAAGGCGCCCATGGTCCAATCGGCGCGCAGTCCCGCGACCTTGTGGACGAAATTCGCAAGCAGCCTCGCGCCGTCCGGCGTGTGTGCGACCTCGAGATGAAACTGCACGCCATATAGACCGCGCGCCTCGTCGGCAATTGCCGCGAGCGGCGCGTTCTCCGAGGCGGCAAGGCGGGAAAACCCGGGCGGCAATTCGGTCACCGCGTCGCCATGGCTCATCCAAACCGGATAGCGCTTGCCTTGTTCCCACACCGCATCGAACAGCGCGCTTTCCCGCAAGACTTCGATCTCGGCGCGGCCGAACTCGCGTTTATGCCCGGCCGCGACCTTGCCGCCCAATTGCGCCGCCATCGCCTGCTGGCCATAGCAGATGCCGAGGATTGGCACCCCGGCGGCAAAAATCGAATCCGGCACGCGCGGCGCGCCTTCGTCGTGGACGGAGGCAGGGCCACCCGACAAGATGGCCGCTTTCGGCGCCAGCTCTGCGAACGTCTTTTCGGCGTGCTGGACGGGCGCGATCTCGCAATAGACGCCCGCCTCGCGGACACGCCGCGCGATCAATTGCGTTACTTGCGAGCCGAAATCGACGATCAAAACCTTGTCGTGATGCGCGGTAATGACGTTATGGAGAGGATCCTCTGCCATTCATGAACCTGTCCCTCGCGGCCAAGGTGTTCGCTTAGGCGATCGCCCCCTCGGGCGCAAGCATTTGCGGGTTTTCCGGAAATAAGTAACGGCTCACCCCTACCTTCCAGATGGGATTGGGGTGCGGTTGAATTGGCTCGGGGCACGCGCTTGAACGGACTGTATGAGAATGCAGCTCAGGCCGTCTCCAGCCGCGCCATTTCCGCCTCGAACTCGAAGCGCAATTGGGCGGCTTCGTCCTCGGGCAGAAAGAGCGTCATTTGCGGGAAAATGGCGCGGTATAGCGAAACACGCGCCGGCTCCCAGGGCGGCGTTTGCGCCGCTCGCGCCTCGGCAAGAATTTTGTGCAGCCGCGCACGCACCTTGCCGGGATCGGGGCGATAGGCGGGCTCCGCGCCGAACAGGCCGGGCTGGGATTCCGCTACGAACAGGTCCGGTTGACCGGTGCGAGCCATGAGTTCACCGCGCTTGAAGATACGAATCGCGCGCATAATGCACCACTGCACCCACCGGCGCGAGCTTTGTGTGAAGTTATCCCCCTTCTCCCCTCGCGGGAGAAGGTGTCCCCGCGTGAGCGGGGATGGATGAGGGGGCCGTCAAATCATGCCATAGCGTCTCGGCGACTTCCTCGCGACGGTGCAATATATCCGCATTCCAGAAACGGCGGATGCGAAAGCCGTGGGCTTCGAGCCATGCGTCGCGGCGGGTGTCACGAATGCTCTCCGCGTGTTGCGACCCGTCGGCCTCGACGACGAGCCTCGCCTCGAAGCAAACGAAATCCACGATGTAGTCGCCGAGCGGGACCTGCCTGCGGAACTTGAAGCCGGAAAAGCGGCGGTTGCGGAGGATGCGCCACAGGGCCGCCTCGGCCTCGGTCGGCGCCTTGCGCATGGATCTGGCAAATCCGACAAGCCGCTGCATAATCCTCACCCTCATCCGTCCCCGCTCGCGCGGGGACACCTTCTCCCACAAGGGAGAAGGGCGCATCCCGCCGCAAGCAATACGCCCGTCTCCCCTCGGAGGCAAAGAGTTGTTCGCACCCCCTTCCTCGCTTGTGGGATCTCCCCTCTCCCCTTGCGGGCGGAGCAACCGTGGTAAGCGGTTGGGGAGGGGAGGGTGGCGCGCAGCGCCGGGTGAGGGGGCTCATCCTTCGAACGCCGCCCGGTATGCCTCGTCGATTCTCGCCATCCACGCGATGGTGAAGGCGAGGCTGCCAGCGATAGCAGACACATGATTTATTTCGTCGAGCGACAGCTGCCGGCCCTTGCGCGATTTTAGATATTTGTCGAGCACCTGATAGCCGCCGATGTGGAAATCCCATACGGCTTGCGGCGCCGGCTTGAAGAACTGGGTCTTGTTGATCCAGATCGCTTGTTGCTCGGGGGAATAGCGCACGGCCTCGACGGTGTGGCCGCCCTTGCCCTGATAGGCGGCCAACCTTTGTGGCGGCAACTCGCGCAACAGGTGCGCCTGCACCAGCTCCCAGCCGAGACCGGCAAGGGTTTCGAAATCGTCTGCTGTTTCGGGGAACGGCACGCGCGGAAAATCGATCCGCAGGAACTCCGCGTAGCGCGTGCGGTATGTGGGCGCGTGCAAGATCGCGTAGATATAGCCGAGGATTTCTTCGGGAGTGTAGTGATGTTCGTAGCGCGCGTCGATGAAGGCGCGGAAGTCGGGGGAGATATTGGCGGAGCTACCAACATCATCAGTGCGAAGATAAAGCGGAAACAAAAATCCGTTGTTTGAAGTACTTGGCGACATGCAGATCACTTCGCAAATGTGATTCGTCACCTGAGCGTGCCGAAAGGTCTCGCCTTTGGTCAGTCGGGAGGTGATTAGCCCAACGTTCTCGCCCAGAAGCATGTTGCGCATCGTGACAGGGCGAGGTCGAACTAGAAAGCCATTTGATTTGCCGGTGTAGTACGTCCATCGAATATCGAAAGGCCTGTAGAGAATGGGCGTAGCGCAGTTGTCGCTAGGTCCGGTGGCTCTTACATCAATTTGCGCCCACGCAACCTTCCAGTCCTGGACGTCCTTACCTAACGAATAAACGCTTCTCGCATCCTCCGCATCGAGAGCAGCAAAATTGCGTACCGTGCGGAGCAATTCTTGCCGAGTGAAGTGAATGGCAAGCCGGTCCCTACTTGTCGCTACCCCTACGCTGTTAACGGAGAAAATGTCACAGACAGACACCCCTCGGCCGTATGCTGTTCGGGTGTCCGTATCCTGGCTGTACAATAAGAAGTGGGGTGCAGTTGGCTTGATCGCTTCGAGACTGGCGCTCTCTAATGTACCATCCGCCAGAGCCTTATACTTTTCTAGCCGCTTGCCCCAGAGATGACCGCGCCAGACGCCATGCTCAACTCCCGGCTTTTTTACAAATATGGCGATTGCCACGCCCTTTTGAATATCGAATACGTTTTCGTTCGCGATTCCATCCGGGGCTGTCTCTTTCGGCTTCGTGCTCCCATGCAAATCGAGAACGTAGATCTGGTTGAAGCTCCGCATCAGCGACTGGCGCATGCCCCGGAAGGTCGGATTGTCGAGCCAGGAATGGTTGGTGATAACACCGACTATGCCGTTCTCGACGCCCGGAACTGAGTGTTCCATCAATTTGCCATCAGGTGCTTTGGTCGCGACAGTGAACCCGTCCATTTTCATTTGAGCGAAGCGAATGAATTTAACATAGTCATCCTGCAGCCATTTCGGATTTTTCTCGCCGAGCGGCTTCCTTTCGTCCAATCCGTCCACGGTCTTTTCCCAAGTGAATTTATACTCATCAATTGCCGCCGTGATCCACTTCCCCTTGTTTTTCGAGTGACCCGAGTAAGGAGGGTTCCCAGTGATGACGAGAATTGGCTTTTCTTTGACGGCCTGCGCAGCCTTTACCTCAGCGGTAATAGCAGGAAGAATGAGGTTTGCTTGGGGCTCTACCGACTCCAACGTGTTGGTCAGAAAAACCTGAAGGCGCTCGTTGCCTTTCAACGAATGGCCTTGATCACTTAAATATTGAGACAGCTTGAGATGGGCGATTGTGTATGGCGCGATCAGGTATTCAAATCCGAACACATTCCTCAACAAATGCTCGCGCACGATCAGGTCGGCACGCCCGGCCTCTGGCCCGCCGATGTTGTCGAAGATGCGCTGAAAGACCTCCAGCAGGAACGTGCCGGTCCCGCAGGCAAAATCGAGCACAGTCACGCGCTTATGGTCGGCGAGGCCTTCGGGAATACCGAAGGTTTCCTTCAAAATGTCGTCCACCGCGCGCACGATGAAATTCACGACCGGCGGCGGCGTGTAATAGACGCCGCGCGCTTTCTTCAGCTTGGCGTCGTATTTGGCGAGGAAGTCCTCATAGAAGTTGATGAAAGGATCGCGCTCGAAGAGGCGATTCTCTTCCTCGTCATTAGCTCTCACCTTGCGGCTGATCGCCTTGCGGTGCTTGAACGATAAGTCCTCATGGATCTCGCGGAGCTTCAGGCCGTTCATCATCGAAAGAATTTCATCTTCGACAAGCCATCGGATTCCGGCATATTCCGGCGCCGCAAGCTCGTCGAGAAATTGCACGAGTTCGCGGATCAACCGGAATGAGCCCGGCACGAACTGACGCGCATTAGCGAGCGTGATCACTTCGCCGTTGGAATTGAGCTTCGCCAGGAAGAGGCCATAGGCGAGCATCTGCGCGAAGGCGTCGGCGAATTCGGCGAGGCTGAGCTCGTGAAAGACCTGATCGCGGAAAACTTGAAAGAGGCCGTAAAGACGGGCTTCCGCGTGCTCTTCTTTCTGCCGCCGCAATTCGCTATCGAGAAAGTCACGCAGGATATGGCTGCGGACGGCGAGCGCGAGCGCGAACTGCTGCGCGCGGCCAATGCCTTCCGGCGCGATGGAGAAGAAGCCCCGCAATAGACCGGAAACCGCCTCGACACGATCCCCACGTGGTCTTTTCGGCTTGCCTTCGAGATCGTCCGGAAAGGCGATGATTTCGCGCCCGTTGACCTTACCGTCCTTGATCCAGATGAATTGCATATAGTCGGTCAGAAGGATGTTGCTCGACAGCTTTTTGTAGCGGTAGATCTGATCAGACTTGAGAATCTGGTCGAGGTTTTCGCCGATGGTCTTGTTCTCGACGTAGCCGAGGATCATCGCTGCCTTCATGACCTTAAAGTCTGGCGCGCCGGAGCCGCGTACCTTCTTCGCCTCGTGAATGATGCGGATGCCTCGGCCGGCCGACTCGGCCGCCGCGTTCAGGAGAGTTTCAAGCGCGCCTCGGTCGGAATGCTCGGTCTTGTCGCCGCGATCCTGTCTCAGGGAGCGCAAATATTTCTCGAAAACATCCTTCATCGAAAATGACCAGGTCCGCGACTCGCGCGCGGCTCAGCATAGCCCGATCGACACGCCTGAGAAACTAGGCGAGAGCCACGGCGTTATGGCCGCGTCATCCAACCGCCGAATGTACCAGATTTCCGCGCAATCTTACTTATCTCAAGGCCGCTGGATGTATGCGGCCTTGTAAGCTTTTTGGGCTCCAATCGTACCAAAATGTTTCACGTGAAACATTTTGGTACGATTGGCCGGCAAAAGCGGCCGGAACCAAATGCTCCCAATGACTGTCACCGTGGGGAAGGAGATCGTTCTTTTCGATGTTCTCCCGGGCCACGCGCTCGCGAAATCGCGAGCAAATCGGCGGCGCCCCTCAATCCAGCGAGGGGTCCACCCCGCTAAAGGTGAAAGTGACATGAACCGGTCCAACTTGATCGATCTGCGGCGATATGGAGCGGACTTGGCCGAGATCGGCCTGCAAGCGATCGGCGTCGAGCCAATGCAACGCGGGCCACTCTTTTGGCTTGAAACGCACGACGAGCTTGGCGGACACGCCGCCCGCTGGTCGCACGCGGACAAGATATTGCCGGTTGACGAGCCCAAGGAAGCAACCCTGGACGCCTATCTCGGCGACATCGCCCCGGGCATTTGCAAGGCTCGATTTTGGCCACTCCGAACAGGCGGGATAGGGCCAATTAGAAAGGAGCCAGTCGCCAAAGAAATACACGACGAGGATCAGCGCGCCAAGGCCGATCGTGAGGCGCCGGAGCAGGCGCCCGAAGGCGCGCAGGATACGTGACGAGAGACGGCGATCGGGCATGATCATTCGAGGCTGGGCTCGGCGCCGCTGTAAGTATAACTGATCGTTACGCGGCCAAGGTGACCGATTTGGGGGGTGAGCCAATTAACTTCGCCGAGATCGACGCTCAAATGATCGTCGTCGAACCAGTGCAAAACCACCTCGCGCGGCTTTGGCCCCTGGTCGTAGTAGACCAATGCAGCGAAGCCCTCCGTATCGGCGAGCCTCAGACCGACCCGCTCTTCCGAGGCGGAACCGATGATCGAGCAGTCGCGCACCTGATACTCGACGGAATCGCCGCGTCCATTTTCAGCAAAATTCCCATGTGCGATCTCGCAAGGTTTGATCAGGTCAGGACCAAACACATAAACAAATTCCCCGACGCGGTAAGCGGCATAAAGGACAAAAGGCGCACTCACGGCGAAGGCGGTCCATCCGAGCCAGACAAGCAACCTCACTTCCACGTCCCATCTTGCGCATCGTCCCAACCACGATATGTCCAATATTTTCGTTCCACCATGCCTGTTTTATAGTTCCCTGAGTAGAAATACGCGAATGTTTCAGAAATATTGCTCGTTTGTTCGCGCGTATATCCGGCTCCCGCCATGAATACGCCAACTGCGTAATTGCTTGCATGTTTATATTCTGGATAATACGTATTTGTTGCACTATCCCGCTGAAAATCGAACCGCCCGTAATGACCAACTGCGGCATCAACCTGAAGCAGATTAGTCGCCCGCGTTCCTGCAGAATAAACTTCCTGAAAATTCGCCCGTGGCGGAGCCATGAGCTTCCCTGTGAGGGACTTGGGATCGTCGATGGTCGTCCCATCCGGCCGGGTGACAACGATCGCATCCTTGGGAAGCTCGGGCACCGGGCGGGGTTTGCGAGAACCCGTCCCCGCCGATCTCCCCTCGGTCAGCGTCGATGCCGAGGCACCACCCTCCGTCCAATCGCCGCTCCCGAGGCCATTTCCTCTGCTGGAACCCGCAGTTCGTTCGGATCATACCCCGCCTTCTCTAGGTCAGGGCGGGGCACGCGGAGCCCCAATTCCCGCGCGAGCTCGCGCGGCGCGACGCCGGCATCCATCAGCTCGGCCGCGAGTGACAGGCGGTAGGGGCCGTCCTCGTCGAGTTTGCCCAATCCGAGCTGGGCGAGATGAATGGCAGCCAAAGATTTGTCGGCGCCGCGCCAATGTTTTGACGCCCGGCGAAGTGAGCCCAGCGTCGCGGCAGGGACATCGCGTCGATAGGCAACGGCGAGCAGGGTCAGGATCCGGTCTTCCTCGCCCTCAAGGCAAAGGCCGTCATCTTCCATTTTCGCCAGCATGGCGCCGCCCTGAACGAGCAAGTAACCGTCGCGTGCGCATGACCCCCGTGCGCATGACTCCAATGAGTCCCGCAGCGAGCTTTTTTGGTGCGCACGTGCGCTATACTCCAATTTCTCCCGCTAGAATTCGCCATGGATGAACAATGGCCGACACCCTGACCACGGCGCAGCGCTCGGACCGCATGAGCCGCATCAAAGGCAAAGGCACCAAGACCGAACTCACGATCCGGCGTCTAGTCCACAAGTTAGGTTACCACTATCGGTTGCATAAGAAGGACCTGCCCGGCCAGCCAGACATGGTGTTCGCTCGCCACAAGGCCGTCATTTTCATCCATGGATGTTTTTGGCATCGGCATCCCGACCCAAAATGCCCTCTTGCCCGATTGCCAAAGTCACGCTTAACCTTTTGGCAACCTAAACTTGATTCGAATCGGACGCGAGATATTCGAGTCGAGGAAGAACTCAAAACGCGCGGCTGGCGCGTCCTGGTAATTTGGGAATGTCAGCTTCGGGAAAGGTCGCAATTAGAGACTATCATCCGCGAATTCTTGGGATAGCGGAACAAATGCTCGCGATCGAATTATTTGCCGGAGCCGGCGGCCTCGGCATGGGTGTGAGTCGTGCAGGCTTCACGCCGGTGCTCGTCGTCGAACGCGACCGGTGGTGCTGCGACACGCTTCGAGAGAATCGGACGATCGACGGGTCGCCGATCAAGGGCTGGCCCCGCCCGCTCGAAACCGATGTGCGCCTTGTCGACTACACCCCTTACGAGGGTAAAGTTCACATAGTGACGGGCGGACCGCCATGCCAGCCGTTCTCCCTCGGCGGCCGTCACAAGGCGAGCGACGACCATCGGGATATGTGGTCTGAAGCCGTCCGCGCCGTTCTGGAAACAAGGCCGCCCGCCTTCATCTTCGAGAATGTCAAGGGGCTTGCACGGCAATCTTTCTCGGACTACCTTGGCTACATCATCCTTCAGCTCCAGTATCCTTCGTTAAAAAAATCTAAATCACACACGTGGACTGACCATTTAGCGCGGCTCCAGAAGCACCACACGGGGCGTGGAGAACTCGAATATCGCGTCGTGCATAAACTTCTCAACGCGGCCAACTACGGCGTCCCGCAGCGCCGTGAGCGGGTCGTATTCGTCGGTTTTAGATCGGACATAGAAGCCAAGTGGACGTTTCCGGCCGAGACGCATTCGCTCGACGCTCTCTTGTTGGAGCAATTCCGAACCGGCGAGTATTGGGACCGCCACAAGGTAGCGGCAAAGCATCGCTGTTTCACCGAACGTCTATCCGATCGAGGCCGCCGGATCACAGATCGACCCTCCAGGCAGCCCTGGCGTACCGTGCGCGATGCACTTGTCGGTCTACCCGATCCCGCGTGCGATCCCCTCAATTCGCAAAGCTTTCACAATCATCGTTTCCAGCCCGGCGCTCGCAGCTACCTCGGTCATACTGGCAGTCCCTTCGACGCGCCAGCCAAGACCCTCAAAGCAGGCGTCCACGGGGTCCCGGGCGGAGAAAACATGCTCCGCTTGGCAAACGGCCATAGCCGCTATTTCACTGTACGCGAAAGCGCGCGCCTTCAGACGTTCCCGGATAACTACGCTTTACACGGCGTATGGAGC
>JBOHJT010000036.1:0-17225 GCA_050728715.1 Methylocella sp.
TGGGAGGGCGCGTCGGCCGGGCGTGGACGTGGCAAGGACGAGGACGAGGACTGGTCAATGGGCGCGCTGGAGGCTTGCGGCGGGAAGACGAGGACACCGGCGATTATGAGAAAAGCGCGACTGCGCATGTGTGCGACGCAGGCCCGATGCGGGACCTCGCGAATCCACCGCACGCCGATCGCATGCTTCGGGCACAAAGCACGCGGGTCGTGCCTTCCGCGCTGAGCTCGATCAGGACAAGCCAGCCGCCTATGACCTGGAGGGATGTGCAGGACCAATGATCCGGCCGAAAGCAGGTCACCTGTTCGTCTCCGAGCGACCGCGACGTTGATGGCGATGATATGCGCATAAATTGCCAGATATTTTCGAATCGATTCACCCGCGGGGTTCGCCATGGCCGCCTCGCTCATTATTATCGTGGAATCGCCCCAACCGCGCAGCAAGTTAGCTCGTCATCCGGCGAATGCATGCCTAAATGCCGCGGCGTCCACCGGAGCACGATACGGTCCAATTGAATGGACCGGATCACTCTACCGCCTTGCCCAATCGCCCGGCGAGATCCTGGATATATTGCCAGGCGGTGCGCCCCGAACGCGAGCCCCGCGTGAGCGCCCATTCGAGCGCCTCGCGCTCGATTTTTTCTCGCGCGCGGGCAAGACCGAAATGCTTGGCGTAGCCACGGACCATCGCAAGATAATCGTCTTGCGAGCAAGAGTGAAAACCGAGCCAAAGCCCGAAGCGGTCCGATAGAGAAATCTTTTCCTGCACCGCATCGTCCGGATTGATCGCGGAGCCACGTTCGTTTTCGATCATGTCGCGGGAAAGAATGTGGCGGCGATTCGACGTCGCATAAAACAAAACATTTCCCGGGCGTCCTTCAACCCCGCCTTCGAGCGCGGCCTTCAGCGACTTGTAGCTCGAATCCGCCGCATCGAAGGAAAGGTCGTCGCAAAAAACAAGAAAACGCCAGGACTGGCCGCGCAACAGCGCCATGAGGCGAGGCAGCCCCGCGATGTCCTCGCGATGAATCTCGATAAGTTTGAGCGGCTTCAAGACCGGAGAAGCGGCAAGCCGCGCATTGATGGTTGCATGCACGGCCTTGATGAGCGCGGATTTGCCCATGCCGCGGGCACCCCAGAGCAGCGCGTTGTTGGCCGCGAAGCCTTGTGCGAAGCGCTCCGTATTGACGAGAAGGGTATCGCGAGCCTGGTCGATGCCGCACAACAGCCCGATATCGACCCGGTTGACGCGCGCCACAGGGACAAGCGTCGCGGTCCCAGCGGCGAAGACGAACGCATCGGCGGCGCTGAAATCGCAAGGCCCGGCCTGCGCGAGGCCAAGCCTCTCAAGCGCGGCGGCGATCCGTTTCAGCGCATTGGCGGAGGAGTAATCGCCGGGAAACTCTGGGCAGTCTTTTGTTCTCGTCATTGTGAGCACCTTGATCGCGTCGCTATTCGCGATCGCGGCCTGATCACCCTGGCCCCATTGGGCCGACGGCGAAAACCGCCGCCACATGCTTGTCATGAACTGCCGCCGATTTCAGCGATTGGCAGAAAAATCCGTTTCACCGCTTTCGCCGAAATATTGCAATGCGCTCGCCTTAAACCTTCATGAAGGCGATTGCGCCCGGAGTGGCACGCCGCCTCTGTGGTCACGATAGATGCGGAGCGCGAATTGGCCAGCCGGGTGCGATTGAAACTCCGCAATCGCGGACCGCATGACGGGCGGCATTTCGGCGAAGGAAGGCAGCAAGCTCGCATATTCATCGGGAAGCACCAGAGGCGCCAAGGCGACTGCAAAAGCCATATCCGACAGTGAGAAACGGTCGCCCACGAGGTATTGGCGGCCGTCCGCCAGGCGCGCATCCACGTCTTGGACCGTTGTGCGAATTTGCCCGAGTGCTTCCTGCGCGGCGCCGGCCGAGAGGTGCAGCGCCCTGCGCAAGAAGCCCGCGAACAATGGGTAGGCCCAGCGCACCGCAAGGATTTCGTAGTCCGGCGCCCCTTCCGTCAGGGGGCGGATCATGATCCGGCGGTGCGGCAGAAGATGGAAGTAGGCAAACGCCGTCGTCGCTCCCCCCAGCGTTCCGTTGAACGCGGTCCAGTCGGCCTCCACACGTTCGCGGTCGCCCCCCGCGAGCAGAAGGTCGCGATCTTTGGGGCAGAGCGGGTCGAAGTAATCGATCATCTTGCGCACCGTATCGAGCGGCCGATAGGAGTCGCCGTACAAGAGCGGAAAGTAGAGCGTGGAGCCATGCCATTTCGTGGCGAAGAACGAAAAGATCACGGTATGGCGCCGCTCTTTGTAAGGAATGCGATAGTGGGCGAGCAAGAATCGACTGAGCTCGCAGTCGAGACTGGGTGGAAACGTGATCAAAATGGCTTTGCCCGGCGCAGTGGTGCTGGCCTGCGCGGCTCGTTGCCCGGAAGTGGCGGCGGCGGCAAGCTGGTCGCGACCGCGAGCGTCATCGCGATCCGGCGTGTCATAGGGCGGCTCACTCATGGAACATCCTTTGCCCAAATCCAATCGTGGTTGCGTAGCAGCAGCGTCGCTAGCTTAGCGCTCCGGTCCGTGTCGAAACGCTACGCCCCAACGCTCCCAGCGTCAATTCTTCGGAAAATTCGATGCGCCGCGGCATTCGCGCCGGCGGGAAATTAGCGGCGATCCATTAAAGCATTCTCCAAACGTCGGGAATCCGGGCCGCCCTTACGATTCTTGTTGAGGCATGGAGCCTGTCTGCCCGTGCCGGAGCGCCTCGCGTTGTTTCTCGATGGCGTGCTGGGCGTGTGCGATGGCGATGGAAAACGCGGTCGAGTCGGCGGACCCGCTGGCTTGTCCCTTGACGAACCACGCAATAATCCCGTTGAGCTCCTTCTCTAAGGCCTTGAGTTCGGAAGAAGCTTGCGCCGCAATAGCCTTGTCGGCGAGCTCGATCAGGCGATCGATCTGCCGCAGATCGCTTTCGGATTTCTTGCGATTGAGGCGTCCGACGAGAAGCGCGATCGCGGAGCCGGCCATGCTCAGGGCTATGCCGCCCAGATAGAAATATTGCTGGAACTTTTCGAAGAAGCTCTGTTCTCCACTGGTGAGATAGGCCGTGACACCCGGATGAACCGGCAAGACTGGGTTCTTGTCGTCGGGGTCGGGCGCTTCGATCTGACTGGCGAGCGGCGTTTTGGCCACCAGCTGGGCTTTGGTCTTGAAAATGGATCGCGCGATTGCTCCAGCCACGACGTCCAGCATCGTGTTTGGAGCGACGAAGCGGTAGGTGACGGCGAGCGTTGTCACCGTATCGTCGGGGGTGGGTGGCCTCCCTCGGAAGGCTCCGGCCGGCACGTCGATTGACTCGAGGCCGGGAAACCGCTTGTTGATCGCGTCCGCCTCGTCAATGGCGAGGATGCCCGGGGCGCCTTTATTCGCGAGCTTGACGGCGCTGACAACGTCGACGACCTCCCCTGGCCCCATCGGGCCGATGGCGAGAACCGCCGCAACATGCTTTTCATGAACCGCCGCCCCGATTTCGGCGAGCGGCAGAAAAACCCGTTTCACCGATATCGCCGGAATATTGTAATAGCTCAAGATCGCATCGAGAGTCTGCTCATTATAAGTTTGCAAGGGTCCTTGCGGGATGCCGATGGTCCTGCCGGCGAGGGCCGAGACCTTGTCGATCGAGGATTTGGCCGGCACAACGAACGCGACGACATCCCGGCGCAGAATGGCAATGGTCTCGCCGTTGGTAGGGATCACAGCGTCGCTGCGCACGATGCCGAGGTCCGTGGCGTGATCCTCGATCGCCTTGGCGCTCGCCGCCAAATCGGCGACTTGGACGAGTTTAATGTGGATGCGCGGATGATTTGCCTCAGTGACCGAAGCGAAAGCCGTGATGAAGCGATAGGCCGTGCTGCCGGGCGGACCAATCGTTACGCGGAGGTTCGCGTGCGGCGACCAGAAATAGACAGCCGCGACGACGGCCGCCGTGACGATCAAGAGGCCTGCGGTCAGATGAAGCGCAGGGCGCAATGGACCATTCCCACTCGATTGTTTTGAGCAACCACAACGCGTTGATCTAAAAGAGCAATTACTCCCGCGCGCAATGAAGAATCGTCTCTCCGATCCGTCAGAAATTTGCGCTCTTGAATTCAAAGGAGAATTTCGCCGATTCAGAATCTACTCGGTTTCAACGACTATCGGCATCAATCGGTCGATATTTGAACTCATCGACAATGCCACGCACGCGAATCGATGCGGAAAAACACCGTCAACGCCTGGTCTAGTTTGCCGCCACGAGCAACTCCTCCGAATTACGTGGCGGACGAAGTCCATCTGTCCTGCCCGCGAAGTAGCACTGTACCAGAGCGGCTGCCGACACGTGGCGGGCTTCTCTAAAACCGGCTTCGTGGGCAAGCGCCAGCATCTCGGTCGGCGTGAAAAAGCTGATGAACGGGGTTCCGCTGGCGCGTGCCCCTTCCGCAGCGCGTTCAAGGCCCGGTCGTATCTCCGGATCCGTAAGTTCCAGCGGCAACAGGAACGTCAAGGCAAGCGTCGATCCCGGCGCGAGGACCGCGACCTGACGTAGCGTAGCCGCGATCGCGTCTCTGGTCAGATACATGCTGACACCGGTGGAGGCCACGACCGCCGGTCGAGCGGCGTCGAAACCGGCGCCCGCCAACTGTACCCACCAAGACCCACCCACCTCGAAGTCAACCGGCACCAGCCGCAGCCAGTGCGGGACGCCAATGCCGAGTTCAATGAGACGTTGCCGCTTCCAGGCCTGGGGACCCGGCCGGTCGACCTCGAACATCTTCAGGCGGGAGGCTATCTCCGGCCTGCGTTGCGCAAAGGTATCAAGGCCAGCCCCAAGGATCACGTATTGACCAACGCCGCGGCCGGCCGCTTCCGCGACCAGGTCTTCGACGAAGCGCGCCCGAGCCACGATGGAAGCGCGGAAGGGGCGCGTGAAGTGCGGGTCCATGTCCGGACGGTGGCGCCAGCCTTCGTCAGGAGCTACCAGCTTGAGGCCAATCTCGTCTTCGAGCACATGCGGCGGCGGATCTACCTCGACATGCAAGGCCCGCCACAAGGCGACCCGAACCGCTGTGCTGTCTGAAGATGCACTTCGCTCATTATGCATAATGCTTACTCTTGGTCCGATCGTCTGATCCTTTAAGGCTACTTCGTCGACGGCAGCGGTGCTTCCACAGCGACCTGCCGACCGTCGGGATCGGCGAGCAGCATCTGCAGAGCAGGCCAGTGCTGTTGTTCAAACGGCCGCGCGACCGTGCTCCCGCGCGGCAGCGTGAACAGCGCCGCATCGGCGACCGCGACGCCAAGCACGACCTGGAGCGAGTGGTCGTGCGGCCGTTCTGCAACGAAGATGTAAGGCCCTCCGCGCGGATGGCGCAGGCGGCCCGAGTGGTGATCAGTCTCGAATTCGAGCTCGTAGCCGAGGTCCTGCCAGAATGCGACCGTACTGCCCCAATTATGCGTCTCGATAAGGATACCGTCGATGCCGTCAGTTTTCATTTTGTCCTCCGCTTTCGCCGATGCCCGTCGAGATAGGCGCGCAGTGCCGCGGCGACGATCGCCGATAGCGACTGTTCAGTCTCGACGGCGTAATGCTTGACCTCGCGAATCAGCTCAGTCGGCAAGTACACGTTGAATTGCTTGACGCTTTCATCTGTCATGACGATTGCTAGTATGCTAGCATACTAGCTTGCAGGTCAACAGCGAGCGCATGCGTCACTTTTTTTCTTAATCTTCGACGGATGGAGTTTCGGAAAAAAGCCGCCACATGAGGCGGGTTAGCCTGATGGTCTTTTCCGGGCGCCAACGGAGGCCTCCATACGAAAACCGCCGGAAAAACCGTCAAAAATCTCAACTGCCGCGAAATCGGAAGCTGATATACCGATTGAAACACAATAACTTAATCGAATATGACCCTTCAATTGACGATGGAGCGCGGATCGTCGATAAGCACCTCAATAACCTCTATTTTTCCTACGCTATTTCTCTCCAAACCCCTCCACGGTATCCCACACCCCTCACTCCCACCATGTCTGGTTTCTCGCATCGGCTCTTAGAACATTCTCCAACCCTCCGGAATTCGGGCCGCCGTTTCCTTGCGCCCGTAAAATCCGCCGATCAGGCCTTCGCAAAGCAGAGGCGAAGCTTCTCGAGTGCCGCCAAGCTACCGCCGTGAACCCGCGCAGCTCGGCTTATTGATGGCGGCCCTTGGCGCCATTGCTTTCGCGCCCGCTCTGGCTATATTCGCGCGCCATGAAGACAGACGACTTGGCGGACGCAAGTCTTTAAGAGACGTAGGATCGAGGAGAAGGGATTTTGTTTACAGCTGCTTTCGCCCAAGCCGCCACTGGCGCGGCCCCCACCTCGGCGGACATTTTAATGCAGTTGGTGCCCTTCGCGCTGATCTTTGCCATCGCGTATTTTTTTGTCATCCGGCCGCAGCGCAAAAAGGCGAAGGAGCATGCCAATCTCATCAAGAATACGCGCCGGGGCGATAGCGTGATCACGACCGGAGGCCTGATCGGCAAAGTGACGAAAGTAGTGGACGATGCGGAGCTCGAACTCGAAATCGCGCCAAATGTCAAGGTGCGCGTTCTCCGGGCGATGATTTCGGACGTGCGGGTCAAGGGCGAGCCGGTCAAGGATCAGGCTTGAATCGAAGCCCGCAACAAGCAGGAACTCCGGGCTGACGGCTTTGGCCGCGCCCCCAACCGTCGAGATTTTGCCCCATCATGCTGCGTTTTCCGGCCTGGAAGATCGTATCCATTCTGGCGATGACGGCGTTCGCGCTTCTCCTCATCGTGCCGAGCCTCCTCGGCCCGGACCGTCGGGAGGCGTTGATTTCGCATCTGCCGAAATGGGTGCCGGCCCGCGCCATCGTGCTCGGACTCGATCTGCAAGGGGGATCGCATGTGCTTCTGGAGGTGGACAGCAATTCGGTCGTGAAGAGTCTTGTTGGCAATTTGCGCGACAGCGTCCGGCGTGTGCTTCGCGAAGAGAAGATTGCGATCACGGGGGGCATAGGTGCTCAGCCGCGCGGCGTGCAATTGCGCATCCCAGATCCGGGCGAGCGTGCGAGAGTCATGCCGAAACTCAAGCAATTGGCGGCCTCGGCCGGCGGCGGCCTTTCCGGCAGGTCTCGCGCGGCGGCCTTCGACGTCAGCGAAAACGACAGCGGCCTCATCCAGTTCACGGTGACCGAGGCGGGCGTCGAAAGCAAGGTCCGCCGCGCCGTCGAGCAATCGATCGAGGTGTTGCGCCGCCGCGTCGATGCGCTCGGCACCACGGAGCCCAATATCCAACGGGAAGGCGCCGATCGTATTCTCGTCGAAGTGCCGGGATTGCAGGATACCGGCAAGCTCAAGGAAATACTTGGAACGACGGCCAAGCTCGAATTCCGCCTTGTCGCCGATCCAGGCGCCGATCCCGCCGATGTCGAATCCTTGGAAGACACCGAGCAACCCGGCAAATTGCTGCCGGTGGAGAAGCGCGTCATGGTGCAGGGCGAGGATTTGACCGATGCCCAGCCGGGCTTCGACCCCCGCACGCAAGAACCGGTCGTCAATTTCCGCTTCAATATTCGCGGCGGGCAAAGGTTTGGCGAGGTGACGTCGGAAAACGTCGGCAAATTATTCGCCATTATCCTCGATGGGAAGGTCATTTCCGCGCCGCGCATCATTAGTCCCATCACGGGCGGTTCCGGCCAGATCTCCGGGCATTTCACGGTCGAAGCGGCGAACAATCTCGCGATTCTTTTGCGCGCCGGCGCGTTGCCAGCCAAGCTCACGATTGTCGAGGAACGCACGGTCGGTCCGGGCCTCGGTCAGGATTCGATCGACGCGGGCAAGCGCGCGGCCTATGTCGGCGCCGGCCTCGTCGCCTTCTATATGCTGATCACCTATGGAATATTCGGCGTCTTCGCCAATATCGCGCTGGCCGTCCATGTCTCGTTCATTTTTGCCGGCCTCGTGCTACTCGGGGCGACGCTCACCCTGCCGGGCATCGCGGGCATCGTCCTCACCATTGGCATGGCGGTCGACTCCAATGTCTTGATCTACGAACGCATCCGGGAGGAAGCGCATATGGGTCGCTCGATCATTTCGGCGCTAGACGCCGGGTTCAAGCGGGCTTTCGCCACCATCGTCGACTCCAATGTCACCATGTTCGTCGCCGCGGCCATATTGTATTTCTTGGGCACGGGACCGGTGCGCGGCTTCGCCGTCTCATTGGCCCTCGGCATTATCACCTCGATCGTGACAGCGGTGACGATGACGCGGATGATGATCGCGCTCTGGTACCACTACAAGCGGCCGGCGAGATTGCCAATTTGAAGAATTCGTAAGACCGCGCGGCACTTTCAGGCGCGATCGCAAAAGGGTAGAGTGTTTTCATGCGCCGAGCCAATCCGCCTCGACGCGAGCAACAAGACCCGCCGGAGCGCCGTTTCGGAAGAGGCCCTATCGAATGAAACTCCTGCGCCTTGCGCCCGAGAACACCAAATTTCCGTTCATGCGCTTCCGTCGCGTGAGCTATCCTTTCTCGGCGCTTCTCTCGATTATTTCAGTCGTGCTTTTCCTCCATTTGGGAATGAATTTCGGGATCGATTTTTCCGGCGGCACCTTGCTCGAGCTGCGCGCCAAGAACGGCGTGGCCGACCTCGCAAAATTGCGTTCCATCGCCGAGCATCTCAAGGTCGGCGGCGTCGAGGTGCAGGGTTTCGGGGGGCCGTCCGACGTGACCATGCGTTTCGGCCTTCAGGCGGGTGGCGATGCCGCGCAGCAGGCCGCCGTGAACCGCGTGAAAGAGGCCGTCGGCGATGGCTACGAGGTTCGGCGCAGCGAAGTCGTCGGTCCCCGCGTCTCCGGCGAACTCGTGCAGTCCGGCACGCTTGGCGTTGTCATTTCGATCATCGCGGTGCTTTGCTATCTCTGGTTCCGGTTCGAATGGCAGTTCGCGGTTGGCGCGATCATCGCGACGATGCACGATCTCTTGCTTACCGTTGGCTTTTTCGCGCTCACCCGGCTCGAATTCAACACGACGTCGATCGCCGCCATTCTCACCATCGTCGGCTATTCCTTGAACGAAACCGTCGTGGTGCTCGATCGCATTCGCGAGATGATGCGGAAATACCGCAAGATGCCGGCCGACCAACTTATCGATCTCTCGGTCAACGCGGTCTTGCCGCGCACGATCATGACCGCGACGACCGTGTTTCTCGCCCTTCTTTCGCTCGTCGTTTTCGGCGGCGAGGTGATCCGCTCGTTCTCGATCGCGATGATGTGGGGCATTTTTGTCGCGACCTATTCCTCCGTCTTTATTTGTTCGCCGATGCTGATCTACCTCGGCCTGCGCGGCGACAGCGTGGGTCCGGCGCCGGCCGCAACCCCCGCGAAGAGGCCGGCGTAGCCGCGGGCGGGAGCGGCGCGGCGGCCAAAACCGGTCCGGCAAGGCATCCATGATCGAACCAAGATACGCGGGTTTTTTGCCCGGCGCCCATGCGATCGAGGGGTATGGCGCGGGCGGCTTTCGCTTTGCCTCGATGTCGCATCGCGGCTCGATCCTCGCCTTGCCTTCCGGCATTGCCGCCTGGAGCGCGGTGACTCCGGCAGACATTTGCGCCGCATCGCTCGAAGCGGTTTTCCTGGAAGCGCCAGGAAGCATCGAACATTTGCTCATCGGCACCGGGCTTGACCTCGTGCCGCTCGAAGCCCCTCTTCGCAAGCGGCTTGCCGAAGCGCGCATAAGGGCGGAGCCAATGCCGACAGGGGCCGCCGCGCGCACCTATTCCATCCTGCTTGGCGAAAGGCGGCGCGTCGCGGCCGCCCTTCTGGCCGTGCCGTGATGCGCGGGCGGGAGGCGCCGCCAAACGGGGATTACGCCTATTGCGAGGGACTGCTCCGCCGCGAGGATAAAGACCGCTGGCTCGCGAGCCTTTTTGCTCCGCGCGAGCGGCGGCGGCACATCCACGCCCTCTATGCTTTCAGCCTTGAGGCTGCCCGCGTGCATGAAATCGTCTCCGAGCCGTTGCTTGGCGAGATAAGGTTTCAATGGTGGCGCGACGCGCTCGACGGAAAAAACGAAGGCGATGCAAAGGCCAATCCTGTCGCCGCCGCCCTTCTCGATACGATCGCGCGCTTCGAGTTGCCGAAGGCGCCGCTCCGCGAATTGATTGTTGCGCGGGGGAGCTGCCTTTACGGCGATATGATCGAGTCCATCAAAGCCCTCGAGTCCTATACAGAAGCCACATGCTCGAATCTTCTGCGGCTTGCCGCGCTGATCCTCGACGGAGCGGAGGCTGCCGCGAGCGATGCCGCCCTCCACGCGGGGATTGCCTATGGGATCACCGGGCTGATGCGGGCACTGCCTTGGCATTGCGCGCGGGGCCAGGTTTTTGTCCCGGCCGGGATTTTGCAAGCGCATGGGGCGAGCCGCGACGATTTTGCCGCGGGCAATGCCTCGGAAGGGGTCGTGGCCGCGCTGGCGGATCTGCGCGCGCGTGCCCGCGCGCATCTCGATATTTTTTATGCCAAGCTCCCCGGTCTGCCGGACAATAGCCGCCCGGCTTTCTTGCCCGCCTGTCTTTGCGAGCCTTATCTGCGGCTGATGGAAAAGCCTGGCTACGATCCGTTCAAGACCGTCATCGAGCTGCCGCAATGGCGAAGGCAATGGAGTCTTTGGCGCGCCTCCCGCCGCTGGGGCTAGGAGTCGCCTTGCCGACGAGGCATTGTTTTCACCTGATCGTTTGTCCGGTTTCGCGGGCCAACCTTACCAAAATGTTTCACGTGAAACATTTTGGTAAGGTTGACGGGCGAAGGAATCATACATTCGCAAGGCGCGAAAATTGTCTTTTGGGCGAAATCTTTTGTCCGTTTGGTGAAGAGGCGGCTTGACGGGGCCTTCCCGGCTTAACTGGAGGCGTTTGGATCATTCGCGGCATTTTTGGGTTGCCCTTGTCTTGATGTAGGTTGCCGTCTGGCATGGCCGCCTCGTATCCAACGGTGCATGTCAGCCCATCGAACAAGGGTGCGCCGAACAGGGTCAGGCGCCGGGCCGTCCTCCGTTCGTTGCATAATTCATGACTTTTGAAAATTGCATATTTCACATGCAGAGCGCGCGGCGCCGACATTGGACGGGATGGGCCTTATACGGCTTCCTCTTCACCCTGCACGAAACGGGATCGTTGAAGATTTGATCCGATCCTTCAGGTCTGATCGGCCAAGCGCGTCGAGCATCTTGAGGATCGTGGCGCGCGCAAGTGGTGACGACAAGGATGGCCCGAGAATGATCCGTTCGATGATCTTTGAAAGAGAGAGATTATCCTCGGTTAAGCCCGGAATATGCTCGACCTTCAATTTCAATTTTGGCTCGACACCACGCGGCCCGAGCGAGTAGCTGATCATCCGGTCGAACGCCCTGTCCTTATCTCTGTCCCTCATATAAACCACACGCCATTCGGCTTCCTCTTTGAAGCCTTGATGCTTTGTGAATACAGGGAACAATTTCAGGCGCTCGAAAAACGAATATGAACCGAGACAGAGCTTGTCATGTGGGAGGCTGGATTTACTTAATATTTCAGCAAATTGCGTGGTGCGCTGCTGCAACCACTTCGTTCGCTCTTCTGTCGAAGCATACTGCACCTTTGCGATGATCAGGGGTGTTCCGTCACGCGCAGAAAACTTCCCAGAATCGAACACTATTGCCGCGCCGTTTCCGTTCCCGCCGTAGCCGCGCCACATCGACAGCAAGCCATCCGTATCATCCTTTACGTGCTCAGAGAGACAAAAGACGTACGTGTCGATTACATGTTCATTCGCAAACATGTTATAGTAATGGTTGAATGTCGATTTAAGTTGATCAAACCGCTCTTTGTTGCCGCAAGCGAATTCAATTTCCGCGCTTGTCAGAAAGAGATTGGCTCCCGCATTGATGCCGAAGCGCACCTCCTCCATATCGTTCATGAAGAGAGGGTTAGAAAACCAGATTTCATTGTTCCGAAGTATGGCTTCGAGCACCGGAATCGACGTGTAATGCGTCAGCAGAGGCTTTTTTGCAGGGAAGGAATCTCCTTCCAGAAGGTCGGCAAAAAGTGGCTCAAACATTTTGAAAATTTGCACGTCGTCCATATTTTCTCTGCATAAATGCATTCTACAGCACCAAAGCTGTTCCAAAACAATCGCTCGCTATGTGCGAAATTCAAGCAGACTGTGTGAAAACAATCCGCAGTCGCGCAATAACGATCGTGAGACGCGCTGTGTCGCATTTTGCGCGTTCTGGTCGAGATAATCGCTTGGCGTGACCCCAGGGGGTGTCCACGCAGGTTATTCCGGCCGGGAATGCACCTCGTATGACCTTCGTGTAACGCTTTATTCTACCGCGCCAAGCGCGACAGAGGAATCCGCAAAGTCTGACTTTCCACATAGTCTGCAAGACATATACACCAAAATAAGGCCTTGATCCAAAAGGGCTTCTTTGGTGCATAATTCCCCGATTTGGGCCATGCTTTCTCGTTTGATGCCTTTCTAAGGGGCGGGCGATGCCCTAAAACTCACACCTCCTTAAAAGTAAATGGCGAGAAGCTGCGCATCGGTTCATCGACGAGGAGCGGGCGCAGCGCCGGGGCGATCATCCATGCGTGCGCACCTGCAGGCTGATGCCGGAGGCGCGCTGCAGATGGCCAATGATCGAGAGCAGGTTCTTAGCGGTTGGATTTCCCTTCGGGCCGAGCATCCGCATCAAGCTTTTTGACTCCGTGCCGGTCACTTCGGCGAGCCGCCCAAATCCGACTGTCGCGTTGATGTAATCGCGCAAGATGGCCTTGCCCGTATCGACCTCGCCGGACAGCAGCGCTTCGACAGCTTCGGTCAGCAGCGCATCCCGGAACGCCTCGTCGCGCCGTGCGCGTGCTTGCATGGTTTCCTTGAATGAGCGTGTAAGTGCCATTTTACAGCTTGCCTTTCATCTGGCCTTTCTTCCGGCCATTGTAGTCCCGCCATCGCTCTCGTGCCGCCGTGATGTCCTGTTGCTGGCGCCGCTTCGTCCCGCCAGCCAGCAGGATCACGACACCTTCTCCGTCCTTCCCAAAATAGACACGGTAGCCGGGGCCGAAATCGATCTTGGATTCAAAGACCCCCGCGCCGACGCCTTGCACGTTCGACGTGTTGCCGAGCGGCAGCCGCGTCATCGCTGTCGTGACTTTCGCCGCCGCTGCTGGATCAAGACGGTCGAACCAGGCCGCAAAGGGGCTTCGGCCTTGGCGATCGAGATACTCCAGCACGTCCATTCGCTGTTAGTACCATATATGTTACCATAAGGCAAGAAACAAGACGAGGGCAAAGGGGCGGGTGTCGAGCCGGCAGTTGATTCCGATGGGCGTCGCATCAAGTGCGTTGAAGAGTATAAGTCTGGCCGCCGGTTCGATCGACCGGGGCCGTTGCCGCGAGAGCCGCGCCACCGAGAGCAAAATGCCGATGCGGTCCTTGGATGATTTCGCTCATTCCAAATTGGCGGAGCTCGATCGCGCCTCCTTGCGGCGCACGCTTGCCGAGAGTTTTCGCGGGGATGGCCCATGGGTTTTCCGCGAGGGGCGCCGGTTTCTGTCCTTCTCGTGCAACGATTATCTGAACCTCACCCATCACCCGGCGCTCAAGGCGGCCGCCACGGCCGCGATTGAGAACTATGGCGTGGGCGCCGGCGCCTCGCGGCTTGTTACAGGCAATCATCCTTTATATCGCGAGCTGGAGGAGAGGCTCGCGCGGCTCAAGGGAACCGAAGCTGCCTGCGTTTTCGGTTCCGGCTACCTCGCCAATGCCGGCATCGTCCCGGCGCTTGCGGGCGCGCCGGATCTCATTTTGATCGACGAACTCGCGCACGCCTGCCTATGGGCGGGGACAAACTT
The DNA here is from genome assembly GCA_050728715.1 of Methylocella sp. Classification (GTDB taxonomy): domain Bacteria; phylum Pseudomonadota; class Alphaproteobacteria; order Rhizobiales; family Beijerinckiaceae; genus Methylocapsa. Next base: position 13,919 of record JBOHJT010000036.1, read on the forward strand.
GTCGCCCGCGCGGACGTTGGTCTTCCACCACAACGATGTTGCTCATGCAAAAGCGTTGCTCGATGAAAACCGCGCCCGCGTGCGAAACACCTTGCTCGTCACCGAAGGGGTTTTTTCCATGGACGGCGATCTCGCGCCCTTGCAAGAACTCGCGACCCTGTGCGCCGCCTTCGATACTTGGCTCATGACCGATGACGCCCATGGTCTTGGCGTCATTGGCGAAGGCCGCGGCTCGGCATTCGCGGCTGGCCAGAGCGGGCGGGTGCCATTGCAAATGGGGACCTTGTCCAAGGCGATCGGCGGCTATGGCGGGTATTTATGCGCGTCGCGGGCAGTGATCGATTTGATGAAAACCCGCGCGCGGACGCTGATTTATTCGACCGCCTTGCCGCCAGCGATAGTGGCGGCGGCGATCGCCGCCTTGACGATCATCGAAAGCGAGCCCGAATTGACCGCGAAACCTCTCACCAAGGCGCGGGCGTTCACCTCTCGTCTTGGCCTTGCGCAAGCGCAAAGCCCCATTGTTCCGCTCATCATCGGCGAGCCGGAGGCGGCGTTGCAAGCATCAAACAAACTGGCGGAGGAAGGTTTCCTCGTGACGCCGATCCGGCCGCCGACGGTCCCGGTTGGCACCGCGCGGCTGCGCTTCGCCTTCACTGCCCTGCATCCCGACGAAGAGATCGCCCGCCTCGCGGAGGCCGTGCGGGCTCTCGTCGCAATTGCGCCCGCCCGCCAGGAAATTTCCAAGGAAATCGCGAAGTGTCCGCGGTCTTCATAACCGGCACCGGGACCGGTGTCGGCAAGACTTTTGTCGCCGCGGGCCTCATCCGTTATTTCCGCAGGCTCGGGCAACCGGTCGCCGCGTTGAAACCTGTCGTGAGCGGCTTCGATCTGGCCGCGCCTTCAGGCAGCGATCCGGCCATTCTGATCGAGGCTCTAGGACGCGAGGCCAAACCGGAGGAACTCAAACGCGTCTCGCCGTGGCGCTTTCGCGCGCCGCTTTCCCCGGACATGGCGGCGCGGGCCGAGAACAAGCCGATTGATTTTCAAGAAGTCGCCGATTTCTGCCGCGCGGCAATTGCCGGAAACGACGGCGCCATGCTGATCGAAGGCATCGGCGGCATCATGGTCCCGCTTGATGCGCGCCACACGGTGCTGGATTTGATGATCGCGCTCAACCAGCCATTGATCCTCGTCGCCGGCAGTTATCTTGGGACGCTGAGCCATGTCCTTTCCGCGCAGGACGTGATTTTGCGGCACGCGCTCGATCTGCGCGCCATTGTCGTCAGCGAGACCGAGGGCTCCCCAGTCCCGCTTGACGCGACATTGACAACGCTTGCCAGTTTCACGCACGCCCCGTTGCTTGGCTTGCGGCGGCAAGTCGCGGCGAGGCAAAACGACGCGGTCTTTCGGAACCTGGCGGAGCTGATCGCTTGATCTCATTGCGGGCAATGTCTCGTGCGCGAACTGGGAGCGGCAGGAGACGCGCGCTTTGCGAACCGGCTTTTCCGTCTGCCGCTTGATCGATTTCAACAGGCGGGGAAATTTGCGTGGCGGGGTCGCCAGGCGCCGCTGTTTGACGACTGTTCCTTGGCTGTCCAGCCCCACGATGTTCCAGCTATTCTTGCCAAGATCTATTCCGGGAACCGCGATCTGCGTCTGGCTTCTCCCGCCCCTTCGAATCACCGGCAACAATAACCCGGCCGGCCGAAGGGGCGGGCCATCCCATAAACTTCCACGCCCTCGTGGACGAAATCGCCGCAAAAGAGACTTGCGGCAAACCGATAGAAATCTGTCGGCAAGACGAACCCTCTCTTCGCCATACCTCCGCGATCGCTTGGGATGCGATTGCTCCGCCAAAGCGCTCCGCGCTCTGGAGCCTTTGGCTAATTGCGCCCGCGCCGGGCACAAGAACAAGATCACTCGGCGATGGGCGAACGCGGAACCAGGCCCCCCGAGCTCGCCGAAGGACCAACCGCGTCTTCAAATCCTACGCCGACATCCTCGACCACTGCTGCTTCGCCTGGAACAAGCTCATCGACATGCCCTGGAAAATCATCTCCATCGGAACGAGGGAGTGGGTCTATCGGCCGTAATCTCCGGGACTTGGTCTAATTCCTTGTTTTTGTTGGCACCGCTCGCGGGCAGATTTTTATAGCCTAGTTCAAGGCAATTGACCATCGCAACCAATCTTGCGGTCGCGCTAAAAATACGGGCATGTTTGTAATCTGTGGTTGAGTTTTGCTCTTTATGATTGTATATAGGTTGTGCTCTCATTGGTTGAGTAGAGGTTGGCCATGTTTTTTGGATTGCTCCGGCGCCGCGCCGAATGGAAAGCGGCAATCGCGGCCGACGCACGCCGCCTCATGGAATGTTTCGGCGAGTCCGCCTATTTCGAGGCACGCGAACGGGTCCGAGGCCGCTGCATCGATGGCGCACGCCCGGCCCGCCATTGGACCGCGGTCAAGCTCGAGATCGCTAGGCGGCAGGGGATTGCAATCGGCCTCGCCGGCGCCGACGCGCGCGCTTAGTTTCTGCCGGCGCCGGACGCCCGTGCATCCGCTAGCAAAACAGCCGGAACCTGTTTATCCGACGCGATCGTCATCGCGCGTTGAATTTGGCCTGGCGATTTCCGGCGTTGCCGGAAGGCGATCGAGGTTCCCCGGCGGCAAGATGGTGGACGCGGCATCGAGCCAGGGCGTCCAGGCCGTCCGAGCGAAGCGCATCCAGAATAGAAACGGATTTGTGGCCTCCAGGAAACGGACAAATGCCTCGAAGGGAGGCGCCGCTTGCAGGCTTACTGTAATGCGTTCGGCGTCCCCAGCGGGCGAACGGCTATGAACAATCTCGATATCGAGATTTGGCAGCCGAGCGGTCGCCTTGGTTTCCTCAAAAAAGCCTTGTGGCGTGGCTCCCTCCCTCGCATGCCGCAGATCGCGGATGCAGGAGCGCCGCGGACACTAGGGGTGCAATAGGCCGCCAATATACCAGCCTTATTGATGGGAGGCCAAACGCCGCCAACTCTATTGCCCAAGCGTAAGCTGCATTGCCAGTCCAGTCCCGCGACAACTCGTTCCAAGTCACCGATGAACTTCTGCCAGCCGTAGTTCGCGCCCTTATAGTTGGCCTCTTGATCGGGACGGAAGCCAGACTGCTCCATGCGCACGAGCGTCCCGCCGCTTGTCGCGACCAACGTCCAAATGACGACGCTCTCCAACCCCAAAGAGTTCCAGCCATAGGAGAGCTTCTTGTTAGGTTCGACGACCAGGACTTCGCAATCGATAACGCCGTTCCAATTGGGCATGGG
>JBOHJT010000037.1:0-17059 GCA_050728715.1 Methylocella sp.
GCAGATTGGCCAAGGATTGGGAAAACCGCAACCACAGCGCCTTCACATTCCTCCGCTTCGCCTCTATCCGGTTCATGCTCAGAAAACTCTGTAATCCTTCATAAACTTTCGAGACGGACTCTAAGATCAATCTCTGTGTTTGTAAAGTGCATAATTGCCCATTTTTAGGTATCAGTCTATGGACGAATAAAAAGGCCAAAGCTCTTCCCCTCTGAAGGCAGGGGTTCAAATTCAAAGTACCGACATTAAATGAGCGAACCCCGGGCACGATTGCGGGGCCCCGGCTGCCCTCATATCCGCTCCGGGTTCCCGGCGACCGTGACGAGGAGCTTGGTGTCGCCGAAGAGGCGTTTTGACGCCCGTTTGGCGTCTTCCATTGTCACCGCGGCGATCAGTTTGTTGCGCTCGTCGAGATATTCGACGCCGAAACCTTCCGCCTGCAAATTGGCGAGCTGGCCCGCGATCTTGGTCGAGGTATCAAACCGCAGCGCATAGGAGCCGATCAGATATTTTTTTGCCTTATCGAGCTCTCCCTCTGTCGGCCCAAAATTCGAAAGATTCGAAATTTCCTTCTCGATGACAGCCATCGATTCGGCGGCTCGCTCGTTCTTAGTCGATGTGCCGCCGTAAAACATGGCGGCGTGATCGAAAGTTACTAGCTGCGAGTAGACCGAATAGGCCAGCCCGCGTTTCTCGCGCACCTCGCGAAACAGGCGCGCCGAAAAAATGCCGCCGCCCAGAATATGGTTGACCACCATCGCAGGAATGAAATCCGGGTCCCTGCGGGCGAGCCCCTCGCGGCCAAAGCGAATCGTCGATTGCGGTACCTCGATCGGGTCGACATGGCGCGTGCCTGCGCCGGAAAAAGCGACGGGCGCCACTAAATTGAGAGAGGCCTTTTCCGGCAGCCGGCCAAACACATCGTCGAGATGGCCCGCGAGTGTTGCCGCGTCGATCGCGCCGACGGCGGCGATCCTCAAATTGTCTCTCGCAAACGCCGCGGCACGCATTTCAATCAAGTTGGCGCGCGTCAGGGTTGGCAGAGTCGAAAGTTCGCCGCGCACGGGCAGGCCATAGGGATGGTTTGGATAGGCCAATGCGCGGAGCCTTCGGCCAGCGACGAAGTCAGGATCGTTCGCCTCGCGTTTCAGACCGGCGGCGATCTGGCTCGCCACCCGCGCGAAGGATTGCGCGTCGAGACGCGCCTCGGCCACGGCGAGTTGTAGGAGCACGAAGGCGCGGGCCGAATTCCGCGCCAAGGTTTGCATGCGTCCGGTCAGAATATCGCGGTCGGCGGAAAACGACATTTCGATCGCATCCTCGTCGAGCGCGCGATGAAACCCCTCCGCGTCAAAGGCTCCAGCCCCTTCGTCGAGGAGGCCCGCAAGAAGCGTGGCGGCGCCAGGCTTGCCGGCCGGGTCCTGCGCGGCGCCGCCCTTGAACGCGAATTCGAGGGCGATGAGGGGAATCGCGTAATCCTCGACGAGCCAAGCCTCGACGCCGCCTTTGGAGACGACTTTCTGTACAGTCGATGCGCGTGAGGGGGTTTCGGCGGCGCCAAGCGCGGTCATCTCGTTTTTCAAAGACCTAATGTTTTAAGCACCTGTGCGCGCACACACGAATTCAGGGCGCAACGGAGTCGATCGTGTCCGCCCCTGTCGAGGCGGAACGGGATTCCGTCGGCAAAAGAAAGCCGGTCACACTTCGCCGCTTATTGAGCCAGAGCGCAGCCTTCTTTACATCGTCGGGCGTGACCGCTCCGATCCGCTCGGGCCATTGCGCGACATCCTCAAGGCCGAGGCCCGCCGCGAGCGAGGCGCCATACCATTGCGCCAGCGTCGCCTGATTATCCTGGGCGTAGACTGCCTCAGCGACGAGACGGGTTTTGGCGCGTTTGAAATCCGCCTCTTCAGCTCCCTGCGCGGCGCGGGCGATCACGGCATCGATCGCGGCATCGATCGCCGCAAGGCCGACGCCCTTCGCGGGGACCGCGAAGACGTAGAAACGGGTGGCGTCGACCGCCGTTCCCTGATAATGCGCCCCTGCCGAAACCGCGAGCTTGGCGTCCATGACCAAGGTCTTGAACAATAGGCTCGTCTGGCCGCCGCCCAACAATTGGGCAAGAACCTCTAGCGCTTCGGCCTCGCCGGGCGCGGCCGACTTGTAGGACGGCACCAGAAAGACGCTTTGATGCGACGGCTGCTCCACCTTTTCGTCAACGAGCGTCACGAGACGATGCGCGCGCGGCTCGGGCTCGCGTAGACGAAACCGTTTCGGCGGCTCGCCATGGGCGGAAACGGGACCGTAATATTCTTTCGCGAGGGCGATGACATCCTTTGCGTCGACATCGCCGGCCACCACGAGAATTGCATTTTCGGGGGTATAGAAACGCTCATAATAGGCGAGCGCGTCGGCCCGTTCGAGGCTTTCGATCTCATGGCTCCAGCCGATGACAGGCTTGCCGTAAGGATGCTGCGTAAACAGCGCCGCCTGCACGGCTTCATTGAGCTGATTGGATGGGTCGGAATCGGTGCGCATCCGCCGTTCCTCTAGCACGACATCGCGCTCGGTCAAAACCATTTCTCCGGTCAAGACAAGGTTCTTCATCCGGTCGGCCTCATATTCCATGCAGACGCCTAAGTGCTCCTTGGCGACGCGCTGGAAATAGGCGGTATAGTCATTGGAGGTAAAGGCATTCTCCTGGCCGCCGAGATCCGCGATAAGCTCCGAAAATTTGCCTTGCGGATTGGCCTTGGTGCCCTTGAACATCAAATGTTCGAGGAAATGCGCGATGCCCGACTTGCCCGGCGGATCGTCGGCGGAGCCGTTACGATACCAAACCATATGCGTCACGACAGGAGCGCGGTGATCTTCGATGACGACGATATCGAGGCCATTTGCGAGCTTCGCCTCGGTAATTGCCGGCTCCGCCGGTTTGCCTTGAACTTGCGCCAAAGGATTTAGAAAGGCTCTCGGCCCTGCCGCCGCGACTTTACCAAATGACATTCCGGCCATCGCTTTCCAAGGCGGCCCATCGCTGGCGAGGAACGCGCGGAAGCACCAGGTGGCCCCTCCTCGTCTCTCAAGCGTTAAGGTTTGTCCAAATATAGGATGGAATTTCAAAAATCGGCAATGTTTTATGTGTCCGCGCCCCGCGTTTGGATGTATTTCGCCCTTCAAGCGGCTGCGGAGTCAATTGTCGACCGAGGTTTTCGGACGCTGCGACCGGATGTAGGCTCCCGGATCGGCGGCGTCCGGTTGGTCTTTCGGCGCCTCGATGGTTGCTTTGGCGACCCCTGTCGCCTGTCTGTAGCCCGCGGGTGGCTCGGTCAGATATTTACGCGGCGGCTCCGGTCCCGGCTGGACGGTATCCGAGTGAAAGCCGGTCACGACGGATTTTAGAACTTTCCAAGGCGTATAGAGGCAGAGTGCCGTCCCGGCGCCAGCCTCGCATTCGTCGGGGGGGCCATCCGAGGGCAGCGGACCGCGGCCTTGCCGTAACTCAGTCTGCGACATTTCGACCCGCGAATTTGGCGTCAACTGCGGCGCCGGCGTTCGCGAATCCAACGCCGCGCGGCGCTCCGCGGCAATATCGGGATCTTTTGGCCAAGCTGGGCCGCGCACCGCCTCTTTCGGCGGCGGCAGATCGGTGCGCGGCGGAACGACGATCGGCGCCCTGGCCCGGTAATCGATCGCGTTTTGCTCCTTGTCGAACTGCATGCCGAAGAATCCGAGCACCGAATTGAACATATTGGTGTCTTCCTCCGCCCGCGCCGGCGTCGCGCCGGAAAATCCCGCAACGGACAGGAGCGCGGCCGCGGCTGTCGCCAAGCCGAGCCTATGCCATAACACCCTGATGAAGTTCATAAAGTCTAGCCTCTTCATCTCCGAGACGCTCCGCAAGTTCGAGACGCTCACTAATCCGCGAGGTCCAAAATCTCCGATGTCCCTAGTCGCTAGTTTATCCGCGTTCCGGGCTTTTTGGAGGCGGCCGGCAGGCAATAAAAGGTCATTTCCCCGGGGCGCGGTTGATCTCGCGGGAGTGGTTTGCTGGGGCAAATGAATCGCAAATCAGGAGCGCGACGCCGGCAACGATCGCGGCATCGGCCAAATTAAACACATACCACGAGAACGACCCGATATGAAAATGATAGAAATCGGCGACAAACCCATAGGCCAGACGATCATAGGCATTGCCGAGCGCGCCGCCGACAATAAAACCAAGGCCAAAGGCGGCGGTTTTCGTCCCCGCGCGCCATAGCCAGAAGCCGAGGAAGGCAGTGGCCGCAAGCGTAACGGTAAGCAGGCCAAGCCGCTCCATCCCGTTTTGCGCGCGCAACAGGGAATAAGAGATGCCGGGGTTTTTGGCGTAGATCACATCGAAAAAGGGAGTCAGGCGGACCGGCTGGCGCGCTTCGATTCCATAGACAAAGATAAGCCAAAGCTTGTTCGCCTGATCGGCGGCGAGCGTGGCGCACATCACGCATAATCCGAGAAAACGCGGCTTCATGGCCATTGTCCTAATGCCCGCAATTCCCGCAACGCCTGCGCATCGCGCGGACTTACATCGGGAAATTCAGGATCGCTGCCAACGAGCGGGGAAAGTTTCCAGGATCGCGCGCATTTTCTCCCCTCGGCGAGGCCCGGCAGAACGGCGACACCGGGGGTGCCGGAGAGCCGGAAAGCGCCGGTTGGTCCCTCCGCATCCTCGATTGCGATATTCGAGGTGATACAGACTTCGGCGAAATCGATTGCTTCGAGTATCGCGCGCAGGCCCGCGTCTTCGACAAAGACCCTCGGCGCCGCCTCAAGCGAGGAACCGATCCGCTTTTGCGCCCGCTCGATCTCCAGCGCCCCGGTGACGGCCGAACGGACGCGGCGGATTTTCTCCCATTTTTCGGCAAGCGCATCATTGCGCCACGAGGACGGAATTTCCGGGAACGCCTCGAGATGCACCGAGACGGCTTCGGGATAACGCGAAAGCCACGCCTCTTCCGAGGTGAAGGCCAGGACCGGCGCGAGCCACAGGGTTACGCTGCGAAAAATCCGCTCGATCGACTCTAACGCGGCGCGCCGCTTTGCGCTCGAAGGCGGTTCGCAATAGAGCGTGTCCTTGCGAATGTCGAAATAAAAGGCCGAAAGATCGGTGTTGAGGAACGCCGTCAAACGCGCGACAACGCGCTTGTAGTCGAATTGCGCATAGGCATCGCGGATCTCGCCATCGAGCTCGGCGAGGCGATGCAGCATGAGTCTTTCGAGTTCGCCCATCGCCTCGAAGCCGATCGTGTTCGCCGGATCGTAATGGGCGAGCGAGCCGAGCATCCAGCGGATCGTGTTGCGGAGCTTCCGGTAGGTCTCGATGAAGGTTTTTAATATTTCCGGGCCGATGCGCATGTCGTCGGAATAATCGGACGCCGCCACCCAGAGCCGCAGAATATCGGCACCCGCGTCCTTGATGATGGTTTGCGGCGCGGTGACGTTGCCCGCGGATTTCGACATTTTCTGGCCCTTCTCGTCGAGAACGAAGCCATGCGTCAGTACAGCGTCGTAAGGCGCGCGCCCGCGCGTGCCGCAGGATTCGAGCAGCGAGGATTGGAACCAGCCGCGATGCTGGTCCGAACCTTCGAGATATAGGATTTCGTCTTGGCCGCCGTCCCGGACCCGGTGGATGCCCGCGAGTTGAGGAAAATGCTTCGGATCGTCGAGCGTGAAGGCATGGGTCGAGCCCGAATCGAACCAGACATCGAGAACGTCGTCGACCTTTTCGTATTTGTTGGGGTCGTGCACCGGTGCCAAGAAGCGCGCGGCCGCGCCTGCCGCGAACCAGGCGTCCGCGCCCTCTTGTTCGAAAGCATCCGCGATGCGCCGATTGACCATTTCATCAGTAAGGATTTCCTTTGTTTCCTTATTGACGAAGATCGCGATCGGCACGCCCCAGGCGCGCTGACGCGAGATTACCCAATCCGGCCGGTTGGCGATCATGCCGGTGATGCGATTTTCGCCAGCGGGCGGATACCATTTCGTCGCCGCAATCTCGCGCAGCGCGAGTTCGCGCAGGGTGAGTGCCATCACCAACTCTCCCTCATCCTGAGGAGCGTGCGGAGCACGCGTCTCGAAGGATGGCGGCGCGGCACTTAAGCTTTCGCCCTTCGAGACGACGCTTCGCGACTCTCTCCAGTCGCTCGCGTCCATTGCGTTCGCTTCGCGAACCGCTCCGCTCGCAACGGAACCTCGGGCTTCCTTCCGCTCAGGGTGAGGATTTTGGCGAGCGTTCCCCACTGGCTTATCGAGCGCGATAAACCATTGCGGCGTGTTGCGAAAAATGACCGGCTTTTTGGAGCGCCAGGAATGCGGATATTGATGCTTCAGTTTTCCTCGCGCGAGAAGATTTCCAGCCTCGATCACGGCCTTGATGACCGCCTCGTTGGCGTCGCCCTTATTGCCTTTGTCATCGATGACGCGGCGGCCTTCGAACCCCGGCGCTTCGTTGGTAAAAAAACCATCGGCATCGACGGTATAAGGAATGCGCGTGTTGATACCGCGCGCTTCGAGCCGAGCTTTGTTTGTCATCCATATATCGAAGTCGTCGCGACCGTGGGAAGGAGCTGTATGAACGAAACCGGTGCCCGTGTCCTCGGTGACGTGCTCGCCGTCGAACACCGGCACCTTGAAGTCGTACCCGGCAATCGTCTCTGCTAGAGGATGAGCGCAAAAAAGACCTTCACGATTCGGGAAAAAATCTGCCACCCGCTCGAAAGAATCGACGCGCGCCGCTTTCAAGACGTCGGGGGCAAGGCTGTCCGCAATGACATAGATTTGGCCTTCTTTCGCCCAGTTTCCCGGCGAAGACGCAGTGACACGGTAGCGTCCATACAAAATTTTGAAAGAGAACGTGACCGCCCTATTAGCAGGCAACGTCCATGGCGTCGTTGTCCAGATCACTATGGAAGTGCGATCAAGACCAAATCTATTCAGTTGGTCAGGACCCGATAAAGGCACAGGGCGCCCCGCAGCTTGGTCCTGTACCCACGCCGCGATAATCGGAAACGCCACATAGATCGCATCGCTTACGATGTCCTCGTACTCCACCTCCGCCTCGGCGAGCGCGGTTTTTTCAACCACGCTCCACATCACCGGCTTCGAGCCGCGATAAAGCGTCCCGTTGGCCGCGAATTTCATGATTTCCCGCGCGATCTGCGCTTCGGCGGCAAAGCTCATCGTCAAATAGGGATGCTCCCAATCCCCGATCACCCCGAGGCGCTGGAATTCTTCGCTTTGAATGGCAACCCAATGTTCGGCAAAAGCGCGGCATTCGCGGCGAAACTCGTCAATTGGGACAGAGTCTTTGTTCTTGCCTTTGGCGCGATAATTTTCCTCAATCTTCCATTCAATCGGCAAGCCGTGGCAATCCCAGCCCGGCACATAGTTTGAGTCCTTGCCGAGCATCCGCTGCGAGCGGGTCACGAGGTCTTTAAGGATCTTGTTTAGCGCATGCCCGATGTGGATATTGCCATTGGCGTAAGGCGGCCCATCGTGGAGGACGAATTTCGGCCTCCCCTGCCCTGCCTCGGTAAGACGCTCGTAAACGCCGATCTCCCGCCAGCGGGCGAGCAGCTCCGGCTCTTTTTTCGGCAATTGGCCGCGCATCGGAAAATCGGTGTGCGGCAAAAAAAGACTCTTTGAATAATCGGGAGAGGTTTCCGAAGGCGTCTTGCCGCTCGCACCGATAGTTTGTTTGTCCATGATTGAAGGCCTGCTCCCGCGCCGCAAATTCGCGCCGGTGACAAATTGAAAAATGATTCCCGGCCGGGCCGGGCGGCAAGCCAAGCGGGCTTTGGCGCTCAGACGCGAGCCGGGCTCATAATTTTGCGCAATAGAAGATCGGGATCGCGGCTATGAAGGTCTTCTAGCAACAGAAGTTTGGTGGATAAAGTATTTTAGGCGCAGTGGCTAAAGCGAGGCAGACGGCCATGCCCGGTCCGAAAATTGCGGATAAGTCGAAGGAGCGCGGAATGATTGTTGATTTCTTACCGCAAGGTCGGCTGTTGATGTCGCCTTTCGCCTCGCCGGGCCGCGCGTGCGCGGTCTTTAGCGCCCTTGGCAAGTTCGAGGCAACCCGCGCGTGAAATCCTGGTACGGTCCTTGGTGAAAAGAGCCATGCCGGTCCGTTGTCTCGATCCCATTCTCATCGACCGCATCGCGGCGGGCGAGGTCGTCGAGCGGCCGTCCGCCGTCGTCAAGGAACTCGTCGAGAATGCGCTCGACGCGGGCGCCTGCCGCATCGATGTCGTGATCGAATCTGGCGGCCGGCGGCTCATCCGGGTCATCGACGATGGCAGCGGGATGCCCGGCGAAGATCTCGATCTCGCCGTCGAGCGCCATGCGACGTCGAAACTGCCGACGGGCGACCTTTCCCAAATCGCGACGCTCGGTTTTCGCGGCGAGGCCTTGCCATCGATCGGCTCCGTCGCGGCGCTCGCCATTTTTTCCCGCGCGGAAGGATCAAAGCACGGATACTCTATCCGCGTCGATCAGGGCAAGAAACAGGCTCTTGCTCCCTGCGGCGGCCCACAAGGAACAAAAGTCGAGGTCCGCGATCTTTTCGCCGCAACCCCGGCGCGGTTGAAATTCCTAAAGAGCGACCGCGCGGAAGCCCGCGCCTGTGCCGATGCCGTGCAACGCCTCGCGATGGCGAACAAGGAGGTTCGCTTTATATTTGCCGGCACGGAGACCGCGGGCTTCGATTATTGCGCGCGGGCCGCGGGCGGCGACGCTTTGCTTGCGAGGCTCGCCGATGTCGTTGGCGAGGAGTTTCGCGCCAATGCGCTTCGCGTCGACGCGGAGCGGGAAGGTCTTCGCCTTGAAGGCTACGCCGGGCTGCCGACCTGGCACAAGGCGAATGCGCAGGCGCAATATCTCTTTGTCAACGGACGGCCAGTCCGCGACAAGCTCTTGTCCGGCGCCGTTCGCGCGGCGTATTTGGATTATGTGCCGCAAGGTCGTCATCCGGCACTCGTCTTGTTTGTGTTGTGCGAACCGCGCGAGGTCGATGTCAATGTGCATCCGGCCAAGGCCGAAGTGCGGTTTCGCGATTCCGGCCTCGTGCGCGGGCTACTGATCGGCGCCCTGAAACAGACCTTAAAAGCCGCGCTTCATCGGGCAACTTCAGCCCATGGCGCAACCGCGCGCGATTTCCTTGCCCGGCGCGCGGGGCTCCCCGGTGTGGCGGCCGCCTATCGTGCCCCCGCCTCGGATTGGGATTGGAGAAAATCTCCGGCGTATCCGGGTTTTGCCGAGGGCGCGGTGCAACCATCCGGAGATCTTGCGCTCGTTGGCGAGACGCTTTCCGCCGATACGCGCGCGCATGACCAGCCAGCCGCGCCGCAAGATATCGAAGCGCCGCTCGGCGCGGCGCGGGCGCAGATCTTTGACACCTATATTGTTGCCCAGACCCGCGATGGCATTGTTATTGTCGATCAGCATGCCGCGCATGAGCGGCTTTTATACGAAAGCCTGAAGGAGGCCCGCGCAGGCAAGAACGTCGCGCGCCAGGCGCTGCTCATTCCGGCGATCGTCGAACTGGGACAAACCGATGTTGAACGGATCGAGGACGCGGGCCCCTTGCTCGCGGATTTTGGTCTCGTTGTCGAGCCTTTCGGGCCGGGCGCGGTCGCGGTGCATGAAATGCCCGCTTTGTTGAAACGCAGCGAGGTGGGCCAGCTCGTTCGCGATCTCGCCGTAGCGCTTTGCGAGGACGAGCGCGCGTCCGCGCCGCTCGAAAAGCGGCTCGATCATGTGCTCGCGACGATCGCCTGCCACCATTCTGTGCGCTCGGGCCGCCGGCTCGGCGGCGATGAAATGAACGCACTGCTCCGCGAGATGGAGCGCACGCCCGGCTGCGGCCAATGCAATCACGGACGCCCAACCTATGTCGAATTGAAGCTCGCCGATGTCGAGAAACTATTCGGGCGGAGGTAGTTCAACGCGCCCATCCTTCAGGGGAGGAGGCCAACCTTTCCATTCGCGAGATCATAAACCCCGCCAATGATCTTCACCTGTTTAGTTTGCGCGAAGCTCGCCAGCAAGGGTTGGGCCGACTCCAGCCTTTTCACGGTAAGCGCGACATTTTCCGTGATCGCGCCCGCAAGAAGATCGTGTGGCGATTTGGCTTTCGCGGCTTCGACCGCGGGTTTGATCGACTGGACGAGACCGGGCAAATGTCCCGGCAGCTGGGCGTTGTCCTCGACCACTTTGATCGCCGCGGAGACCGCGCCGCAATTCGAGTGGCCAAGCACCAGGACGAGCGGCACGCCCAAAAACTTCACCGCATATTCGAGACTGGCGAGCCCATCGTCATTGACGAAATTGCCGGCAAGCCGGACAACAAAAAGATCGCCGGGTCCTTGATCGAACACAAATTCCGGAGCCACGCGCGAATCCGCGCAGCTCAACACAGCGGCAATAGGATATTGCGAGCTCGTCCTCTGCGCGCGGCCGGCGGAAAAATCGCGGTGTGCCGGCTTGTTGGCAACATAGCGGGCATTGCCCTCAATGAGGCGGCGCAGCGCCGCATCGGCGCCGATCGCGTTGGGTTTTAGCATTTTGGCGCCTCCCTCCTTTGCGCTTGCGTGGTCAACACCCGCCGCGACAGCGTATCCCGCGGCCGCTTTCAGGGCGCCGCGCCTTGTAAAGACGTGGTTGCAGTAAGTGGTATCCCTCATGTTTGCAAACTCCGATTTTCAACCGCATCTTCAGGACCTTAAAGTGCACTTGCAGCCAATCCCTGATCAAATATTGGACCTGTGATTTTCCCGCACCGGTGGCCGGAATATCGAAGGCCACCACGAACGTTGTTCTTCCCGATTCCGGCGGATGCGCAGATGCTTTCGCCATCGCATTTGCAACGAGCGCGCTTGCAAACAAAAGGACTCTTGAGCCAAGCCCTCAACCGCCGCCGCCCCTTGCCGCGATGATCGCCTGGGCAAGATAGGGCTCGATTGCCTGCATGGTACGGGTCGAGGCGCCGCCGAGCTTCTCCGCCGTCTCCGCGGCCGCGCGGGCCATCGCCCGCAATTCGGCTTTGTCATAGAAGAGGAGCGCCAATTGCTTGGCAAGCGTCTCAGCATCGAACACCAGCGCGCCGCCGCCCGCATTGTCGAGCGCTGCGTAAATTTCCTCGAAATCGCCGACGCCAGGACCGTGCAGGACCGCGCAGCCGAGACGCGCTGCTTCGACCGGATTTTTGCCGCCGCCGGGGCGCAAGGAATTGCCCGCGAAAATCACGCCGGCGCCGCGAACAAATAATCCCGCCTCGCCCGATGCGAGGGCGATAGTGATTTCCGGCAACGGCGCGCCGTCGCGATCACCCCCGTGCGGCGCCGCGGTCAGGCCTATCTTTGCGGCGCTTTGGGCGATTTCAAAAACGCGTTTGGGGTTGTGCGGCACGATCACGGTCAGGAGGTCTGGAAACTGCCGCGCCAGGCGGCGATGCGCCGCCATCACGATGTCTTCCTCGCCGGGATAGACGCCGTATGCGACCCATGCCGGACGCATCCCGATCCACGCAAGAAGCCGCGCCAAGGCGGATTGATCGACCGGCGCGGGAACGACATCATATTTGAGATTGCCCGTCACCTGAACTTTTTGCATCCCGAGTTTCGCGAAGCGCTGCGCGTCGACATTTGTTTGCGCCAAACAAAGATCTATCCGGCGCAGCAGCGATCCGGCAAGGCCCGGAAATTTCCGCCAAATCAGGAAACGCCGCGCCGATAAGCGGGCGTCGGCAAGCGCGAGGGGAATTTTGCGGCGGCTGGCTTCGACGATGAGGTTTGGCGGAAATTCCGACCCGCAGATAAGGACAATATCTGGCCGCCAATGATCGAGAAATCGCGCCATGACTTGAGGCGCGTCGAGCGGTGCGAGTTGGTGCAGCGATGGCGGCAGGCGCGGCGCGCGGAACGGGCCGGAAGATGCATTGCCGATGGACAAAACCACCGTAAAGCCGAGCTGTCCCAGTTTTTCGGCAAGCGGCGGCAAGGCGAGAGCTTGCGCAGCGCTTGCCGCGTGCAACAAGGCGAGATGCCCGTCCGGCCGGGCGAGATAAGGCCGCCCAAGCCGCTCGTGGCGCCTCGAAAAATCGTCGCGGCCGAGCTTTCCCCGCCAATAAAGATAAATTGGCCCGGTTAATCCAACGCCCGCGCTTACCAGCCGGTAGGCAAAAAGGAGGGCCGAATCTTTCACCGCGGGCCTAAATATTTCAAAGGGGCGGGTTCTTTCTGCGCATACGTTTTGTCGCAGGATCGAACGAGTGCCACCGCGCTCAAGTCTTGTCCCTCGAAGGGTCGAGCAGGCGATGCAGATGCGCCACGAAATAGCGCATATGGGCATTGTCCACCGTTGCCTGCGCCTTGGCTTTCCAAGCTCGCGCCGCCGACGCATAGTCCGGAAAAATGCCGACGATATCGATCTTGGACAAATCGCGGAATTCGACGCCGTCCAAATCCTTGAGCTCGCCGCCAAATACAAAGTGGAGGAGTTGTTTGCCGTTCGTGGTCATGAGCTTCCCGTCCGGAGTTCTTGGCGGTAAAGAGGCCGTTCCACCATGTATAGCCTTCGCGGAATGCGTGGAAGGGCCAATCCCGCCTTTTTGTTCAGGCGCGGCGCTAGAGCGCGTCCCGATCAAATGGGATCATTTGATCGACAAGGACGCAGCTCAAAATCAAAGAGTTGGAGCATGTCAGAATCGAATAAGTCGAGCAACTTTTTCGGGACATGCTCTAACGGCCGTCGCGATACGGTAAAAGGCATTGCGGGATACCATTGATTGCGGCGGCAGCCTGCCGGGCGAGAACCTGGCTGCATCCCGCCCGCTCTAATCCCGCCCGTGCGGCAAGGCGAGAAGCTCAAGCGGATAGCCTTCAAAAGCCTTGTCGATGGCGAGCACGACATGGCCGTGGAATTTCTCGACGCCCAGTTCGCCGCGGCTCATAAAGTCGCTGAGCTCGCTGTAATGCTCGATATCGCGGCAAAGCACTCGCATCAGATAATCGATCCGGCCGCCGATTTTGTAGCATTCCAAAACTTCGTTGCGTTTGCGGATGGCGGCCAGAAAACGTTCGAAATCGGCTTCGCGGTGGTTTTCGAGGATAACCTCGACAAGCAGCATCACCGTGCTGCAGATTTTCGTAAGATCGAACTCGGCGACATAGCGCCTTATCAGCCCGCCCTTTTCGAGCGCTTTGACCCGCTCTAGGCAGGCGCTCGGCGACAAATGCACGTCTTCGGCGAGGCGGACATTGCTGATCCGCGCGTCGAGCTGCAGCCGCTTCATGATTTTGAAATCCATTTCGTCGATCATGTGCCGGCGCGCCATGATGCTCTCGCTTGCCGTCCAACCATCGCTTGAGGGAACGATATCCGGCATTGCCGCAGCTGTAATCGGCGTTGGTGCATTTTTTCGCCTGGAATGCACTTTATCTCGAATATTCTGCGTAAGATCGGGCCAATTTCCGGGGCACGAGCGCCGCTTCCCGCAGGATAATTCCTATCTAAGGTTTAAGTATCCGCAGGAGGCCGCCGTGTCCTTTCAATCCGTCATATCGACGCAAACCGCCGTATCCCCGCAGAGGGTCGTCGCTCAAGAAGCCCGCTTTGGCGCGAAAAATTACGCGCCGCTTCCGGTTGTCTTGGCGCGGGGCGCCGGCGCGCATCTCTTCGATACCGGCGGCAAGCGCTACATCGATATGATGAGCGCATATTCGGCGGCGAGCTTCGGCCATCTGCATCCGCGTCTCATCCAAGCCATGAACCGTCAGCTCGAACGCTTGGATGTCGTCTCCCGTGCCTATCATACGGATAATCTCGGGCCGCTTTGCGAGGAGCTCGCGGGTCTCGCCGGGCTCGATGCGTGCCTGCCGATGAACACCGGCGCGGAGGCGGTCGAGACCGCGATCAAGGCGGCGCGCCGTTATGGTTATGACCGGCTTTCGATCCCCGGCGGCAAAGTGGAGATTATTGTCGCCGCCGGGAATTTCCATGGCCGGACGACGTCGATCATAGGCTTTTCCAGCGAACCGTCCTACCGGCGCGGTTTTGGGCCTTTCGCGCCCGGGTTTGTCACGGTGCCATTCGGCGACGCCGGGAGGCTCGAGGCAGCGATCTCGCCCTACACGGCGGCTGTCCTTGTCGAGCCCCTTCAGGGCGAGGCGGGCATTGTCGTACCGCCCGGAGGATATCTGGCAAGCCTCCGGAGGATCTGCGACCGGCACGGCATCTTGTTGATTTTCGACGAGGTCCAGTCAGGCTTCGGGCGCACCGGGCGAAATTTCTGTTTTGAACATGAGAACGCCAAGCCCGATGGTCTCATCGTTGGCAAGGCGCTCGGCGGCGGCCTGATGCCGGTCTCCGCGTTTGTCGCGCGGCGCGCCGTCATGGACGTTTTCGATCCCGGCAGCCATGGTTCGACCTTTGGCGGCAATCCGCTTGCCATGGCGGTCGCGCGCGAGGCGATCCAGGTTCTCCAAGACGAGGATCTCGCCTTGCGTAGCCGCGTCCTGGGGAAAACCTTGCTCGCCGCGCTTGCCGGCATCGACCATCCCGCCATCGTCGAGGTTCGCGGCAAAGGACTTTGGGCGGGAGTCGAACTCGATCCCGCGCGCGCCAGCGCGAAGGAGGTGTGTCTTGCCATGCTGCGGCGCGGAGTTTTGACCAAGGAGACGCATGAAACCGTCATTCGCTTCGCGCCGCCCCTCGTTATCGAGGAGGCCGATCTCTTGGACGCGGTCGAGGTCTTCCATGACGCGCTTGAGGAAACAGCCACGCCCCATGCCGAGAGGAGCGTAGCATGAACATTCATGTCGCAAACGCGCCGGTGCCGCGAAATGATGCCGCAACCGTTGCCGTGGCGAATTCCAGACAAAAAATCTTGATGTGCGCGCCGGATCATTTTGGCGTGAACTACGTCATCAATCCGTGGATGCTCGGCAACCGCGGCCGCATCAATCATGCTCTCGCGGTCAGGCAATGGAATAATCTCAAAGACGCGGTTGCCGCGCATGCGGAAATCACGCTGATCGAGCCGCAACCGGATTTGCCGGACATGGTGTTTACCGCCAATGCCGGCATGGTGCTGGGCAACGTGGCGCTCGCGAGCCGTTTTCGCCATTCGGCGCGGCGAGGCGAGGAGCGCTTTTTCCGCCAATGGTTCGAGCATAACGGTTTTCCGCTGGCGCCGTGGCCGGAGGATATTTCTTTCGAAGGTGCCGGCGATGCCTTGCTCGATCGCGGCCAGCCTCTCATCTGGTGCGGATACGGCTTCCGGTCCGATGCAACCGCGCCCGCCGCGCAAGAACGCATTTTCAAACGCCCCGTCATCGGTCTGCGGCTTGTCGATCCGCGCTTTTACCATCTCGACACCTGTTTTTGCCCGCTCGAAGGTGGCTATCTCCTCTATTATCCCGAGGCTTTCGATGCCGCGAGCCGGGCGAAGATCGCCGCCGGCGTCGCGCCGGAAAAACGGGTCGCCGTCGCCAAGGAAGATGCCGAGCAATATGCCTGCAACGCCGTTGATCTCGACCGCCACGTTTTTCTCAACGGCGCGTCGGAAGAATTGCAGGAGAAACTGCGCGCCGCCGGCTTTACGCCCGTCATCGTGCCCCTGTCCGAATTCATGCGCGCGGGCGGGGCTGCCAAGTGCCTGACGCTGAAATTGAAGGAAAGTTAGGGGCTAGTGGTCTGCGGTATTGGGGGATTCTTGCGTTGCGGGCCGATCGTCAGGCCGGCACAGAGCGCGCTCACCAGGGCGAGACCGGCTGCAACGAGCATCGCAACCCGAAAGCTCCGCACGAAGGACTCGTCGAGGACCTTCTCAAGCATCCGCCGTTGCTCTCCCTCGATCTGTGGAGGCACCTTTGCCTCGGCAAACTTCGGCACCTCCGCATTCAGGGCGAGCCGAATTTCGGGCGACACCTGCAGTTCAGCCAAGCGTCTGTCGAGCGCCGCTCCGAATACGCCGACCGTGAGCGCGCCGAGGAGCGCGACGGCGAGCATGCCGGCAATCCGGGAAATGGCGTTGTTGATGCCCGATGCCGTACCAGCGTGCTGGCTCTCGGCCGCGCTCATGACGGTCGTAGTCAGCGGGGCCACGCTGACGGCCATGCCTAGGCCGAGCACCGCCATCGCCGGAAAGAACGTCGTCCAATAGGATCCGCCGATGCCGGGGAGCGCGAACAGGGCTGCCCCGGCTGCGACGATGACGGGACCGAGCGTCAACGGCTTTCGTGCGCCGTAACGGTGGATGAGTCCACCGGACCAGCGTGACAGCCCGCCCATGATCAGAGTGAAGGGCAGGAAGGCGGCGCCCGCGAGCGCCGCCGAATAGCCTTGGATCCGAATGAGGTTGAAGGGCAGGAAGAAAAGGACACCGCTCAGTGCGAAGTAGAGCAGCAAGGTCATCGCATTGGCGCCGCTGAAGGCCGGGGACCGGAACAGGCCGAGTGGCATCATGGGAGATGGGGTCCGCGCTTCATGCCAAACGAAACTGGCGAGAACGAGCCCGCTCCCGAGCAGGACACCGAGGACGATAGGGGACATCCAACCGAAATTGGACGCGGCGGTCAAACCATAGGCCAGGCCCGCAAGTCCAAGCATTGCCAAAAAGGCGCCACGCCAGTCCACAGTCTCATTATACGAGGCGTCGCGGCTCTCAGGCACGTGCCAAAATGCCAAGCCGAGCGTTAGCAGGGCAATCGGCACATTGATGAAAAAAATCGCGCGCCAAGAGATTGCGTCCACCAGCCAGCCCCCGAGGACCGGTCCTACAGTCGTGGTGAGGGCCGAAACGCCGGCCCAGGTGCCGATCGTTTTGCCGCGCTCATCTACCGGGAAGGCTGCGCTGATGATGGCAAGGCTACTGGGAACTAGAAGCGCGCCACCGACGCCCTGCGCCGCCCGCGCGGCGATCAGAGCTGCGGTGTTCGGCGCCAATCCGCAGACGATGGAAGCCAACGTGAAGATGGCAACACCAAGCGCGAACACGCGCCGCCGGCCAAAGTGATCGCCG
>JBOHJT010000038.1:0-16858 GCA_050728715.1 Methylocella sp.
GCGCAATGGGATAGGGTTTGCATCGAAAATCCACAATGAGTGGAATAGCGCGGCGGGCAGCCGGCCACGATGGCATCATCCGCCAGCATTTCGGACCAAAAATCGAGGCGCGGAAATCGCGCCTCGATCTTGCGAAAGCCTAAGACTCCCTTATCCACATCTCAGGGCAATGCCATACTCTGGCAGCAGGATCGACACTGTACTTTGGGAGCCCAGCTTACCGTTCGGTCGCCGTCTTGCCGCCACCCACCTGGGCGCTCGGCCCCACTGAATCGCAAGAAACGACGGTAAGAGTGCCGGAGTTGTTGAAAATGCCGGCAACTCTTCCGTCGCAGCTGAGATTCCATGCACCGCCGGGGACTCCATCGAGAGTAACGTCCGAGTGGCCAGCACAGTCGCCGCCGTGAAGGGTGCCGTGAAGTCCAAGCCGGAGACCAGTCCCCGGCACGTTAGAGTCTAGACTTCCAACTACCGGCTTTGAAATAGAAGCACTCCAGTTGCCGACTACGAGGACATGAGAGCCATTGGGCGCTTCGTCAAGAACTCTCATTTCAGCAAGCCTGATGACATCGGGAAACGGAGTCAGTCTGTAACATATCTCGGCGTGTGCACTGCCAAATGCCATGCCGAGGAAGACTGACGATACCAGAATAGTTTTTCCGGCTGTACGGTTCGATTGCATAATTTACTCCAAAATGTTTAGTCGACGTCCTGGGTTCGACCAATAATCACTTTTGGTCCGCTCCGAAGGACGCGACCGTTTTCACAAGTAATGCCTCTTTGGAAAACCCCTTGAGGCAGCGGCGGGTTTTATAGCTAATCCCGCATCGCCCGGATTAACTGGCACGACACCGCTTCCTCCGCACCCCCTGTTTATGGGATGTCGATAGTGCTAATGTCATCGTTGACAAGACTGAGCGTCGGCCTCTATCAGCACACCGAAGCCCTGGTGGCGGAATTGGTAGACGCGCTGGTTTCAGGTACCAGTGGTGAAAGCCGTGGAGGTTCGAGTCCTCTCCTGGGCACCAAATACATATCCACAAATGTCCAAGGCCGTCCGACAATCCTAATAAAATAAGATAGATAGCTTTTAAGAGTGTCCTAAATCGTCCGCAAGTGTCCGTTGACAGCCAGCAAATTTGTTGGCCTTATTGTTGGCCTTGGCGCAAGGTGCCGAGACACAAGGCCAACAGATGCTGACCGACTCGGCGATCCGCGCGGCGAAACCCAAGACAGGCCGGACAGTTAAACTCTCCGATTGCGGCGGCCTGCAATTGTGGGTTCAGCCGTCGGGTTCGAAGCTCTGGAATTTCGCTTATCGTTTCGCGGGCAAGCAGCGCAAGCTCGCCATCGGTTCATATCCGGGCATCGGATTGAAAGAGGCACGCGCGAAGCGGGAAGAGGCCAAGAAGCTGTTGGCCTCTGGTGTCGATCCGAGCCAACAAAAGCGGTTCGGAAAGTTGGCCTCGCAAAGTCAGAAGGCCGATACCTTCGAGGCCATTAGCCGCGAAGTTCTGGAAAAGAAGCGCCGGGAAGGAAAGTCGGAAACGACCGTCAGCAAGGCGAAGTGGCTCTTCGACATTGCGACTCCTGCGCTGGGGATGCGCCCCATCGCTGAAATTACCGCGCCGGAAGTCTTAGCCGTGCTTCGGCAGGTCGAAACCAGAGGACGATTAGAGACGGCTCGGCGGCTCCGAGCGATCATCGGCCAAGCCTTTCGCTTCGCCGTGGCTACGGGCCGCGCCGTGAGTGACCCTACCAGCGCCCTACGCGGCGCCTTGACCGCGCCCGTTGTCCAGCATCGCGCCGCAATCGTCGAACCCGTCCCGTTCGCCGCGCTTTTGCGCGCGATAGATGGCTATGATGGAACGCCGGAAGTCCGCTCGGCCCTGCAATTGCTCGCCTTGACCTTCACGAGGCCAGGAGAATTGCGTCTCGCCACTTGGAAGGAATTTGACCTCGACGCAGGCGTCTTGACCATTCCCGCGTACCGCATGAAGATGCGTCCGCCGCATCGCGTCCCGCTGGCGCCGCAAGCCATCGCCATCCTGCAAACGCTTCGCACGCTCACGGGGCAATATGAATTGCTCTTTCCAGGCGTGCGCTCACCCTCGCGGCCGCTATCGGAAAACATGCTCAACGCGGCTCTACGGCGGCTCGGATACGCCAAGGACGATATGTCCAGCCATGGCTTCCGGGCGGCGGCCTCTTCGCTTCTCAACGAATGCGGCAAGTGGAATGCCGACGCCATCGAAGCGCAGCTCGCCCATGTCGAGGCCAACGCGGTGCGAAAGGCTTACGCCCGCGCTGAATATTGGGCAGAGCGCGTCGCAATGATGGCTTATTGGGCGAATCGGCTGGACGAATTGCGGCGGGGCGGAATTGTCATGCCCCTGCGAGCTTAAGTGACGCGCGCGCTAGGTTAGCGGGTGCTTCACATAATTTCTAGCAATGCGCTTAAGCTGGCACTGCACAGCCCGCCCGGAGCCGCAAGCGCTTGTCCGGCGGGGCCGAATCGCGCGCGCTGCGAAATCCAGAAAAGCTCCGCGCAGCCTACTGCCAATAGTGCCGAAAGAAATATTGCATGTTGCCGGTCGAGCACGCTCATTGCTTCCAAGCTTCGGTGTGGCACTTTGGTACGCACGGCAATGGCGGGTCCAGGGTGCCGGCGTCGATGCCGACCGGCACCGACATCGAGCGGAGACTGCGCCCTGATTGTCTTTGTCATCGTAATGGGAGCATGCGACGATGAATTGATCCTGAGAATGTACGCTTGCTCGTCCCGCTGAACTCGCCGTACCGATTATATGGGCATCGGCGAAGATCAGCATCCCGACGTTCTGAACGTTTGAACGCCAGAAATCGCGACAGGCGGTGATGGTGGAGTCAAACGGTATGCCAACCACGACCGCTTCTTCTTCGAGGAATCGACGACCGAGCTGCTACGATCCATTACTTTGTTCGCGCCAATTACCCGTCGTCTGCTCGTTTCAAACTGGACTAAACCGCTCTCGAGGTAGCGCCTGCGATGAGCATAGAGACCCGCCCGGCGGTTACATCTTAATTCTGCTTCTTCAATTTATTGGTCGAACATAGCCGCAGCACCGCCTCCCACTTCAGACCACGTCGAATTTGACGCCCTGCGCGAGGGGCAGCGTCCGGCCGTAGTTGATGGTGTTTGTGGCCCGGCGCATGTAGACCTTCCAGGCGTCGGATCCAGCCTCCCGTCCGGCGCCGGTCTCCTTCTCGCCGCCGAACGCCCCACCAATCTCGGCGCCTGAGGTGCCGATGTTGACATTGGCGATGCCGCAATCGGAGCCGCGAGCCGACAGGAAGGTCTCGGCTTCGCGCAAATCGTTAGTGAAGATTGAGGACGATAGGCCCTGCGGCACGGCGTTGTGTAGCGTCAGCACGGCGTTGAATTCGTTGTACGGGATGATGTAGAGGATGGGGGCAAAGGTTTCATGTTCCACCGGCCCCGTCTGCTTCGGCATCTCGACGATCGCCGGGCGGACGTAATAGGCGTCGGGCGCCGTTCCATCCTCGACGCGCGTTCCGCCGGTCACGATGCCGCCTGCCGCCTTCGCCGCGTCGAGCGCTTTCTGCATCACGGCAAAAGCCCGCCCATCGATCAGGGGACCGACCAGCGTATTCGTGTCGAGCGGGTTACCGATGGCGACGGAGGCGTAGGCCTGCTTCAGGCGCGGCACGAAGCTGTCATACACGCCGTCATGGACGAATAGCCGCCGCAGCGTCGTGCATCGCTGGCCGGCGGTCCCTATCGCGGCGAACGCGACGCCGCGCAAGGTGAGGTCAAGATCGGCCGAGGGGCAGACGATCGCCGCGTTGTTGCCGCCAAGCTCGAGAATGGAGCGGGCGAAGCGCTGCGCGAGCCGCGGGCCCACAGCGCGGCCCATCGCCGTCGACCCGGTGGCGGAGACAAGCGCAGCCCGGGGATGATCGACGAGTATCTCGCCGAGGTCGCGGCCGCCGATGAGCAAGGTCGAGAGGCCTTTGGGCGCCGGGCCTCCTTGATCGATGAACCGCTTACGGGCGCGCTCGAACAGCGCCTCAGCGGCGAGCGCGGTGATCGGAGTCTTTTCGGACGGCTTCCAGACGATGCTGTCACCGCAGACGAGCGCCAGCGCGGCGTTCCACGACCACACCGCGACGGGGAAGTTGAAGGCCGTGATAATGCCGGTGACGCCGAGCGGATGCCAGCTCTCCATCATCCGATGACTGCTGCGTTCCGTCGCGATGGTGAGGCCGTAAAGCTGTCGTGATAGACCAACCGCGAAATCGCAGATATCGATCATCTCCTGAACCTCGCCACGACCCTCGGCGACGATCTTCCCGACTTCAATCGAGACTAGGCGGCCGAGCGCGTCCTTATGCGTGCGAAGTTCCTCGCCGAGCAACCGGATCAACTCACCCCGCGTCGGCGCTGGCACATCGCGCCAGGAGAGGAAGGCGCTGTGGGCATCGTCGATCACGTTCCTCGCGATGTTAGGATCGATTTCCTGAACCGCGGCGACGACTTGCCCGGAGATCGGGGAGCGCGCCATGAGCGTTCCCCCCGTGTAGCGCTGACGGGCCACGCCGAGGCCAGCCAGCAACGCATCGACTTCGGCGGCAAGGCCCGTTGTGGAGAGGGTGGTTATCATGGCGTCTATTTCCAGTGCTCAGGCGATAGACTTCAGCGCCGCGTCCCCAAGGCCCAGCTCATTGAGCGCGGCCTCGAGGGAAGCCCTTTCGGCGCGCGCATAGAGGTCGAACTCATCCAGGACCGGCTGCCCAAGCGCCTCCTCGAAGAAGGCGCGGTTGGCGCGTTCGCCGAAGTGATGCTGGGCGTCGCCGCCGAGATTGGACTGGAAGATCCCAGCGGCGCTGACGGGCAGGAAGTCCTCGTAGATTATGGGATCGAACCGCAGATATCCGTCCGCGATCAGCGCCTCAATCGACCGCGAAAGGCCGTCGCGGCAAACGGCCTTGATGCCGGCCCTGGTCGCCGAATAGCGAAAGAAGGCAAGCCCTTCCGCGCGCAGAGTCAACCAGTCGTCGGGCAGCGTCTTGAATCGCTCAGCCAGCTCCGTCGCATAGTCGGAGGCGTTCGCCCCGCTCGATCCGACCTGCACCTCGCCGCGAACGGAGGCAAGCAGATCGTCATAGATCTTGCGGCCTCTTGGCGTCAGGGCGGCGCCGCGCTGCTCGATCTCGCCGAAGCGCGCCGTGTGGGCGCTCGCTACCGTCCCGCCTGCCGCACTCTTGAAGGTGGCGGCTTCCTCAAGCGCTTTGAAGCTCGTTTGCCGCAAAAGGATCGCGCATTTTCGCCGCGGCGGCCCTTCGATCACGGCTTTCGGCGTGATCCCACGCTTCGGCATTTCCGCCTGCGCCGCATCGATGTCGAGCGTGCGTGGGGTTAGATGGTTGATGTGAGGACCCCTGAAGCTCACCACATCCGCGATCAAACCATGGGCGTCATTCAGCCGATTGTAGGTCTCGGCGGTGACCGTCGCCTTGCCATGCCAGCGGAAAGTCTCCAGGGCTTCTCGCACGAACTCCTCTGCCTGCTCCGCGGTTAGACCACCCTGCTGCTCGTAGGCCGCGACAAGCTCGATCGTACGTGGGGTTAATATCTTCCGCGCAGCAAGGATCGCGGCGGCCTCGGCGCGCAAACCTTCGTCCTCGATCAGTTCCAGCCGCAAGAGCGAAGTGAAAACGCGGAACGGATTGCGCCGCAGCGCCTCGTCGTCGATCGGCCGGAACGCAGTCGAGTGGACTGGAATGCCAGCGACCGAGAGATCATAATAGCCGACCGGATGCATCCCCATGACCGCGAAAACGCGGCGGATCGCGACGAGCTCCTGCGCGGTTCCGAGACGAATGGCGCCATGGCGTTCGACGCTCAGGCGACCGAACTCGCCAGCCCACTCGAGGCTCGCCCTTAGATCCCGGTCACGTCGCAGGGTTTCGTCATTGATGTCAGCGACGAGTTCCAGGAGTGCGCCATATTGCGGCACCTCGGCGCGATACATATCCGACATTGCGCGAGAGAACAGTGTGCGTATGTCGTCGGGGTTGACATGCTTCATCGTCGCCATAGGATTTCCTTCGCAACAAGCCGACGCCATCCGCTCGGGCTATTCGAACAGCGCCAATCATGCGCATGCCTCGCCCATCGTTCGAGCGTCCGAATGGACGATCGCGACACCAAGGGCGATGATGAACTTTGACTTAGTCAAGCACTCGCGCGACTGCGAAGAGCAACGCGATGCTATCGAGCGCAAGCCGCCTAAACTTCCGAAAAGGTTATGGCAGGCTTTCGGTTTAGAAGCTGACGATGAAGCTGTCTGAGCCCGACCTTGCCTCTGCCGCCTGCCGCGATTCTGGAGACTAAGGGGCTGAAAAGCTCGAGCAGCATGTTCACGGCAATAAGGCTTGCCAGGGGCGGCCGGCTTTCCGCAAAAAAGATGCCGACTGCCCGGCCGCCGGCCTGGCAACGTCAAGTCCGCGATTGGCCATCGACAGGACGACCGTTCCAATTCATACAGTGTTTTCATAGGATTTATATAGGTGGAGGCGGGATGGTTCGAAGCCGCCCGCCCATTTATTTTACATGAATAATCCTTGCGGGGGCGTGGCCCCACCGATCCATAAAGCATAGGCCGTTGGCCCCTGGTCCGCGACCCACCCAGCGACCTCAGCTAGATCGCGCAATTTCTGGTATTTCGGCCTTTACGGGGCGGGTTTCGGGTGCCAGTCTCTGCTCGCCATTTTTCAATTTCCATTTCGGCGACGGCCGGTGTTTGCTTTTTTCATGCGGGCGGAGCAGTCAATCGTCGTAGATCAAAAAAGCCCCGGCGGCACCGATTCGCCGCAGACGCTCGCTTCCCCCGGCGCAACCGTTACGGTCAGCATCCGTATCTCTTTCACCGCAACGTGTGGCACTGCGTCGGTCGACTTATCCTGGAACACCATTGCCGGAGGCGCGGTGGGCCCCCGTGAAAAGGCACTTCCAGGGGTCAGGCCGATCAAAACGGGGATCTGTTGTCCCAGTCGCACCTTCCGACGCATCCGAGCGCAGCATATCCTGGTGATTGGGTGATTGGTGAGCCTATGGCGAGGCGGTAGGGCATTCGCTTGCTTGCAGAGATCGGCCTCGTCAACTTTCTTTCCGTTGGCCCGCGCAGAAAGCGAGCTATTTCGAAGGAGTTGTCACGTTATTGAAAATTGGATGCGGCTTCGTCGGAATCCGCTGCTACAATCACGCCGCGGCGACGACTTCGCGCCACGTTCAGGGCCGAAGCGCCGGCGCGTATCGCTTCGGAGCTACCATGCCCAACGGTACATCATCAGACCAAGAAACCATAGAGGCAACAATTGCACCGTTCTACCATGCCATCGGGAGGGCAACGGCAAGATGGCAGCACGTTGAAGCCGGTCTGTTTGTTCTCGCACACGCGATCATGCAAACAGATTATAAATATTCGTCCGTCGTGTTCCTTCACATCCAAAGCGCGGACTCTAAAGTGAAATTGGTTGACCGTCTGTGCCGCGCTCATTTCGATAAAACGATTATCAAGAATGAGTGGACACCGCTTCTGAAGGACCTAAATTCGTCGGTAGCGGTCCGCAACTCAATCGCACACTGGGAAGCAAACTTCATTCTCGACGTTAGTGTTCTGGAGCCTTGGGAGTCGCCAATAGCTCTGACACCGCATCATCTTGACGTTAGAGCCCAGGCGGATGCAAGGGGCGCAACAACGAATACGCTAAATCAAACAGCCGAGGGATTCCTTGCTCTCGCAAATCGGCTGCTGCGCTTCGTTGCCCCTCACTTTTCCGACAAAGCGCTGCGCGCAACAAATCTTCCGCGACGATTGCTGCTATACCTTGAGAACAATCGAAACGACGTTCCAACACCAACGCAGCCGCCGTAACTATCTCAGGAGTGATCTCAATAGTCGAACGCGCCGCGTCCTAATGGTCCGGCCTTTCGCCGAGTTCGGGTGATTGCTGCGACCAGCTGACCGCGCCCTTCATGCTTGACGGCCCGATCAATGGCGGGTGGTTCAGGGCCTACGTCGAACAGGTGCTGGCGCCGGCGCTGTCACCCGAAGACATTGTCGTCATGGATAACCTCGCCGCGCACAAGGTGAAAGGCGTCCGCGAGGCCATCGAGGCGCGGGGAGCCTGCTTGCTCTACCTGCCGCCTTACTCCCCCGATCTCAATCCGATCGGGTAGTGGGTCAGTTTGAATAAGGCAGTTATCCGCCGCACTGGAAACTGGACGTGCATCTGTGCATAATGGAATCATGGCCGACAAACATCCCAAGCGCCCCCGTGATTTCAATCAAGCTGCTAAGCTTGTTGTCGATATCGCGAGCGGGCAGGTCGAGGTCCGCGAGCCAACGCCAGAGGAACAAGGCAAGAGCGCTGCGGCCGTTGCGCGGGGTAATGCGGGAGGGCCAAAAGGTGGTCGCGCAAGAGCAATGAAGCTTACCCCTGAGCAACGAACGGAAATCGCTCGATTGGCGGCCCAAACGCGCTGGAAAAAATCGCGCTGACTATGCAGCCCCGTCTAGCTGCTCTAGCTCCTCCAAATCGACCGTGAAATTGAATTCAACCTGTATCGGCTCTTCAGGACATCGCCGCTCATTATAGCTATTCACGTCGTTCTTTAGCTGGTGGCATTCACCGAGAATTTGGTTCCGGCGGTTCGCGGTTGACGCCTCCATAAATGGGCGCGCCGCGTTCAGGTCATCCCACTTCATTACAAGTTGACCGTTGTCGCGAAGGCGCGCAGCATAATATCTCCTGATGCTGCGCGCCTTTTTATCTTTGACGTGTTCGAGTCGCATGGCTCGCGCAATTTTCTCTTTGCACTGACTTATCGCCATTCCTCGCGTCAGATGGAAACGCTCTTGCTCCACAGCCCATTCGGCAATTTGTTCGGCGCTGGCCGGCCAAGGCCGACTAGCGGCGCGGTAATCCTCAACTATCTTCACCAACTGTTCGTTGAATGTGGGCACCGGTTACGCTCCGCTTTGTCCTAGAATTAGCGGGACAGTTTTCCAACCGTCAGTAACGGTCGACTGTGTGATGATTTCCCTGATTTTCACTAGATGCTTGTGGAAATGCGTGTACGGAATTTCGTCTCGGAACTGCAATTGGCCGACAACTATACCGGGGTGAACACCGATCCGTTTGGCAAACAATAAAATCCGCTGTTCCGAATAGAGCGGCCGAACGCGCATGACAAAGCTGTCCAGTTCCGATTTTGGAACCAAAAACTCGCTCGCGACAGCGTTAGCGCGAGCCTCTTCTGGTGGCAGACGGTCCTTACGTTGAAGTCGCTCAGTCAGTTCAAGATCAATGGTGACCAGCCCGTCACGGTTCAACACGTGCTCGACTTCGTGACGCAAAACGAACCAAAAGTTGTCAACTCGGTCAAATCGAATTGACATGGCGATAACTGGCGTATCATTGAGCCAGAACGTTGCCCCATCGATCTTTGCTCCTGGCAGAAACTCAACAATTACAAAGCGAACGCCAGCTGCTGCTAAAATGCGTGGCGCTTGTCGAATTTCTTCTGGTGCAACCATTAAAGCTCGCAACTTAGTAAGCGCATCTCTTAGCTTACGCTCTGTGTAGGGCGACGATGGTGCACCTTCAGCAAGTTCCTTCGCACGATAGAGCCATGCCCACTGCAAAGCGGTTCGCTCGTCATATAGACCCGCCTTTGCAGCATGCGTGAACTCCGGACGCTCATCGAGAGTTTTGATACGAAAAAATCGGCACACGCGATGCTCAATGACATCCAGGTTTTTTGACGGCTCAATCCAATTGCGCTTCATCAATTCCCGAACAGGGAATAGTGAATAGAGTTTCGCGCGCCGGTCTACGGACCGGTCTTGATCCGGCTCTAGCAGTCTCAGCCGATAAGCAGCGTCCAAATTCATCCAATAAAGCGGATCGCCGTCGCCAAAGGCCTTTGAAAGCCCGCGCGCCGTTTCTGGAGTAATCTGCTTCTTACCAGCAATTAGCTCGTTAATGAGCCTCAAGGGCCTGTCCATAATTTGGGCAAGGTCGCCCTGAGTCCATCCGCGAGTCTCAAGCTCTTCGCGCATAAACTCCCCTGGTGGGAAAACCTCTGCCGGGATACGAGCGAGCATTTTTCCTATCCCCTTGCTAATGATAATCTACGATTTCGATGACGTAGACGGCCTTTCTTGGAGCCTCACCATGAAGTTCAAAAACGAGCCTCCATTGATCGTTCAGTCTCATTGAGAACTGCCCTTCACGGGGGCCTTTGAGCTTTTCGATGTGAAGCGAGCGGTGAGCGTAAAGGGTCCGTTCATCTGTCGCCGCGCGAATTTGCTGCATCCTCTTTCGATAGGCCTTCACGACGCCACCCCCGAATCCCGCACTGAAGCTGGCGTCGGTTTCTAGCCGGTCCAAGGACCCATCTTCGAAGGCCACGTCCATGGATGCCTTCTATATATCGCACCGTGATTGGTTGTCAATTACATTTTCACACATAGTGTAATATTGCTATTGACTTCGGCTCCTGTTTCAAGCATAATAGTCATTATGAACAGGCTGACCAGAGACGATCGCGCCCGCATCCTCCATCTTCTCTGCGAGGGTTCCTCAATCCGCGCAGTCACTCGCCTAACCGGCGCCAGCAAAAACACCGTGGCCAAGCTGGTGGTCGATGTCGGGCAGGCGTGCGCAGCCTATCAAGATCGCGTTCTTCGCAATCTCGTCTGCAAGCGCATTCAGGTCGATGAAATTTGGAATTTCGTCTATGCGAAGCAAAAGAACGTCGCAGCGGCTAAGGCGGCTCCCGCGAATGCTGGCGACGTGTGGACATGGACGGCGATCGATACTGACACCAAGATGATGCCGTCATGGTTCGTCGGAGGTCGCGACAGCGACTCCGCAATCATCTTTATGGACGATCTTGCGTCTCGGCTTGCAAACCGCGTTCAATTGACCAGCGACGGGCATAAGTCATATCTTGAAGCCGTTGAAGGGGCATTCGGGTGCGATATCGATTACGCGATTTTGGTCAAAACTTATGGCGAGGCGCCAGACAGCGCCAAGGGCCGCTACAGCCCGGCCCAATGCAATGGTGCGGTCAAGCATCGGATCGAAGGCAATCCAGACCCCAAGCGTGTCAGCACTTCATATGTGGAGCGTTCAAATCTTACGATCAGAATGCACACGCGCCGCTTCACGCGACTAACGAATGCGTTCTCTAAAAAAGTGGAGAACCATGCGCATGCTGTCGCGCTTCACATGATGTATTACAATTTCGTGCGCATCCATTCGGCGCTGCGGACAACCCCAGCCATGGCCGCTGGCGTCACCAAGCGGCTCTGGGAAGTAAGCGATATTGTGGAAGTCCTGGAGGCATGGGAAGCGCGCCGAGATTATGGCAACTCAAACTGACCCACTACCTCCGATCGAGCGAGTTTTCGCCAAATTCAAGGCGCTGCTGCGAACCTAGGCAGGACTCGGCGCGTGCTCGTCAAAAGATGGTGGCAATCGTTGCGGCGGCCATGCTCGCATCCGCGGGGCAGGGATTCTTGAAATGAGCGACGTGGCCGGCGTCCGGCTCGCGAAGCCGAAACCAAACCGGAAAGCAAAATGAGAGAATTTGTCGCGGGCGGCGCGGCGGAAGTGACGGTAGGCGAGGCCGCGGCAGCGCCAACGGTGCCAGGCTTCGCTTGGCAGTCACGAAGAGTTGAGCACCGCAACTAGACCTAAACATCGAACTCTTGAAAATGTACAACGTTAGGTTGCTCAATCCCACTCGGCAACTCTAGCCCGCCATAACCGGCGGGCTTTTTCCGCAGCGATTGTTTTCTTCGCACCGGTCGAGAAGCGCGTCGGCTTCGGCAAAGCGAAACGGAAATCGAAATGATCGCCGCGTGGTTCTGAATTCTTAAAGCTAAACTGTCACCTAGGGCTACGAAGCCGTCGTAACGCTGCCCCATGTGCTCCATTATCGAACGGAGAGAAAAATGGACGCTATACCCTTAGAAGTGTCGAGCGCATTTGTAGCCATAGCGGCAGGCGGTCTCCTAATCCTTGCGGGCTACATTATCAATAAGTGGAGAAAATAACCCTGTTCTCCTCTTGGCGGTCTGGACGCCATAACTTCTCATTCGAAGCGGCCGGCGTCGAGTTCACGAATGGCGACCAGCCCGGCGTGCGGCTCGCAAAGCCGAAAGCAAAACGGAAATAGAAATGAAAATGACATTCATCGCGATCGCCGCGGCGAATTTGGCGCGATGAGCGCCGCGGTGCTCCTTGTATTGTTCGCCGTTGGCGTCGCTGTCTGCGTTTTTGTCGTGGCGTGGTGGGTTCACCAAGCGATCTGGACTCCGTTGCGGTTAACCTTGATCGCCCTTCATGATGTCGTCCAGGAATTCAGACACGGGGTCGACGCCGGTAACAAGCAAATGATCCCGCGCGCGGGTGCAGGCGACGTAGAGCAAGTGGCGCTCGGTGTCATAGACTTCCTCCTGTGCCTTGTCGAGCTTGTGGAAACTCATGCCGGGATTTGCAGGATTGAGCTGCAAGTCGAACGCCGTTGTCTTGACGGCCTTCTGCGCGTCACCGGTCAGGCGAGCGAGGCTGTCGGTAAAGGTGTCGGCGATGCGGAATTGCATATTAGACCTTGAACACCTTCATTACCTCATCGCCCAGATGGTTGATGACCTTCACTGCGATGCGCCCCATCGTCGGTTTTGCGAACGGGCGTGAGGTATCGCTGTTGAGTGTCTCCCAGGCTCGTGGGTCGATCTCCGCCTTCAAAGTTGTCTTCAGGGCGCTATAGGGGTCGTTCGCACCAAGGAAGTAGGCGTGGCGGACGAAGAAGCTTTCCTCGTTGTAGTCGGTATCGATGAACCAGCACGCGATGCCTTCGGCTCCATCGCTGCGGACTTCGCCGGTTTGGGGCTTGAAGACGTCCACGCCGTTCACCTTTACGCGGAGTTTGCCGTCCTTTTCCGGCAGGAGAGTGATGTCTGGTTCACCGAAGATAACGAAGAGATTGCCCTTGCCAGTGTTCTTAAGATCCTCGGCCATGTGCAG
The DNA here is from genome assembly GCA_050728715.1 of Methylocella sp. GTDB lineage: Bacteria > Pseudomonadota > Alphaproteobacteria > Rhizobiales > Beijerinckiaceae > Methylocapsa. The sequence goes on from JBOHJT010000038.1 coordinate 13,108, forward strand.
GTCGGCATTCATGCGGGCCTTAAGCACGGGGATGCGGCCGAGCTTGCTGAACTCCGTGGTACGCGCCTCATAGTTGAAGGCACAGGCGATCAGCACGTCGAATACGGCATCGCCAGCCTCGCGGGCGGCGGCAACGAGGTCGGCGCGCTGGACGGTGCCGAATTCCGGGCCGATAAAAATGGCGGCGCGATTCTCGGTGACGCCCTCCATGTAAAGGCCTTCGGCGCAAACCAAGTCGCCGGGCCAGGGCGTAAGTGCAGTGAAGGTGATCTTGTCCTCCTTGTGCGCCTGCTGCACACCAGCGGTCTTGAGATTCTCCAGGATCATCTGGGGGAAGGACTGCTTAGCTCCGTATTCGGCCCCGTCTTCTTTGAAGGAGTCGATCAATTCGTCGTTCTCATCCACGCCAAGCACGCGATGGGGGCTGAGGCTTTCAACGGTAAAGGGACCGGCGACGCGGACTGTCTTCTTGTCGTCGTAGGGCTTGTCGTAGAGGTACTCGAATTCGGCCTTGGCGGCGATGCTTGCATCAATTTCCTTTTGCCGAGCGATGCGTGCCTGCTACCAACTGGCGTGAGCCACGTTGGCGGCCTCGGGCCATTTGGAATCCGCGTCGCGCGGGATTTCCCATTCCTCCCATTGTTTCCCGTCATCGCGAGCGCCAGAGGCGCGTGGCGATCCAGCCGCGGCGGCGGGCACCTGGATTGCTTCGTCGGCTTCGCCTCCTCGCAATGACGAGGGCGCGCGGCCCAGCGCCGCATTCAGCGTGGCGCGCAGCGGCTCCAGCTTCGCCTGCCACTTGTCCCAGATGACATCGATCTCAGTGTTATTGGCGATAGATTTCAGCGTGACGTGCGGCACGCGCTCATAAACGAAGCCTTGTCGGATGTTCCCCCGCACCGGCTGCGAACTCGGCGCGGTGCGGGTGACTTCGGCTTCCTTGATTTGGCCTTCGCGGGAATCGGCCAGCAGATAGAACGGATAGCGCGCGCCCATGATGCGGGCGCGGGCCAGCGCCAGTGCTACGCGCGAGGTGTCAATCGTGATCCAGCGGCGGCCCCATTGTTCGGCGACAGTGGCGGAGGTGCCGGAACCGCAGGTCGGATCAAGCACGAGGTCTCCAGGGTCGGTGGCCATGAGAATGCAGCGTTCGACGATCCTTGGCGTGGTTTCGACAACATACCGCTTATCAGCAGCGCCCCCGATATCCGTCCACACCTTTGACAAAGCGTATGCTGCAAAATCGTCGATCTTGCGGAGATAGCGAAGAGCATTTTTCTGCGGAAGGAGCCGCTGAGCAAATCGAAGGCGTGCCATCCCTGGCTCATTGGTCTTCCATCGTGTTTGCATGGTTGGGGTGAAGGTCCGTCCTTCACATTCCACTTCAAACCAAGACGCAGCTCCTTCGCCCTTCTCGCGTCCCATTGAAGCCGACTGAAGTTGATCGGCCGTAAAAAGAACACCGTCGTCACCAAGCTGGCCAGCTCGTTCATCAGCGCTTGCGGCATGTCTGCGTCCGTCAGTGAAGACGACTGAATTATAGTGCGCAGCACCATCTCCACCTGCTGCTTTCTCGCGATAGATTTGCCGATACTTACAGGCTTCTTTGCTCTTGCTGAACCACACAATGTAGTCGGCAACACCTGAAAGATAGTCGTTTGTTGCCGATGTCGTTTTTGTGAAGGAGATTAGCCCGATACAATTGTCCTCCCCGAATACCTCATCCATCAGCGCCCGCACGCGATGGACATTTTCATCGCCGATCTGCACAAAGATTGAACCGGAATCAGTGAGCAGATCGCGGCCAACGGTGAGGCGGTCGCGGAGGTAGGTAAGATAGCTGTGAATCCCGTCGCGCCAGGTGTCGCGAAAGGCTTTTACCTGCTCCGGCTCGCGGGTGATGTGATCGGCCTTGCCGTCCTTCACGTCGCGCGAGGTGGTTGACCACTGAAAATTCGAATTGAATTTTATGCCGTAGGGCGGATCGAAATAGATGCACTGCACCTTGCCGCGCAGACCCTCGCGCTCGGCGAGGCTCGCCATGACCTGGAGGGAGTCGCCCAGAATCATGCGGTTCGACCAGTTCTGGTCGTGCTGATAGAACTCCGTCTTGTCCACGCCCTGTGGAATGCCGTTGAAATCGGCAACGAGGTCGGGCTGCCCGTCATCGCGAGCCGCGGAGCGGCGCGGCGATCCAGACTGGATTGCTTCGTCGCCCGCGGCTCCTCGCAATGACGGCGTGGCGCGCAGCAGGTCGTCAATGAGCACCTTGGGCTGAACCTTTTCCTGGATGTACAGCGGCGGAGCGTGGACGACGAGCTCGCTCCAGTCCTGCTCATCCTTCCCGCGCCAGACGAGTTGGGGATCGAGATCGGTGTTGCGCGGATAGCGGACTTTTTTCGGATCTTGCTGCTCCTTTTCCAGCACAGATTGAAACTCCGCCGTCGGGATGTTTCTCCGCTTGGCCTCGTCATGCTTAAGCGCTTCGACAGACTTTTGGGCTGCGGGTGTCTTGGCCATTACACAGCCCCTTCCGTCATTGCGGCCCGAAGGCCCGCCGTCATTGCGAGCGCAGCGAAGCAATCCAGAAATGCCCGGGGGCTGGATTGCCTTCCACTTCGCTCGCGCTCGCGGTCGTAATGACGGCGTGCCCAATCAACGAAATGATCTTTCATGCCAAATCCTCGTACAAATCCCGCCAATTCGGGTTCAGCGCTTCGATCAGCGCCGGTTTTTCCTGCGCGATCCGGCCTTGATCTGCTTTTCGCGTCCGATGGCCTCGTCCATGCGTTCGTATCGTTCGTACCAGACAAGCATCTCGCATCCGTAGCGGAACGTGAAACCTGGCACCAGAGCCTCTCGATGTTCAAAAACGCGGCGCGAGAGATTCGACGTGACGCCGGTATAAAGCGTGCCATTGCGTTTGTAGGCCATGAGGTAGACAGCCGGTTGTTTCACGCGGCGCCTCCTCGCGCACCAACGTCATTGCGAGGAGGCGCAGCCGACGAAGCAATCCAGCCCGTTCCGCGCATTTCTGGATTGCTTCGCTGCGCTCGCAATGACGGTGGGCCTTCGGCTAGCAAAGGCGCGCGCCATCCTCTGACGGGCCACGACCTCACGCGGACCTCGCGGTGCGGACGGGCAGCGCGATTGTCTCCACATTCGACAAATCAAGCTTGCGCGAGGCGTGATCTATGTCGAAGCCTACGACGTTGCCCGTGGCGTCGAGATCGACGTTGAGCCCCGGAGCCACTTCGCGCGTCTCCGTTCCCGGCTCGGCCTTGAACTCGATATAGAGGCTGTCCGTTTCAGGATAATAATGAATCTTCATGGCTTGTCCTTTCGAAAGTCGCGGTCGAAAAAAGCGTTGTGAATGGTTTCGCCATCTTCGAGCGTGACGACCCGCAAAATACGCTCTTTTCCGTCACGTGAATCGACCACCTCTCCCCAATGACGTATTCGCCCATTTTCTTGAACCTCGCGGCGCAAGGGTGCGGCGATTACCGCAAGACACATGGACCGCTCGATATAGGGCCGTTTCCGCAGCACCTGCTCCTCGAAATAAGGTGTTGTTTTCATGCGGCAGGTTCGCTCTGCGCGAACCGGCCGATCATCGCGGCAAATTCCTTGCCTATCTCATAGACCTCCGTGAATTCCGCAAACGCCCAGCGGCCATAGGTCCCGAGATGGTTCACGCCAGGCACCCAGTAAGTGTCCATCGTCGATTTCTTCTCCTTCGCGTCCTCGCGGC